>CAZUQT010000043.1:0-18760 GCA_964622585.1 uncultured Elusimicrobiaceae bacterium | reverse complement strand
CGCTTCGCTCCATCCCGAGAGGTCGCTCCGAACCCATACCCTTGCCACCCCTCCGCAAACTTTGTCAGGGACGCTAATGCTATCCTCTCTGATCCCCGCTCCCCGACTCTTATTTCTTTACGTAGTGGCCGCTTTTGCCGCCTAGCTTCTCGAGCAAAAAGACTTCGCTGATTTCCAGGTTCTGGGCGAACATTTTGCACATGTCGTAGATGGTGAGGGCGGCGACGCTGGCGGCGACGAGGGCTTCCATTTCTACGCCTGTTTTGCCGGTGCAGCGGGCTTCGGTGTTTATGAGGACGCCGGTTTTGTCTATTTTGAAATCTACGCCCACAAAATTCAGGGGGAGGTTGTGGCAGAGCGGGAGGAGGCCGGCGGTGTTCTTGGCGGCGAGGATGCCGGCGAAGCGGGCGGCTTCGAGGACATTGCCCTTCGGGATCTTATTGGCCTTTATAAGGCCGATTATTTCAGCGTTCAGCTTTATATAGCTCTGCGCCTTGGCGATTCTTTTAGTATCTTTTTTCGCGCCGACATCTATCATAAATTTTCCCCGATTCTCGATTCCCGGCTTCTTCATCCGCCCAGGCTGCTCATTTCTATGTTTCCGGCGGAGGGCGAGTCTTTCTTATAGTCAGATTTTACTAAAAATATCTTTTTGATATAGTCCACCAGGACGGCTTCTTCCGCGCCGGAGCGCAGGAGGTCGCGCAGGCTGTGGGTGGACGGGGAGAAGAGGCAGGGGTAGACTTTGCCCGTGCAGTCCATGCGCAAACGGTTGCAGGAGCCGCAGAAATAGTCGCTGCGGCCGCTGATAAAGCCTATTTTGCCTTTGGCGCCGGTCAGTTTGTAAACACGGGCCGGGCCGGTGCCGCGGCCTGGCGGGAGTTCGGTAAGCGGCCCGTAGGCTTGCTCCACGACCTTTTTTGTTTCGGCCGTGGAGAACAGGGCGTGCGCCAGGTTTACCGAACGCTTGTTCGTGGGGAAGAATTCTATGAACCGCACGGACAGGCGGAAATCCTTGGAGAGCCGGGCGAATTCCCGGATCTCGGCTTCGTTGACGCCTTTCATTACCACGACGTTCAGCTTCACTTCGGAGAAACCGCCTTTCAGGGCGGCCATCAGGCCGTCCCAGGCGTCCTCCAGCGCCGCCGAACCGGTTATCCGCTCGTAGGTGGCCGGGTTGAGTGTGTTCAGGCTGATATTGACGCGGTCCAGGCCGGCCTCGCGCAGCTGGCCGGCCAGGTCGCGCAGAAGCACGCCGTTGGTGGTCATCGCAAGTTCCTTCAAACCGTGGATGGCCTTGAGCATCTTCACCAGGCCGACGATGTTCTTGCGCAGAAGCGGCTCGCCGCCGGTAAGGCGGATTTTCTTAACCCCCGCGCCGACGAAGGCGGCGGCGGCGCGGGCGATCTCCTCGTGGCGGAGCAGTTCGTCGTGAGTGAGGAACCCTTTTTTTTCAAGCGGGGTGCAGTAGATGCAGTTCAAATTGCACCTGTCGGTAAGCGACAGGCGCAGGTAGTCTATTGCCATGTAAGGAATTTGGCTTTCTCGCCTTTCTTCAGCGAACCGCCCTCTTTTATCATCGTGAAGCCGCCGGCCCGGGCCAGGGCCAGGATATCGGCGGAGCCGTTATTCGAAACTTCAGTAAGGGAATAACAGGTATCCGCGCGCACGGCGGAAAGAACCAAAGCGCGCCGCGGGGTTTTCGGCTCGAACTTGCCGGAACAAACGCCGGTTTTAAATTCGGGAGCGTAGTCTTTCCTGCCCGACATCCTGCGGATGGAGGGGCGGATGTAAGCCAGGTAGGCCATGAAATTCGCAAGAGGGTTGCCGGGGATGCCGAACACGAGTTTGCGGCCTTTTACGCCGAAGAACATAGGCTTGCCGGGCCTGACCCGCACATTATGGAAAAGGCATTTCACGCCCAGACTCTTCAGGATGCTGGGCACCAGGTCAAAATCGCCCATGGAGACTCCGCCGGAGATGAGCATGATGTCGGCCTTAAGGCCTTTAGAAAAAGCCGCTTTCAGGCTCCGGGCCTGGTCGCGCACGATAACCGCCCCGGCGGCTATCCCGTCCGTCTTCAGCATGGCCGAAAGCATGGGACCATTGCTGTTGTAGATACGGTTCTTGCCGAGCTTTTGGCCGGGAGGAACCAGCTCGCCGCCGGTATTTACAAGCGAAACTTTCGGCAGCGTCCCGGCTTTGATATGGCTGCGGCCGACGGCGGCCAGCACGGCTATGTGGGAGATCGAAATAACGGTCCCGCCTGCCAGGATCGGCTGGCCTTTCTTTATATCCTCGCCGCGCTCGCAGACGTTCATTCCTTTCCCGGCGGGTTTAAGGAACTTCACGAAACCGTCGGCCTCCGAGCTGTCCTCCACCATGATCACGCTGTCGGCGCCCGGGGGCAGGGGCGCGCCCGTCATTATCTTGACGCACTGCCCCGGCCCTACTTTCCCTTTAAAAATATCCCCGGCCTGGATCAGGCCGACATTGCGCAGAGGCTGGCCCTTTTCGGCTTCCGCGTTCTTTACCGCGTAACCGTCCACTGCCGATTTATCGAAAGGCGGCATCTCGATGCCGGAGCGGATATCCTCGAGCAGGACCCGTCCCACGGCGTCCTCTATTCTTACCGCCGACGCCGGCAGCGGCTTCGCGTTCTTTAAAACCGTCGACATCGCTTCTTCAAAAGTTATCATAAGCTATCTCCTTACCAGGTGCGCTGCCGTGGCCTTGAAAGAGGCGAACAGTTCGTCTCCGGGCTTAAGGCCCATCTCATCCAGCGACCGTTTGGTGACGGCGGCTATCAGGTTAAAACCGCAATCCATTGAAAGTCTGTATTCGAGCCTCCAGGGTTCGATTGAAATTATCTTTCCCCTGAAATGGTTACGCATGCTGTTGGCTTCCGCCGCCTTCGAAACGGAAACGGCCTCCGGCCTGACGCAGAGCAGAACTTTATCCCCGACCGCGCATTCGGACACTACTTCCAGCGTGGCCGCGCCGACGCTTACCGAACAAAGATTATCACTTTTGGCCTTTACCTCGCCATCCAGCAGGGTTTCCACGCCCACAAAATCAGCGACGTCCTTCGAAGCGGGGCGCGCGAATATTTCCTGCGGCTTCCCGTGTTGAAGCAGGCGCCCGCTTTTTATGACGGCCAGGACGTCGGCCAGCGCGAGCGCCTCCTCCTGGTCCTGGGTAACCAGTACCACGGTCGTTTTTGCCGCTTTGGTTATCCTGCGCAGGTCGCCGATGATGGCCTCTTTGGCGCGCGCGTCCAGGCTTGAGAAAGGCTCGTCCAGCAGCACCAGGCGCGGCCGGGTGACGAAAGCCCGCGCCAGGGAAACGCGGTGCCGCTCTCCCTGCGAGAGCTGGGTCGCATTGCGGTCCCGCAAATAAGCTATCTTGAAGACCTCCAGCATTTCAGCCACCTGCCCCGAGTCCGCTTCGCCGCGGAACCTGAGCGGGAGCGCCACATTCTTGTAAACAGTATCGTTCACCAGATACGGGCGCGCGAAAAGGTAGGACATAGAACGGCGGAGCCTGGTCCTGTCCGAAGCGGCCAGGGCGTCGATCCCGCCTATCTCGAGGGCGCCGGGCTTCGCCTCCTGCAGGAGCGCGAGGATGTTAAGGAGGGTCGTCTTTCCCGCGCCGTTAGGGCCGATCACGGCGAAGACTTCTCCCTCGCGGATATCGAGGGAATCGATGCGCAGCGCGAAGCCGGAAGGCAGGCTGAAATCAAGGTTCCTGAGCTTTATCATTCGGCCCGCGCCTTTTGCTGCTGTATGAAAGTCAGCGCAATGTTTATAAGGAAAGTGAGCCCAAGCAAAATAAGGCCCAGGGCGATGGCATTGTCGAAATTCCCCATATGGGTTTCCATCACCGTGGCGGTGGTCAGAACTCGCGTCTGGTGCCTGATATTGCCGCCTACTATCATCACCGCGCCCACCTCGGAGATAATGCTGCCGAAACCGGCTATCACCGCGGCGAGTATCGAAAGTTTTAGTTCCTTAAGGCAGACCCAAAGCGCCTGCCATTGCCCCGCGCCGAGCGTGAGCATCTGGAGATAGAACCTTCGGTCGAGGCTCTGCATCGCCGAGAGGGAAAGCCCGGTAACTACCGGAGTGGCAATGATGACCTGCGCCAGGACCATGCCGGCCGGAGTATACAGCCAGCCCAGGAAACCAAGCGGGCCGTTCCTGGAGAGAAGGAGCATTGCCATCAGCCCGACCACCACCGGCGGCAGGCCCATCCCGGTATTTACCAGCGAGATGACTATCTTTTTTGCGGGGAATTTCTTTATAGCGATAAGGCTGCCGAGCGGCACGCCTACGCCCACGGAAACCGCCGTGGCGAGAATAGAAACGGACAGGGAAAGTTTTACGATGGAATAAACTTCCGCGTCCCCGTTAAAGATCAGGGAAAGGCCTTTCAGGAAACCGTCTATTATAAATTCCATGCTTCTTTAGACCGCCGCTTTATCCGGGCGCCAGCCCACTACGCTGAATTTCCTTGCCGCTTCAACCGCGAGCCCAAGCGCCAGGGCGTATGAAAGATTGTTGGTAACGATCCCGACCAGGCCCATCGCGGCCGCCAGGGGCAGGCTGGCCTGCGGGTCAAAAATCAGCTTCGTATGCAGAAGGCCGGTATAAGCGAGCAGAGCGGCAAGCAGCCAGGAAGGGATGGCCTCCAAAACGGCGGAAGACCCGGCCGAGCCCAGGGAGAGAGAAAGGATTATCAACACAGTTCCCATTATTATAGTCGCGCCCGCGGTCCTGGCCCCGAACTTGTGGTGGGCCGTAACCCCGCCAGAACCATGGCAGACCGGCAGACCGCCGAAAACCGCCGAAACCAGATTTGAAATACCGATAGAGAGCGAAACGCGCGAAGGGTCCACGCGGGCGGCGCCCTCCCCGAAATATTCGCGGCTGACCTCGCAGGTGGCGGCCACCGAATTCCCCAGAGTAAGAGGCAGCTGGGGTATCACCAGAACCCACAGGGCCATCCACATCTCACCCGGGCCGGGAAAGCCGGCGCTAAGCGGCAGGACGACCGCGGCCTGCGGCGCCGAAAAAAGAAGTTTATAAGCGGCCCTGAAAAGCAGGAGCCCTACGCCGCACTGTATACCGCGTACGATAGTCCTGGTAAAGATCCGGTTAAGCTTTTCAGAGAGCCCTGTCAAAGAAAGAATTATAAAAATCGCCGCTATCCACAGCGAACAGGCCTTGAGCGCCACGCCCCCCAGGCCCCGCGCGATAACCACCGCCGTGGCGGCTTTGAGAGGCTGCACCGGCAGCGGTATGCGGAAATAAAGCCCGGCGCAAATATAAACAGAACCGAAAAGGAGAAGCGCGCGGCTCAGGTCCAACGCCCCGGAAGCTGAAAGAGCGAGCAGCACCGGCACGCTTATCCCCAGGTCCCCGAAAGCCCCGGCCCATTCGCGCGGCGCGAAAGATAGCGGGATGGTCTTCATTTGACCACCCCTCCCGGAAAAGTTTTTTCAAAGAGCTTCTCGGCCTGCGCCTTCACTGCGGCGTCCAGCTTTTCATAGCGCTCGACGAACTTCCGCCCGCGCGGTGTAAGCGAAGAGCCTCCGCGGCTGCTTCCGCCCCTGGCGCTGGACAGAACCGGGTACCCAAGCGCCGCCTCAAGCGTCTTAACCAGCTTGTGGGCCTTGGAATAGGACATCCCCATGTCCCTCGCGGCCAAGTTCAAAGACCCGGCCTTCTCCACCCCCCGCAGCAGCCAGGCCGGACCGATCCCCATGAAAGGCCTGTCCGCCGCGTCCCTCAGCCCGATCTTTACCTTAATTTTCACCGTTATATTTTACAAAATATAACGGGACTATCTTAATTGCTCCTGGAGGGACGGTGCGGGGGCCGGGTTAGCAAAAGCTCCTCGGAAGGCGAGGCTTGCGTAAGCGCCGGAAAGCCTGCGTGGCCGCGTCGGCCACTTTCTTGAGCAGCAGGCGCGCGCACGGTGCGCGACGCCGATTTTGCGTTCCGGCTCCCGTGCCGTCCCGAACCCCACGCATAGCCCCAGTTACTTCGCCGCGTAATCGTAAAAGAACAGCTGCTTTCCGTATTTATCGACGCCGAACTTCTCCACGATCTTCTTCGTTTTTTTCGAAAGCAGGAAGTTGAAAAGAGCTTTCGCCCCCTCCACGTTCACCTTCGGCGATTTCTCCGGGTTTACCAGAATGAGACTGTAGCGGTTCAGCAGACCCTCATCGCCCTCGGAGAGTATCGTCAGGGTGATGTTCTTTTTAAGCGACAGATAGGTGGACCTGTCGGCCAGGACATAGGCCTGTTTTTCGTTCGCCATCCCGACTACGGCGGCCATGCCCTGCCCCGCTTCTATATATTTATCGGCGGCGGGCTTTACCTTGGCCGCTTCCCACAGCTTAAGTTCCTTTTTGTGCGTCCCCGACTTGTCCCCGCGGGAGATGAACAGCGCGCCGCTGGCCGCTATCTTCACGAAAGCGTCGGCGACTTTCTTTTCGCCCTTTATGCCGGCCGGGTCGGAAGCCGGGCCCAGCACCACGAAGTCATTGTGCATGAACGTGGTCCTGTCCGTGCCGTACCCTTCCGCCACGAACTGCTTCTCGTCGTCGGGGCTGTGCACCCAGAGGAGGTCGGCCTCGCCCGTTTTCCCCATCTGTATCGCCTGCCCGGAACCCACGGCAACCGCTTTCACCGTATAGCCTGAGTTTTTCTGGAAAGCGGCTATGAGCACGTCCAGCAGACCGGTGTCCTGCACGCTGGTGGTCGTCCCGAGTATTATGGTCTTGTTCTTGACCGGCTTCGCGTCCGACTTCGCCTCGCCGCCGAAAGACGGGGAGACAAGGACAGCAAGACATAAACCCGCAATTAATTTTTTAAACATATTATTTCTCCTTTGATCTTCACGCGAACTCAGATCTTAACGCTGAGCTGAACAAAAGCCCAATCTGCGTCGTCATGCTTGCCGGTATTCTTCACATAGGACCCGGTAAAGAAGCGCGCGTAGCCGGCGTCCAGGGCGGCGTTCGCGCACATCTCCCATTTCGCGAGCAGCGAAGCTTCCCTGCCCACATAGGTTCCGGCGGTACCGGCCGCGCGGGTGCGGAGCTTCTTGCCGGAAGAGTCATACCAGGAATCCTTGGCCTGCGCCAGCCAGAAGTAATTGAGCCCGGCGGTCAGCTTCACCGCTTTTACGGGCTTCGCGGAAAGCTCCAGGGCGCCTTCTTTCATGTTCTGCCAGCGGAACAGGTCCATCACGCCGTAAGGGTCATGCGTGCTCTGGTAAAGCGGGATAAAGACATTATTCACGGAATCCGTCGGCTTCTTGTCGCCGCTTGCGTAGTTATACGCGGCCGTCACTTTCGGGCTCCAGGCGCGCTTGAACTCGCGGCTCAGGTCCAAATGGAAAGCGGAAGCGTAAACGTTCTTCTGCGAACTTTTTCCGAACTGGTAGGGCAGCTCCAGCTCGCAGACTACGGCGCCGGGCAGGGTGTACTGCCCGCGCACTCCGACGGTGCGCCTGTTAAGCGTGGACATATTGGAGCTGTCGTAGTTGGACAGGAAATAGCCCTCTACCAGCGGCGCTTCCTTGTTTTTCCGGTAGCTTACATATGTTCCGCCGATAATATCGTGCCGGTTGGGCTCGTTCCAGTCGTATTCATTGTAAGTGACGCGCGCGCCGTAGAAAAAGTCGGCCGAAAGCCCGCCTGACTTATACTTGAGCACGGCAGCGTCGAAGTGGTTTATCCTGTTGCTCCAGGTAGCGGCCCAGATCAGGCGCCCCGCGCCGTATTTGAACTCCTGCCTGCCGACTTTAAGCTCGAGTGGTAAGCCGAGGGGCTTGCCCTTGACCGCCGCGTAAGCCTGGTGCAGGTCCGCTTTGTCCTTCTGCGCCGCTTTCGCCAGGTCTTCATGGGCGTCCCGCAAATCCATGCCTTCGGCGAACAGCTCCAATTTCCCCGGCAGTTCGGCTTTCGCGTTCAGCTTGAAGCGCTGGAACGAAACGCCCGCATTGTCGTTGATCGCGTCGTTAAAGTCGAAATTCCCCCTTCTCTCGACGCGCAGGCGCTCCTCGGCGCCAAAACTGGTCTTCCAGCCGGCCGGCTTGGCGCTTTGCGCCGAAGCGGGAACGGCCAAGAACTGCAAACCCACTAACGCTGCGATTATCCTGTTGTTCACGATTTACCTCCAGAGAATTTTACGGCAAATTTATATTTTCAGGATCTCCACTTTGGCCACCGAGCTGACATTGCGGTCCACGAAGAAATCCGGCGCGGAATAAAGCGCGAAGCGGCCGCCGTCGTCCTTGCCTTTTTCCAGCAGCAGGAGATCGGCATTGTCGCCACGGTTGATTATCTCGGACAGGCTGAAAGCGGCGCGGTAAGCGTCCCCGGCCGAAACTACCACCAGCGCGGAGCCGGAATCCTGCGGGGCTATCCCGGCTGTTTTCGCGAGGATGTCCTTGAAAATAAAACCTTCTCCTGATTTCAAGCTCTTGTACCCGCTGCCATGGCCGTAACCAGTATAAACAAAAGCGCGTTTTCCGGCCAGCTTCTCCAGGTCCTTTATGGTCCCGGTCTTCCCACCGGACACTATCTTGAATTTCTCAGTGTAAGCGTCCGCGTGCTTCTCCCCGGGGTAATCGCCCGGGGCGGACCTGACGGTTATCTTAGACGGATTGGCTATAAAGCGGGTATTATAAAGATCATCGGAACAGACCAGGCGGGACTCCTCCGGCAGCGGCCAGTCGTGCTTTCTGCCGGTGGTTATAGAGCGCGCGGACTTATAGATGAGCGCGTTGAAGTTATTCCGCGCGTAATAGATCTCCCCCCAGCTGAACACGGCTTTATCGCCTTTGTCGTTCTCAACTACCACGAAAAGGTCCACTTCCGGGTGGAAATCCCCGCCGGCTTTTTTTACCGGCTTCGCTTTCAAGATATCGTAAAGAGAATAACCCGAAAAGAAATAAGCGCCTTTGAACTGTGGCTTCCCTTCAGCGAAACCCAGCTCTTTCACGGCCAGGTCCCTCACCGGCAGGGATGCCAGCTCCACGGTACCGGGATTTTCAACCTCGCCGCCCACGTAAACGGTTTTGAGCGCGTATTCTTTACCGGGACCCTGTTCAAAAAAGCTGTTCGAGACGGACGCGGCCGTGGAGGCCTCCTGAGCAAAGGCCGGCAGTCCCGCAGCCACCAGCGCCGCGCATAAACCCAGCGATCTAATAATCATCGTTTCTCCTCGTTATAGAAGGCAAGCCGCAACTCAATCGTATAAAATTTGCCTTTCCCGTCATTATTCACAATTTTCATAGCCCGCATGAATATTATTCCTGCGGCGCTTAAGCCCGCTCGAGGTGGGTGCTTTTAATATTTTTCAGGTACTCTACCAGGCTGCGGTGCCTTTCCAGGCCCGCCCTTTTAGCTTTCTGGTAGATATAGAAGTTGCCTTCAAAAAGCTTCAGCTTGGGGAAGACGTCGGCCAGGGTTTTAGCTTTCAGCTCTTTCATCACGCAGTATCTCGGCACGAAGCCCACGCCAAGATCCTCGATGGCGGCATTGATCATGGCCCTGATATGGTTCATTTCCGTGACGGGCGACAGCTCGGGGCGCCCGGCCGCGGGCAGAGCGTTCAGGAAATTCCCCCACCACTTCCCTTCCTTGTCCATCGAAAGGATATTATGGCCGGCCAGGTCGGCCGGCTGCCGGATCCTGTGCTTCCGCAAATAGCCGGGCGAAGCTATCACCGCGTATTCCTCGCGGAAAAGCGGGGTTTTCAGGAGTTCCCCCGAATCGTGCTCGGTACAGTCGATTATGACGTCCAGCTCTTCGTTCAGGAGAGGCTTGAGCAGTTCATGGCGGAACTGGAAGTCTATGTGGATGCGCGGATTTTTCTCTATGAAGACCTTAAGGTATTTCACCAGCAGCGTGGTACCGAACTCGACCGTGGCGCCCAGGCGTATCAGCCCGAGGTTCTTGTTTTTCACGGCCGCAAGGTGTTCCTCGGCTTTTTCGATCTCGAAGAAAACCGTCTCGCAGGCATTATAGAGTATCCTCCCCGCTTCCGTCAGCTCCAGCCCCTTCGAGGTCTTGTTAAAGAGCTCGTCGCCGGCGCTTTTGCCCAGCTTGTTCACCGCGTGGCTGACCGCGGACTGGGTGAGATACAGCCTTTTGGACGCCTCGGTGAAGTTGCGGGTCTGCGCGACGGTGAAGAAAGCTTTAAGCTGGTAGAGATTGAGCGCCATATTGAATTCCTTTCATGCCTGTAATGAATACTATGAATTATACTAATCTTCCGCGAACTGTTAACATAATAGGACCGTTTCCGGAGAGGACAAAATGAACACTATTTTCCAGGTCCCGAAGCCCGTCAATGAACCGCTGCTGGACTACGCTCCCGGCAGCCGCGAGCGCGCGGAACTTAAAGCTAAACTTGCCGGACTGCGCGGACAGATAATAGATATACCCCTTATAATAGGCGGCAAAGAGATCCGCACCGGCCGCACCGCCGACATCTTCGCCCCGCACGAGAATAAAAAGCTGATAGGCCGCTACCACAAAGCGGGCCCCGCGGAGGTGGAGCTGGCGCTTAAAGCCGCCGCCGAAGCCCGCAGGACCTGGGGCAAGATGCCCTGGCATGCGCGGGCCGCCATTTTCCTTAAAGCCGGCGAGCTGCTCGCTACCACCTGGCGCCAGACGCTCAATGCCGCCACAATGCTGGGGCAATCCAAGAATCCTTACCAGGCCGAGATCGATTCAGCCTGCGAGCTGGTGGATT
Organism: uncultured Elusimicrobiaceae bacterium; assembly: GCA_964622585.1. GTDB lineage: Bacteria > Elusimicrobiota > Elusimicrobia > Elusimicrobiales > UBA9959 > UBA9959. Next base: position 7,985 of record CAZUQT010000043.1, on the reverse strand, counting down.
TCTACCGCTTCAACACTTATTACGCGGAGCGGATCTACGACCAGCAGCCCTTCTCGCCTTCGGGGAGCTGGAACTACCTCGACTACAGGCCGCTCGAAGGGTTCGTCTTCGCCGTGACGCCTTTCAACTTCACCTCCATAGCCGGCAATCTGCCGACCGCCCCGGCGATTATGGGCAATACCGTTATCTGGAAGCCGGCCTCCAGCGCCGTCTATTCCGCCTATTTCCTAATGAAGCTCTGGCAGGCGGCCGGAGTCCCCTACGGAGCCATCAATATGCTGCCCGGCTCCGGCGCGGAAGTCGGGAACCCCGTCATAGACAGTCCCGACCTTATGGGCCTGCACTTCACCGGTTCCACCGGGGTCTTCAACGGTATGTGGCGGACCATCACCGGCAATTTCAGCAAATACCGGGGCTACCCGCGCGTGGTTGGCGAGACCGGCGGCAAAGATTTTATCTTCGCCCATGAGTCCTGCGACCGGGAAGCCCTTAAATGCGCCATAGTGCGCGGCGCTTATGAATACCAGGGCCAGAAATGCTCCGCGGCCAGCCGCGCCTATGTGCCACGCTCGGTCTGGAACGGGATAAAGGACGACCTGGTCGCCCAGGTCAAAGGGATAAAGATGGGCCCGGCGGAGGACTTCACCAATTTCTTCAATGCGGTTATAGACAAAGAAGCGTTCAGGACCATAAAGGGATCCATAGACTTCGCCAAGGCTGCCCCCGACGCCGAAATACTTGCCGGCGGCGGCTGCGACGACTCCGAAGGTTATTTCATACAGCCCACGCTTATAGAGACCACGAACCCGAAGTTCAGGACCATGGAAGAGGAGATCTTCGGTCCGGTGATGACGGTTTTCGTCTACGAGGACGGGAAGTATGAAGAGACGCTGCTCCTTTGCGACGTTACCTCCCCCTATGCCCTGACCGGCGCTATATTCGCCCAGGACCGCGCGGCCGTGCTGAAAGCCGAGGAGCTGCTAGAGCACGCGGCTGGGAACTTCTACATCAACGACAAACCCACCGGCGCGGTAGTCGGCCAGCAGCCTTTCGGCGGCGCGCGTGCCTCCGGGACCAATGACAAAGCCGGCTCCCTGATCAATATGATGAGGTGGACCTCGCCGAGGACGGTTAAAGAGAATTTCGTACCGCCGGTCAATTACAAATACGCCTTCATGGAGGAAAAATGACGACGGCAATAATTCAAGGAGCTGCGACAATGAACACATCCCTCGAAAAAGTTCTGAAGACCTTTAATATCAAAGAGACCCAAAGCGGCGTCTGGATAGGCGGCCGCGCGCTGAAAGCCGGCGGGCCGCTGATCAAGTCCTACTCGCCGGTCAACGGGAAGCTGCTCGGTTCCGTGGGGACGGCCGACGCCGCCAATTATAAGGAGGCGATGGAAGCGAATGTTGAAGCTTTCAGGACCTGGAGAACCATGCCCGCCCCGGCGCGCGGCGAGATAGTGCGGCAGTTCGGCTCGGAACTGCGCGCGATGAAAAGAGAACTTGGCGCGCTGGTCTCTTACGAGATGGGCAAATCCCTCCAGGAGGGCATGGGCGAAGTGCAGGAGATGATAGACATCTGCGATTTCGCCGTCGGCCTCTCGCGCCAGCTTTACGGCCTGTCAATGCACAGCGAGCGCCCCGGGCACCGGATGTACGAGCAGTGGCATCCGCTGGGCGTGGTCGGGGTCATAAGCGCTTTCAATTTCCCCGTGGCCGTCTGGGCCTGGAACTCCGCCCTGGCCTGGGTCTGCGGGGACGTCGCTATCTGGAAACCAAGCTCCAAGGTCCCGCTTTGCGCGGTGGCCTGCCAGCAGCTCATCGGCAAAGTGCTGAGATCGAATAATTTGCCGGGCGGGATAAGCACGCTGGTCTGCGGCAACCCGGCCGGCGATATGATAAACAATGACGGACGCATACCGCTGGTCTCCTTCACCGGCTCCACGCGCATCGGCCGCCACGTCTCTTCCACGGTCGCCGCGCGCTTCGGGCGCAGCATCCTGGAATTGGGCGGCAATAACGCGATAATCGTAACAGAGAACGCCGACCTGGACCTGCTGATACCGACGGCAGTATTCGGCGCGGTAGGCACGGCCGCGCAGCGCTGCACTTCCACCCGGCGACTGATAGTGCATGAAAGCGTTTACGAAAAAACGCTTGCGAATATAAAAAAAGCATACAAGCAGCTGCGCATCGGCGACCCCCTGGACGAACATAATCACGTGGGGCCCCTGATAGACGCCAAAGCGGTGCAGGATTATCTCTCCGCCATAGAAAAAGCCAAAGCCGAAGGCGGCAAAATGCTGGTAGAAGGCGGAGTTCTGGAAGGTAAAGGCTATGAAAGCGGCTGCTATGTGAAGCCTTGCGTGATAGAGGCGAAGAACGATTATAAGATCGTGCAGGAAGAAACCTTCGCCCCCATCCTGTATGTTATGAGCTATTCAAGCCTGGACGAAGCGCTGGCGATGCACAATGGCGTTCCGCAGGGGCTGTCCTCGTCCATCTTCACAAATAATATGCGTGAGGCGGAGAAGTTCCTTTCGGCCGAAGGCTCCGACTGCGGGATAGCCAATGTGAACATCGGGACCAGCGGGGCCGAAGTGGGAGGGGCTTTCGGCGGCGAAAAAGAGACCGGCGGCGGACGCGAATCCGGCTCGGACGCCTGGAAAGCGTATATGCGCCGCCAGACGACCACGATCAACTACACGGATAAAGCGCCGCTGGCCCAGGGCATCAAGTTCCCGCACATTTCATGAGCAAGCGGTAAAGGGGACAGGCTGCTTTTAATAAAGCAGCCTGTCCCCATTTTTTTGATAATATTGTACGAAAGGTTTTGCGGCGGACAGGGGAAACGGCGATGAACACAAAGACTCACCTAGCCAGGCCTGAAAACGAGGCTGTACTTGATTACGCTCCCGGCAGCCCGGAGCGGTCCGAACTGCTGAAAAAGCTGGCCGAACTGAAAGGACAGGCCGCCGATATTCCTCTTATTATCGGCGGGAAAGAAGTCCGCGCCGGAAAACCCCTGGATATAATTATCCCGCACGACCATAAAAAAACCCTGGGCCGCTTTTACAAGGCCGGTTCGGCCGAAGTGCGGCTGGCCATAGAGGCCGCAAATGCCGCGAAACCCGGCTGGGCAAACACGCCCTGGCGCGAGCGGGCCGCGGTCTTCCAAAAGGCGGCGGACCTCCTGGCCGGGCCCTGGCGCTCCACGCTGGTGGCCGCCACGATGCTTGGCCAGTCAAAAACCGCGCAGCAGGCCGAAGCCGACGTCTGCGAGCTGGCCGACTATTACCGTTTCAATCCTTTCTACCTCGAGCAGATCTACGGGCACCAGCCCACTTCCCCGGCGGGAGAAAAGAACCGCCTGGAATACCGGCCGCTGGAAGGCTTCATCTTCGCGCTGACGCCTTTCAATTTCACGGCTATCGCCGGCAATTTCCCCATGGCCCCGGCTTTAATGGGAAATACCGTCATCTGGAAACCGGCCTCCGGCGCGATCTTCTCCGCCTATTACCTGATGAAGCTCTGGCAGGCCGCCGGGCTGCCGGACGGAGTGATAAACATGGTCCCGGGCCCCGCCGGCCTGGTAGGCAATGAAGCGATAGACAGCCCGGATTTCGCGGGCCTGAACCTCTGCAGCTCCACCCCGGTCTTCAACACTTTCTGGAGCGCGATAGTCCGCAATTTGCACAAGTACAAATCCTACCCGCGGGTATTCGGGGATACCGGCGGCAAAGGCTTTATTTTCGCCCACGCTTCCGCGGAGCCGGAGGCGCTGAAAACCGCTATGATCCGCGGGGCCTACGAATACCAGGGCCAGAAAGGCTCGGCGGCTTCCAGGGCCTACATTCCCCGCTCGCTCTGGAAAGTCATAAAGGACGATCTGGTCTCGCAGACGAACGGCATAAAAATGGGCCCCGCCGAGGACCTTTCCTGCTTCATGAACGCCGTGATAGACAAGACCGCCTACGACAGGATAAAAGGCTTCCTGGCCCTCGTCGAAAAGTCTCCGGACGCTAAAATAATCGCTGGCGGGGATTGCAGCGAAGCGCAGGGCTATTTCATAAGGCCCACCCTAGTGGAAACCTCGGACCCGCAGTTCAAGACCATGAGCGGCGATATCTTCGGGCCGGTGATGACCGTTTTCCCTTATGACGACGATAAGTTCGCCGAAACGCTGAAGATCTGCGACCAGACCTCGCCCTACGCAATGACCGGGTCCGTATTCGCAAAGGACAAAGCCGCCATAGCCGAAGCCTCGGCCGCGCTGGCCGACGCCGCCTGCAACTTCTATATAAACGACAAGCCCACCGGGGCGGTGGTGGACCGCCAGCCTTTCGGCGGGGGCCGCGCCTCCGGAACCAACGATAAAGTAGGCTGGCCGCACAACCTCCTGCGCTGGACCTTCGCCAGGACGGTGAAGGAAAACCTCGCGCCGCCTGTGGATTACAGGTATCCGTACATGAAATAAATCAGGATCAGGGGATAGAAGCCGAGAATAAAAAACCGGAGGTTCCCCTCCGGCTTTTTATTTTCCCGCCGCGATGCTCAGAAGAAGCTGAACAGGACGCCGGCGCTGAAGGCGAAAAGCACCCACCAGGCGGCGTAGATCATAAGGCCGCGGCGGCCTATAAGTTTCTGCGACATTATCATGGTGGGAATGCAGGTTCCCACGGAGCCAAGCAGGAAAGCGAAAGCCGGGCCGTTGCCGAGCCCCAGTTTCAGCAGGGACAAGGTCAGCGGGATCTCCTCCCCCTCGCAGACATAAAGCGGCACGCCCAGCAGTACGGCGGCCAGGTAGGCCAGCGGGCCTGAAGAGCCGATATAGCGCGGGATAACATCCGGCGGTATGAGCACGGTAAGCAGGCTGGCTATCGCCATGCCGATCACGAAGTATTTAGCCAGGTCTTTCAGTATGTCGATAAAGACCGGCCAGAACTTCCTTGGCCCCGCTTCTTCCTCAGCTTTGACGCCGCAGCAGCCTGAAGAGCATTTTTTCTCCGGGGCAGGCGCCGGGATATCAAGGAAGCCCGGTTTGTTCCGTTCAAGCCACAGGAAGATCGAGCCTACCATCATAGCCCCGAAGAAAGCCGCCAGCGCCCTGGCCAAGGTGAATTTCCAGCCCAAAACCGCCCAGGTAAGGACCAGCGTCTGCGGGCTGACCAGCGGCGAGGCAAGCAGGAAACTTGTAACCGTGCCCAGGTCCGCGCCCTTGCGCCGCAGGCCGTCCGCCATAGGCATGGTGGCGCAGGAGCAGCCCGGCATCACCATGCCCAGAACGGAGGCTTTAGCCATGGAAAGCCAGCCGCCGCCCAAGTGCTTCAGCGCGAACTCCGGCTTAACAAAAACGTCCAGCGCCGCGCCGAAGGCGGCCCCGCCTAAAAAGTAGGGCAGAACCATCCAGGTAAGGTTTAAAAATTCTTTAGCAAAAGCGGCGAGATAAGACATATCTATATTCTCTCATACCCCCGTCCAAAGGTCAAACAATAAACGCTTTTACGCCGCCCCCTATTTTTCCTATAGTCTTAAAAAGCGGTTCTCACGGGATCATAATGAAAAAATATTCTATAGCTGCGGCACTGGCCTGCGCCCTGCTCTTTTCCGGCCCGGCTGCCGCGGAAGACCAAAGAAAGAACATAAGCCAGGAACAGGCGAACGGCATAGCGGAAATGCTCACGCGGCCGGTAAGGGAAGTAGTAAAGCCGGCCGCTGACAAAGCGGGAAAGGACCTGTACGAGGCGCTGCAGTATTCTAACGGCGCCTCCTGGGCGCTTTGGGACCTGGTTAACGGCCTGGCCGCGCAGCAAAAGGCCGGCGGAGTTCCAAAACCGGACCTGAACCTTATCGAAACCTATATCCGTCTGCGGATGCGGTGCAATACCGCGGACCTTTGCCTCAGGAATTCCACCTGCAAAGCCTATCCGGGTGACGGCGAATTCGCCAAGGCGGCGCAGCTCGCGCTGAGGGACATAAAAACCTACACAGCCGGACTTAAAGGCAAGTCCCCCCTTACGCGCCAGCACCGCATGCGCCTGGACAACTTCCTGGAAACCGCGCGCAAACGCGTGCTTTTCTCCCTCAAGACGACCCGTGAATTAAATGTGGACCCGACGCCAGCGACTCCCGCCGAAGAGGCTTACCGCCAGGCGGCTCTAAATAAGAGACAGGGCCCGAAATTCACGCAGCCCCCCTGGCCTTAAAAAAATATTCTGCCGAGGCGAAGCCTCGACAGGCATTTATCTGCCGGAAGGCGAGGGGCGCTTCTGAAGTTCGGTTATTATTATCCGCGGAAGTTCGCGGCGCAGGAACTGTATCAGTATTACGCCAAAGGAGCCGGCGAGGGCGAAAGTGTCGTCCACCGGGCCTGGAATATTTATCGGCAGCATTTCATAGAGGAAAACAAAGGCGGGGAAAATAAGCCACTTTATACCGGTCTGATAGCGCTTGGCTATGACCATGCAGGAACCGAGCAGCAGGGCGGCGCCTATGAAGGCAGGGGCGGAGAAAAGACTGGCCCCGAAGCTGAAAGGCGCGAGCGCCAGCGACCAGAGGACAGAGAATGCCAGCGGCAGAGCGGCGTCGAGGTAGGTGTAGGTTTTAATAAAGAACAAATTGACCACCGCGGCTATGAAAAACCCGGTAAAGATCACGGCCCCGGCAAGCAGGCCGAAACGCAGGTCCCCGGCCGCCCACCCGAGAAGGAAGGCCAGCGCCGAAAATGGAAAAGATAAAAAACTTATTGCCAGGCTGCGCCACATAACCGAACTCCTAAATGACTATCCTTAAAACCTCCGCCTCTTAAGTGCTGGGCGGTCAAATTCAAGGGGCTGCCGACAAGATCAGCAGCCCCTTATGCGCCGGCCCGTGTCGGAGCTAGTTAAAGTATATTTTCAAACCGACATTTGCACGCAGGCCGGAAAGGTCGTATTTGAACGGCCTTTCATTAGCGGCGAGCGGGGAGGAAGTCAGGGGATAGTTAGTCACTTCCCCTAAACTCCATTTTTGCATGGTCAGCCTGCGTTTGCCCGCGGAATATCCAGAACCGCTCACGCCCCCTGTTAAATTGTCAAGGACAGCGCTGAATAAATATTTGGCGCTGACATTGAGCGAAATCCATTTAGCCAGGAACAACTCGCCCCCGGCTTGAACATGCGGCACCAACTTTTTCTGTGAGAACGAACCCTTTACGGTACTGCCGGACCACTCGTCATAATCGCTCTTGGCTATTACATAATCTGCACCGCCTCCGCCGAACAGACTGAACTTCCCGCTCTTGGAGACACCTTTGAGATATAAATCTACTGGGATATATGTAGTTTTATTTATCATATCCAGATTGATGATCGGGCTGGGACCGGAGGTTACCCTGATCTTAAGCATTACATCAGGCATCGCTCCATAGCCTATCGAACCCCCCAGGCGGACCCTGGAGTTCCCCTCAATGAAAAGGCTGGCGGAACCGCCCAATTTGCCTTCCGTTACTTTCCCGGCCATGCTCCAGCTGGAAAAGGCAGCAACCGCCTGATAAGTATGCATGAGGGTGGTGACCTCTTTTCCATCCATTGTCCAGGAAGCGCCGGTGAATTCCGTGCCCCAGCGGGCGTTGGATACCGCCGGCGCGAACAACAAAGCCACTACCGCGAATATAGCTATCTTATTTTTCATTGTAATCCCTATTTACCCATAGCTCTATATTTACCGAATAATAACCCGGCCTAGATTATATAAAAAAAGGGAAGCGGGCCCAAGGCTTAACCTCAAAAACCCGCCTCCCGCTGCCGTAAAAGACCTAGAACGGAACTTCTTCTATTCCGCCGCTCTTCTCCTCGTCTTCGCCTTTCACGGCCTTCGCGCCCCTGGAGCTTTTCGCGCCCTTGGCCGCCGGCTCGGCGGCCTCGGAAGCGCCGCCCTCGGAGTCTCCGCGGCTGCCCAGGAATTCTATCTCGTCCACGTAGACCACCATCTTGGAGCGCT
>CAZUQT010000042.1:0-18912 GCA_964622585.1 uncultured Elusimicrobiaceae bacterium | reverse complement strand
AGGTCATAGCGCCGCTGGAGGACGGTCTCCACCTGGCTCCAGGCCTTGGGCAGGGCCTCGGAAGTATTCACGAGCCTGTTATAGCCGGAACCGGCCCAGAGCCCGACCACCACTATCAGACCGAAAACTATCAGTAATGCTTTTTTCATGATTTTCTCCTGTTCTCTTTCCGTTATTTTGCCGTTTTCTGCAGCCAAAGGTCCACGGAGTCCGTGACGCTCTGAACCGCCGTCAGATACCGGCTGAAAAGCTGCATCGAAGTCAGGTCCTGGCACTTTTTCCCCTCTTTCAGGTCCCAGACGATGGTAAAGATCTCGATGTCTATTTTAATATGTTTCGCGAGCAGCGGCAGGACTTCCATTTTTTTCGCCGGCGGATTCTCCCCGTAAAGCCTGAGTATCGCTTTGAAGAGAGTGAGGAAAGCCGAGATAGAGGAGACCATAAGGGCTTCCACTTCTTTCGCCGAGCCTTTCGTAGTCAGGAAACGGCTGCGCAGGATGATAAGCTTGCTTTTGAGCTCATGCTCGAGCTGCAGCCTGAGATTCGCCGGCTCTATCTTCATCCCTTCGAAAGGGTTCGCGCCGTAAATTATCCTGTTAGCCTGGATGATGTCCGAGAACTCGATGGGAAAAACGTCGGCGGAGCCCAGCAGGGTCTCTTTCGCGAAGAGCAGCGGGGCGGGATTTCCTTCCCTGCCCCAGCTCGAGCACAGCTCCGTCAGGGAAGTCAGGACTTCGGCGTCGAGGCGGTCCACCGCGACCAGGACATTATAGTCGGAAGTCTTCACTTTGTCGCCGGCCGCCGAGGAACCGTACAGCACTACCGAGCTGAGGTTAGCGCCGCAGATCTTCTTAAGTTCTTCCGATAAAATTTCAGGTGTCATTTTAGCCATAGTCTCTCCTACCAGCTGCGTGAGCTGCCGCCGCCGCCCGAGCTTCCCCCGCCGAAGCCGCCGAAACCTCCGTCTCCACCGAAGCCGCCCCCGCCGCCGCGGGAGCCCCTGGTCATCGCGTTTATAAGGAACAAAGCCAGAAAAGGGTGGCGTATGGAGAAAAGAATGAAGCCGACCAGCATTATCGCGAAAAATATTTTCTGGCCGCGGGTGAAAGGCGGGAGCTGGCGTTCTTCGGCCCGCGAAAAACCGCCGGAAAGAGCGACCCCGCTGTCGTCCGCTATTATTGAGGCTACGGCCATAGCGCCCTGGACGATCCCAGAAGAATAGTCGCCGGCTTTGAAATACGGGACCATGTACCTGTCCTGTATGGCCCCGGTCTTTCCGTCGGGAAGTATCCCTTCCAGGCCATAGCCGACTTCTATCCGGGACTTCCGGTCTTCCACCGCTACAAGAAGAAGAACGCCGCGGCTGGTCTTTTTATCGCCTATGCCCCATTTTTTATAAGTTTCCACCGCATAGGTTTCTATATCGGAACCGCCAAGATTTTTTACGGTCAGGACCGCCACCTGGGCCTTGGCGCTTGCGTCCAGCTCGGCCAGGACGCCGTTAAGCTTCGCCGCGGCCTGCTGGTCCATCACGCCCGCATGATCGTTCACATAAGCGCCGGCGGCCGGGGCTGAAGGAGAGCCCGCTATAGCCGGGCAAGCGAAAATGACCGCGAAAAAAGCGGCGAGTAAAATTCGGGGGCGTCTGAAAAATCTGGTCATTCAGGTATACATAATCCTACCACATGCCAAGCCCGTTTCCAACCCGGCACGCTTTTGGCATACTATAATATATGAAAAGCGCTTTTGGCCCTGCGATTTTCGTTCCAGAAAAATGTCTTTAATTAATCTGCACAATCATTCCACCTATTCTGACGGGACGCTCGCCCCGAAGGCGCTCGCGCTCGAGGCCGCGCGCGCCGGGATAAAATATTTCTCTCTTACCGACCACGATACTATAGACGGCTGGCCGGAGATGGGGCTCGCTCTTGAAACAGCCGGGATAAAGTACTGCTCCGGGGTGGAGATAAGCACCCGCGAGAACGGGAATCTGCATATACTCGGCTACGGGATGAACCCGACCGATCCGGGCTTCGTGGCCAGCCTGGAGGAATTCCGCGAAAGGCGCGCGGCCAGGATAAAGAAGATGCTGGAAAAGCTGAACTGCCTCGGCATAGAGATAAAATTCGAAGACCTTAAGCCGCGGGGCGGGGTCTCGCCGGGCAGGGGGCAGGTGGCCGACCTGATGGTCCAGCGCAAAATTGTCTCCGATATCAAGGAAGCTTTCAAACTTTTTCTGTCCCCGGGAGCAGCGGCTTATGAGCCTTCGGCCGGACCTACCGTGGAAGAAGCGATAAGGGTCATAAAAGGCGCGGACGGGAAAGCCGTCCTCGCTCATCCTATAAAAGCGGGGACCACCCCGGACCTTGCGGCGATGAAAGACGCGGGGCTGGACGGGCTGGAGGCTTTTTATCCTTCGCACAGTCCCGGGGAGACGAAAAACCTTATCGCCCTGGCGGAGCGGCACGAGCTTTTCGTCACGGCCGGCTGCGATTTCCACGGCCCCCCTTTCGACCGCTGCGTGATGAGCGGCTTCGAATATCCCGATGAATATTTCGTGGAGATAAAAGACCTGTTCCTCTGAATTTACGAAATGGCAAACAGCGACCCCTCCCGGCTTGTAAGCTGGCTTTTCCTGGACATGAACTCCTACTTCGCTTCCGTCGAGCAGGAGATGGACCCCTCTTTGCGCGGGAAGCCGGTGGCGGTGGTCCCTTTGCTTGCCGACAGCACCTGCTGCATCGCGGTCAGCTACGAGGGAAAGGCCTGCGGGGTGAAGACCGGGACGCTGGTTGGCGAGGCTCGGCGGCTCTGCCCGAAGATGAAGTTCATCGTCGGGGATCATTCTCATTATGTCAGGTATCACAATAAGATCGTCGAGGCCGTGGAGTCCTGCGTGCCCGTGGATTCGGCCTGCTCCATAGACGAAATGGCCTGCCGGCTTACCGGCTACCAGATGGACGTAAAAGTCGCCTCCGACCTGGCGCTCAAGATCAAAGCCACTATAAAAGAGAAAGTCGGCTCTTCGCTTAAATGCTCAATCGGGCTCGGCCCGAACCGCTATCTCGCGAAGATAGCCGCCGATATGAAAAAGCCGGACGGTTTCACCGTGATCCGGCCCTGCGACCTGCCGCAGGCGCTTTACCCGCTTAAGCTGCGCGACCTCACCGGAGTCGGGAAGAAAACCGAGGAGCGGCTGAACAAGCAGGATATCCATACGATGGAGAAACTGCTCTCGCTTAGCCCGGAGGAAATGAACAAAGCCTGGGGGAGCATCTGCGGCGGGGAGATGTGGCATCTTCTGCGCGGCGAGAACCTCGAGATCAGGGAAACGGAGCAGAAATCTATCAGCCACTCCCATGTTCTTCCTCCTGAACTCCGCAACAGGGCCGGCGCGCTGCGTATCCTGAAGAAACTTACCGATAAAGCCGCCACCCGCCTGCGCAAAGAAGGCTTCTTCGCCTCCGGGATAAATATTTATGTCCGGTTCACCGGCCAGAGCGCCTGGCAGGCCCGCTGCAGCTTGATGGAAACGCAGGACACCCTGGCTTTCATCCACGCTATCAAAACTCTCTGGAAAGAATTGCCGCAAGGCCAGGTCTTCGCCGTAGGCGTGGCTATGTCCGGCCTGGTCCCGGAAGCTTTCCACTCCCCCTCGCTGTTCGAGGACCAGCGCCGGAACCAGCTGACCAAGACCCTCGATCTGCTGAACGATAAATTCGGAAAAGACGTCCTCCACTACGGCGCCACCCACGAATCCTCGGGTTTGGTCCCCCTCCGTATAGCCTTCACCAGGATCCCGGACGAGGACGAGGGGACCTAAGATGACGGACCAGCCTGAAAATAAAGCGCGGAAAAGCGCCCTGCCTTCCACCGGGCCGCGCAAAACTCTGCGCCCGGGCAGATATTTTTCCCTGCTCGCTCTGCGCACCGCTCTCTGGACGGCGATCCTTGTCGCCTGCTTCGCCTATGCCGTAAATGAAGGAGCTTTCAGGCCGGGGTTTATCTCCGCCGAGAAAAAAACATCCCCCGCTGAACAGCGGCCGCGGCAGGAAACTCCGATGGCGGTAGTCCCGGAATACGCGCCGCCCCAGGCCGACAGCCTTGCTTTGGTCAAAGCGGCTCCGCGCGGGGGCGCGGGCAGGCCGGTTCGGCAAAAAGAAGCCAGCCCGCGCCTCGTCTCCAATACCCCCGGCAGATGGTTCGCGAAAATAGATTTCCGTTCCGCCGGCTCAGGAGCGGTTCAGGAGCCGGGGCAGGAAGCGGCGCCGCGCGGCCCGGCCGACGGCGAGGTTGCCCTTAACAAAGCGGCCCTGGCTAAAAAGATCAAAGTCGGCGGGGCGCGGCCGGTTTCCGCCTCCCTGGAAAAGCGCTATTCCACGGTGGATAAAGAAGCTGAAAGGCTCCGCTCGGAGCATAACAGGAAAGCGGAAGCCGAAGAAATAAAGCGAAAGCAAAAGCTTCAGGGCCATATAGAACTTTCCGCAGCGCTTCTTGCTCTGGCCGCTTTTCTCGCTATCGCGGCTTCGCGCGTGATAAAGGCCTGGCGCGCGATACAAAAGCCGGACGGAACGCACTGGACGCTTAAATAGCCTCCGGCTAAACCGTATTCCTCCGGCGCTGGCCGGAAGCCGGACCCCGCAAATTGCTAAAATTGACTATGGCCCGCCGCAGGGCCGGCCGTTTATTCGCCGCCGCAAATGAAAAAAGATAAATCAAACCAGCCCGCTTTGTCCGAAAGGATAAGGGCCGCCGTCGAACTGCTCGAGGCCGTCTCGGGGAACCGCGAGCTCCTGGCCGAGGTTTCCGTCGAGGAACAGCATCGGCTGCTCAAAGCGGCCGGCCAGATCTCGCGGCCGGATTCGCGCGCGCGGCGGCAGCTGGTCAAGGAATACGGGCGCCAGCGCAAAGCGGCCAAGACAAAACTGGCCGAGGGCCAGCTGAACCAAAGCGGGATACGCAAGCTCCGCCGCCAGACCGTTTTCACCACGCCAAATGTGCACCCGCCGCTCGGCTTCGAGCAGAAAGAAATCACGGATAACCCGGAGTTCCGCGAGGCCCATGAAGAGCAGAACTGCTATGTCTGCAAAAAGAACTACTCGCAGCTCCACAATTTTTACGACCAGCTTTGCCCGCCCTGCGCCGAACTGAATTTCCTCAAGCGCACCGAGACCGCCGACCTGCGCGGGCGCGTCGCCCTGCTCACCGGCGGGCGCGTCAAGATAGGCTACCAGGCCGGGATAAAGCTGCTCCGAGCCGGGGCCCAGCTTATAGTCAGCACCCGCTTCCCGCGGGACTCGGCCAAACGCTACGCGGCCGAGCCGGATTTCAAAGACTGGGGAAGCCGCCTTGAAATTTTCGGGCTGGACCTGCGCCATACGCCGAGCGTCGAAGCTTTCTGCCGGCACCTTCTTTCTACCCGCTCCCGGCTCGATTTCATCATCAATAATGCCTGCCAGACGGTGCGGCGCCCGCCGGATTTCTATTCGCATATGATGGAAGGCGAACATGGCCCGCTTAACGATATGCCGGAGGCGGCGCGCAAACTTCTCGGCGCTTACGAAGGGCTGCGCGGCTATCACATTCTCCCCGAAGGCGCGCCCGGCGCCCTGACCTCTACGCTTCTTCCCGGAGTTTCGCCTGTCCCCGGCCTGACCCACGCGGCGGCCCTTTCGCAGGTCCCTATGCTGCCCGAAGAAACCGCGGCCCAGAAAGCTTTATTCCCGGAAGGCAAGCTCGACCAGGACCTGCAGCAGGTGGACCTGCGCGAGAGGAATTCCTGGCGCCTCCTTATGGCCGAAGTCCCGGCCGTGGAGCTCCTTGAAGTGCAGCTCGTGAACGCGATCGCTCCTTTCATCATTAATGCGCGGCTCAAGCCCCTTATGCTCCGCAGCCCGGAGCGGGACAAGCATATCGTAAACGTCTCGGCGGTGGAAGGCCAGTTCTACAGGAAGTTCAAGACCACCCGGCATCCGCACACCAATATGGCCAAGGCCGCGCTCAATATGATGACGCGAACCTCGGCGGCCGATTATCAGGCCGACGGCATCCATATGAACGCCGTGGACACGGGCTGGGTGACTGACGAGGACCCCGTCCAGATAGCCGAGCGCAAAGTAAAAGAGCACCGCTTCCACCCGCCGCTTGATATCGTTGACGGCGCGGCGCGCATAGTGGACCCTATCATCTCCGGCTTCAATACCGGCATACATGTCTGGGGAAAGTTCCTGAAAGATTATAAGCCGACGGACTGGTAAATTACGGGGACACAATACTTAATTCAAGAATTAAGTATTGTGTCCCCGGAACTAAATATGACCCAAAAAATCTGCGCCTGCGGGGATCCCGCCTGCGGCAAGCCCAAGGACGGGCACGGCCTTCCCTGTCCTCTTTGCGGCGAGGCCTCCGTGGACCTTGTGCCCGGGGACACTGTCCGGAAACTTCTGAAGCCCGGTCTTCCGGCCGCCGGGGGCAAATATTTTCTCTGCAGCGAGCCCGGCTGCGACGCCGTCTATTTCGACGGGAAGGGCCTGGTCTATAAACAGGCGGATGTTTCCGTGCCGGTATTTTTCAAGACCGGGGCCGAGCCCGTCTACGCCTGCTACTGCGCGAAGGTCACCAAAGCACAGGTAGTGGAAGCCGCGAACAGGACCCGGTTCACGCGCTGGGCCGCCGTGATCAAAGCGATAACCGGCGCCGTACCTAAATGCCGCTGCGCCGAGACCAACCCGCTCGGCGTCTGCTGCTCGGATAACGCTTACGCGGCGGCTATAGCCGAGTGCTCGGTTAAACCGGCGCCTGCGGCAAAGCCCGGCGATCCTCTGCACGGGATCACGCTGGAGGACATCCTTATCGTTCTTCTCAAGCGGCATGGCTGGAGCAAGTTGGGGCGGCGCATCCCCGTCCGCTGCTTCATGTACGATCCAAGCGTCAAATCCAGCCTTGTTTTTTTGCGCGAGACCCCCTGGGCGCGCAAAGCGGTCGAGGACTGGTATATCAGCGAGCTGAATAAATAAAAAGATAGCCGCCGCCTTTTCACAATAAATATAATGGTAGCTGAAGAAAATGACCAAGATAATCCACGCGGCGGACCTTCATATTGAAGACGGGGAAGAGAAGGGCTACTGCTATGCCGTGCTGGACGAGATAGTCGCCCTGGCTCTCGCCGAGAAAGCCGCCGCGCTTGTGCTTGCGGGGGACGTATTCAACTCTTTCGGGGATTTCGAGGCGCTGCGCTCCGAGATCTGCCTTAAATTCAGGCCGCTGGCCGAAGCCGGCTGCCGCGTGATCTATATTCCCGGCAACCATGAAGCCCGGGGCGCTACCGCCGACCTTTCCGCCTACAATCTCGATCCGATCGCCTTCGCCACGGCAAAACCTTTCTCTTTTATCGAGGCCGGCGGCGCCGAATTCATCTGCATACCGCACGCGGAGAGCTACGACGGCTACCGCGACTGGAAGATCCCGCCCAATAAGCCGGGGACGCCCCGGATCGTAGTGGCCCACGCGCTTAACTCGACCATTTTTACAGGCCCCGACGAGGAATCTGATTCCAGGGCCGGAGTCATCGACGACGACCTTTTCGCCCATCTCGGGGCCGATTACGCCGCCCTCGGCCATGTGCACGCCGGGCGGCAGCAGAAACTGGGCGGAGCCGTGGCCTGCTACCCCGGTTCGGCCCGGGTCTGGCGCGCGCATCCGCGGGAAGCGGGCCCGCGTCGCGCCTGCGTGGTGGAGCTGGGCGCGGCCGTGGACGTACGCAACGTGGAGCTTCGGTCCGCCGGGTCATTTAAAGAATACCGGCTTCCGCTGGACCTGGCCGGCGCGGTGAACCCCGCCGCCGCCGATAAAATTTCCGGCTCGGTCGCCGCGCTCGACCTGGTCAAAGTGGTCCTCACCGGCGTGGTGGAGGACGAGAACGCGGCAAAAGCTTCCGCCGAAGCTCTGCGCTCGCGGCTGAAAAACAAAGCCCGGCTGGTCATCGTTGATACCGAGACCATAGTGGCCGCTGCGCTTTCCGAGAACAGTCTCACTAAAGCTTTCCTGGCCGAAATAGACAAGCTTGAACCGGAAGACGCGCAAAGCGCCGATTACAGCCGCTGGCTGCTCGCGCGGCAGTACGGGCTTGAAGAACTCGCCTCCCACCTCGCGGAGGGCAAATGATAAAGCGCCTGGAAATGGCCGATTACGGCAAATTCAAAAATGACAGGCTGGACCTGGGACCTTTCACGGTCATCACCGGCCCCAATGAAGCCGGCAAGACCACTATTTTCGACGCTCTGTTCGACGCGCTTTGCGCCGAGTCGCGGCATGAAGGACACCCGCTCTGGAAGAATTTGGCCGGCCGCTACGGCGCTCTGCGCAAATCCTCGCTGACCTGGGAAGAAGGCGCCGCCCCCCTCTCCTTCGGCGATAATGAATTCATAGAGATCTTCGCGATACGCGGCGGCGAGCTCGGAGTGAAGCACGCCGACAATAGCGGCGCTTCCTCCTGGGCCCTGGCCGCCGAGAACGCTCTGCTCAATGCCGGGCTGAACCCGGAAGTTCTGGCCGCCGCGCTCGCCGACAAAGCGGAGAGCGGCCGCAAAGGCTCGGTGAAGGCCAATATCAAGCGCCTGCGCGAGGCGCTGAAAGACCATGAGCAGGCCATAGCCGGCCTTAAGACGGAGCGCGACGCTGTCCTGGCCGACGCTTCGCAGGCCCCCCGGCTTGAGGCGGAGAAAAAAGACAGGGAAGGCAAACTGGCCGCGAAGACCGCCGAGCTCAAGGCGAAAGAAGCGGCTCTCGAAAAACTTTCAGCCTCGGCGCGGCGCGCCGTGGTGATGGCCGGGATAACGGCGGTGCGCGAGCTTGAAGAAGCGCGCTCGGCCGCGGCGGCTATGGCCGCCTTCGCCTCCGACGAAACGACTGATTTCAGGAGCCTGCAGAGAGCGCTTGCGGAAGCCGAAAAGAGCGCGGCCGCCGCCGAAGCCGCCCTGGCCGAAAAGCGGCTTGCCGTAGCCGCGGCCGCCGAGGCCTCCGGCGAGCTGGCCAGGCGCCTGGAACCGCTGAAGCTGCAGAGCGAGCGCGCCGCCGCCCTGGCCGCGCGCCTCGGGGCTTTCGCCTCCGAGCCGGAAAAAATATCGCGGTCGGTGAACTCCAATATGCGCTTCGGGATCTTCGCCGGCGGCGCGGTCCTGGCCGCTTTCGTGGCCTATTCGGGCCGGAGCGCGGCGGCTTACGGCGCGGCGGCCCTTATCATGGGCGCGGCGCTCTGGGCCGGCTTTAAATTCTCTATCGTAGAGACCCTTATCGGCCATACTTCGGTAGAGATCAGGGACTTGCTGTCCGCGCTTGAAGCGGACTGGAAGACAGTCTCGCCCGACCCTTTCCCGACCGCGGACCTGGAAGCCGCGCGCGCTTTCCTGGCCAAGATCAAAGCGGAGTACGAAGCGGCGGTCAGGGCTTCCGGAGAGAAGTCGGCCGAGTCGGGCGTCCTGGCGGTGCTTGCAAGCGAAGCGGAAAAGATCCGCGCCGGGCTCGGTAAGACGGCGCAACAAGCCCAGAGCGCGATCGAGGCCTGGCTCAAAGCCCGCGGCTGCCCCGGCGAGGAAGATTATCAGAATAAAGTGACCGAATATAACAAGCGTTCGGCTCGCGCGGCCGACAGGGAGCAGCGCGTGCTCGCCCTGGCCGGCGGCAGCGGCTGCGCGAACGAGAGCGAGTTCAGGGACAAGCTTTTCGCCGAGAACGGCGACCTGGAGCGGCACGGCGTGGTCCCGGCCCAGGGCGCGGACGCCGAACTGGCCCGCCTGAAGCACGAAGCGGCGGCGCTCTCCGCCGAAGCGCGGGATATCGAAGCCGCTCTCAACAAGGTCAATTCCGCGCTCGAGACAAATAAAGCCGTTTCCGGCGCCAGGCTGGGCGGCCTGCCGGAGCGCCTGAACCAGGTGGAGACCGTACTGGAGCTGGATAAAACCGAGCTGGCCGAACTGGAGCTGCAGGCTGAGGCCTACACCCTGGCCTCGGGAGTTTTTAAAAAGCTCGCCGAGTCTTCGGCTATAGCTTTCGAAGCTTTGGGAAAAGAAGTTACCGGGACTTTAAGGGCCATTTTGCCCGAAGCGCACGCGGAGTTCCGCGGTTTCGAAGCGGCCGGGGCCGCCGTCACGGACGCCTCGGGGATAACCCGGCCGGTGAAAAGCCTTTCTTCGGGTACGCGCGACCTCTTCATGCTCGCGGCGCGCCTTACCATAGCTCACCGCGCCCGGCTGGGCCCCGAGGGCCTGGCGCCTGCCCTGCTGGTCCTGGACGAGCCTTTCTACACTATGGACGCGGAGCGCGGGCGCCTTGCGCTGAAGCTGCTCGGCGCTTTCCACAGGAATACCGGCTGGCAGATAATAATCCTCACCAAAGACGCCGCCCTGGCTCCCGCGGCCAAAACCGAAGGCCTCCCGGTCACGGAAGTGAATCTAAACGCGCTCGCTTAAAAAGGCCGCTGCCTTTTGAACGCCCTTGGACAAGTATTCGCGCTGCGGCTGTTATATCACTGGAGACCTTAAATGAGAAGATCCAATAAAACCTTAATTTCTTATTTTCACGCTTTTATTTTGCTCCTGCCGGCAATGTCTCCACCATGCCTGGTCCAGGCGAACGACGGTTTTTTCTGGGGGGCCGGCGATACGCTCCGGCCGATCCAGAACAAGAACCTGCGGGTAATAAGCGAGGAGCTCAGGATCACGCCAATTGACGACATCCCCTGCTACGAGGTTCTCTACCGCGGAAAACCCGGAAAACCGTCCGAATTATATAATGAGAAAGCCGGTGAATTCGCGACCATAGGCAGGCGCCTGGACTGCGCCGCGCTTAAGAGCGCCTGGGCTAAATTCTCGCCTAAATGGACCGCCGAGGCTATCTACGAGATAGAAGCTCTTGCCGACGCTCCGGATGTTCTATTCGGCTTCCCCGTGCACAACTGGTACGCGAACACCCTGAACAAGGAAAGATTGACCGAGATACCAGCTCCCGGCGTGGTCAATTTCCGGACCTACATAGACGACAATGAAGCAGGCCCCCTGCGGCTCAAATGGCTGGACGGCGTCGGCGCCGCCGGCGTGGAAAAGACGCTCGGCTATACCTGGAAGGCGTCTTTTGTAAAAGGGCGCCGCTACGCTTTGCGGACCACCTACGAATTCGGCGTGGACGAAAGCAACGCTTTCTACGCGGGCCGTGAATATTTGAAAGGAGAGCCGCCCTGGTTCGCGAAGAAAGGCTACTGGTCAGGGACAAAAGTTGAACGCCTTATTTATTACCTCACGCCGCTTCGGCAATGGGCTTCACCGCCGCCTTCCCGTGTTTCCATCGCGGTCGGCCTTCCCGGCAACGTGCCCGTGGAATTAACCGTGCCCGCGGCGCTCAAGCCTGTCTGCATCGCCGAACGGTCGCTTTTTTACGCGCTGCAGGACGCGTTCCCCGCCCGGGACCTGGAAGTTTCCTACGCCGACGGGGCCGGGCTAAAGCAGGGGATCAGAACGCCTCAGAACTGGGAAGCCTGGATAAAAACCATGGGCGGGCCCAAGGTGGAGATCGAATGCGCCCTTTTGAAACGTTTAAAAACCGAAGCCAGGTCGGATCTCCAAACGATCCTGGCGGGCGTAAAGTGCCGGCCCTCTTGCGGCTCGAAGATCAAGATGAATGATGGCGAAGGAGAGACCGGGAGCCGGGAGGCGCCCGCAAGGAAAGAAAGCCTGCCTTCGGCCGCGGGAACGGCCGCGGGCGTGCAAAGCACGTACGATTGGAACGCCGCTGACGCCTACTGCAGGAGCAATGGCGGGCGCTTGCCTGCTCCGCAGGAATTGCGCCGGCTATACAAGGCGGAATGCGCTAACGGGCAACAGGCCGACACCTGCAAGAAATGGTATTGGTCCTCGGAGGAATTCGGCGCTTCCGAAGCCACCGGCATGCGCTTCTACGATGGCGACATGCACCAGGGTTATAAGAGCAGCGGCGCCGACGGCATCCTCTGCATGCATTAACAAAAAAGGCGTTCTGCTGCCTTTTTAGATGTAGAAGAGGATGGCGAAGTAGTGGGAGAGGCTGCCGGCGAGGACGAAGAGGTGCCAGATGCCGTGGTAGTGCGGGTAGAGATCGTCCATGACGTAGAAGATAACGCCCGAGGTGTAGAACAGCCCCCCGATCATCAGCCAGGCCAGCCCCCAGAAAGGCAGGGCCCGCGCCAGCGGCCCGAGCGCGAGTATTATCATCCAGCCCATCATCAGGTAAATAATAAGCTGGGCTATCCGGTTCCCTTTCCTGTGCAGGGAGTCCAGGACTATGCCGAAAACGGCGAGGATCCAGACCACCACGAACAGCGACCAGCCCCAGACCCCGCGCAGCGTCACTAAAGTGAAAGGCGTGTAAGTCCCGGCTATCAGGAGATAGATAGCCTGGTGGTCCACCATGCGCAGGATATTTTTTAGGCGCCCCTGGTGCGCGGCGTGATAAAGCGCGGAGGAAGAGTAGAGCAGGAACAGGGTGACGCCGTAAATGCTGAAGCTCACTATATGCCAGGCGTCGCCCCTCAGCGAGGCTTTCACTACCAGCACGACCAGCCCGGCCAAAGCGAGCGCGGCGCCGGCGGTATGTGTCAAAGTATTGATGAACTCTTTTTTATGCATGCCCCAGGGTCTTCTCTTTCTGCCGCGAGAATTCGACGGCTTCCTCCCGCGTAATTTGGACGAAGCGGATAAGCTGGTTCGGGGCGTACTGGGCGAGCAGGTCTATGTCGGCGGTAATAACGTTGAAGATCCGCGGATAACCGCCAGTGGTCTGCCGGTGGCGGAGCAGGACGATAGGCCCGTCCGGGGTAAGCTGCACGGTCCCGTCGGCGACGGCGCCGGAGACCATATTGCCCAGGTCGCATTTCAGGCCCGGCTCGCCGGCCAGGCGCATCCCCATCTTGTCCATCTTGAAGGTGGTATGCCACTGCGTAAAGAAGAATTGATCGGGATCCTTCAGGCAGCCGTATTCCGGGCCCGGGACCACGCGGATGCGCCCCTGCGGATCGGCCCAGCCGCCGACCGCGGAGAAAGGCACGGCCGCCTCCGGAACCGTGCCGCCGCCGGCGCGGCCCCTGAAACAGAAATAAGTGTAAAGGCCGTAGCGCTTTTCTCCGAAGGCGAGCCTGTCGCCGGCCTCGACCTCGTAGACGCGGCTGTGCTCCACCTCGGCCGGTTCGCCCGCGCCGCGGCGCAGGAAGGCCTGCAGTTTGGCGCCCGTCAGAACGAAGCGGCCCGGAGTCAGGATCTCTATCTCCGGGGGGCCTACTATCTCCAGGGCCTGGCTGCCCTCGGGATTGCCAAGCATAAGGTTGCCGCGCCGCAGCGAAAAGCAGTCCATCGCGCCGCCCGGCGAGACGGCCAGGTGCTGCCTGCCATAGGCCGGGAGGCCGGCGGTCCCGCAAAAGCCGGGTTTTACCAGGCGCATATTGCCCCTGACCCCGGCGGCGGCGGCGGCTTTTTCGGCGGCGTCGAGCGCCGCGCGCAAAGCTTCGGCCAGCTCCAGGGCTATGGGAGAATCGGAATGTATGCAGACGGTGTCGGCTTTTATCTCCCGCCAGTCGGGTTTTTCGGGATCGCCGCTGACGTTCACGCGGCCGCGCCTGGCTATCTCTTCGGCCTGGGCCAGGGCTTCTTTCACGCCGGAAATTGCGGCGTCGGCTTCGGCGCGGGAGGCCAGGCGCAGGCGGCCGCCTTCCGCGTCCCAGGCGTAGCGGCGGTCCGCGAAAGCTTCGCGCAGCACGGTTATGCCCAGCCGGCGCGCCGCGGCGGCCAGCTCGGAGTCGGCCGGGGCAAGGATGCCGTTTATGCCGGAGCGCATCAGCCAGCCGGCAAGCAGGTCGGCCAGGCGGGCGTCGCTCCAGGCGTCATTATAAAGCGCGCCATGGAACTTCACCAGCTTCACGCCGGGAAGCAGGGATAATTGCGCGTCAAGCGCGGCCAGCAGGTCGGCCTCCGGCAGGGCCATGCTGGCCCGGCCGAAATTTTCTTTATCAGGGTAGGACAGGTGGGCCGACAAGCCTACGCCGCGCCGCGCGGCAAGGGCGCGGAAAGCCTCCACGCTTTCCCGGTCCCCGGCGTGGCCCTCGCAGGCCAGATTGGCTATATGGATGAACTCCATCAGCTTGCGGTCCCCCTCGTGCAGGGGGCCCTTCTCGCCGATATCGCAGTTTATCTGGATCATGCTTCGGCCCTCTTGAAGACCACGGCGTCTCCGGGCTCGATGGGGTAGAGCAGCTCGGGCGAGGTCATGCCGAGGATGTTCCAGCCGCCGGGCGAGGTTTCCGGGTAGATCCCGGTCTGTTCGCCGCCTATAGCCACGGCGCCCGCCGGCACGGCGGTGCGCGGAGAGTCCAGGCGCGGCATGACGAGGCTGCGGTCCAGGCCGAGCAAATAAGGGAAATGCGGGCGGAAGCCTATCATGGCTACCAGGTATTCGGGCGCCGTGTGGCGGCGGATAACCTCTTCTATGGCGATCTTCGCATGGTCGGCCACGCGCTTCAGGTCCTCGCCGTTGTATGTGACCGGCAGCACGTGCAGCGCGGAGCGCTCCTTAAGACGGGCCTCGTCGGCCGGGATGGAGGCGAGGCAGGCGTTCACCACGCGGCGCACCGCCGCCCAGTCGCAGAGCGGGTGCGCGTGGGCCGCCAGCGCGGTATAGGAAGGGACCAGGTCGTGCACGCCCAGGCGCGCGAGCTCGGGGTCTTTCCTTAGCTGCCGGAAGACGTAGAGCACCTGCAGGGAAGTAAGCCTGTTTATCGCGTCGCCCATCTGCCAGCATAGACAGGCGTCTCCCAGGAAATAGGTCGAATACGGTTTGGCGGCTGCGGGCATAATAAAGGATATATATAATAAGCGGCCGCTCCCGCTAGTCCTTCCGTCGGGGAGCGAGGACCCTGATCGCGCGCGGCAGGATCTCGAACACGGCGGGCAGCATCCCGTCCGCCTCGCCGTCTATATTGAGGCATACGGTTTCATCGGACTCCGCCTCCAGCCTGCGCAGCCCGGTCAGGGTTATGCCGGGGGAATCCAGGTGCGCGCCTTTATACAGCGCGGGGAAATTGCGCAGCAGCGAGAACCGGCTCATGTCCCGGACCAGGACCAGGTCCAGCAGCCCGTCGTCGTCCCTGGCGCCGGGGGCTATCAGCATCCCGCCTCCCATCGACGAGGTATTGGCCAGAACTCCGAGGTGGTAGCGCCCCGAGAGGTCCAGGCCGTCGGCTTTCAGGCGCACCGCTTTGGCCCTGGCGGTAAGCAGCGCGAGGGCCGAGGAAAGAAAATAGGAAAGCGTGCCGCCCAGCGGCTTGCCGGTGGCTTTGATGCGGTGCGCGACGTCGCCGGCCAGGCCGAAGGCCGCGATATTGATGAAGTGCCGGCGGCGGGGGCTGCCGTCCGGGCCGGCATAATTTACCAGGCCCACGTCGAGAGGCCGGGAGGTTCCGCGCGCGAGCAGGTCGATAAGCCCGTCCCTGTCCGCCGGGTACCCGAGGTGGCGCGCCAGGTCGCAGCCCGAACCGGCGGGGATCGCGCCCAGCGTCACGCCCCGGCGCAGATGTTCCGGCGCCCCCATCACGCCTTCGAGCATCTCGCTGAAGGTCCCGTCGCCGCCCACGGCGATCAGCCGCGCGGCCCCGGCCAGGACGGCCTCCCTCGCGAGCTCCGAAGCGTGCCCCGGCCCGCCGGTCGCCACGCAGGCGGAACCGGGGAGCAGCCGGAGCGCCGCGGCCTCGAGGGACGCCCAGACCCGGCCGGCCCGGCCGTGGCCTGCCGCTGGATTTAAAATAAAAATATTTGCCGGCATATTCGCCCTGAATTCCGCGCGCTTATTATTTTATGGATTTGAAAAAGTTTTTTCAGGGAAGGAGAAGCGGATATTTTTACCGCCTAAAACAGAGGCGGCACCGAAGGCCTTTGAACCGCGCCCTGGTGCCGCCTTCCGACGTAAGAAACGAACTATTTCTTCTTCGCTTTCTTTACGGTTTTCTTCGCAACTTTCTTTACAGCTTTCTTTTTAGCGGCCATTGTTTTTTCTCCTTGCGCCTTTGCGCTGTGAATTGATTTTATCTATTGTTTCAATATAATGCAATAGTTATTTTTGATTATTTTTATTTTTTTAAATTTTTTCGCGGGATTATGCGCGCCGCGTTTTTTATATAATCAAAAAATGGAGTTTAACTGCGAAGTGACCGAGCTGTCCGGGCTGGCCGAGGGAAAACTTTCCGCCGTGTTCCCGCTCGGCCTGCCGGTGCTCCTGATCCGCCGCGGCGGGGAAGTCTTCGCGCTGGAGAACCGCTGCGCCCACATGGGCTGCCCGCTGGCGGCGGGAAAGCTCGACGGGCATATCCTCCAGTGCCCCTGCCACGACTGGCGCTTCGACATCCGCGACGGCAAATTCATCGACGCGCCGGAGCTGTCCGTAAGGACTTACCCGGCGGAGATCAGGGACGGGAAGGTTTTAGTGAGGTTACCATGAAAAAGATCACCATCTACGCGCTGAGCACCTGCCTGTGGTGCAAAAAGACGAAGCAGTATTTCGAAGACAAGAAGGTCCCGTTCGAATCGGTGGACTACGACAAGCAGGACCCGGAGAAGCAGGCGGAGATCCGCAAAGAGATGAAAGGCGCCGGCTGCGACACCTCTTTTCCTTTCATCAAGATAGGCGGGACCTGCACGCAGGGCTACGACCCGGCGGAATTCGAGCGGCTGCTGGAAAAGAAATGAGCGTACAGGAACGCAAGAAGGCTCTCCGCTTCCTTTTCGAGCCGCTCGTGGACAAGCTCGGCTATAAGTTCACTCCGGCCGAAGAGGACGCCGACTTCCTCCTGGAGCAGGAGGCGGAAATAGAGGCGCTGACCGGTATCCCTTACTGTCCCTGCCAGGCGCGCACCGACGACCGCGCGGAGAACATGAAGATAGTCTGCCCCTGCATCCCCTTCCACCGCGAGCATTACGACGCGATGAAGCGCTGCTGGTGCGGCCTGTTCGTCCACAAGGACGTCACCGACCCCGATAAACTGGCGCAGATCTCGGAAAGCAAATTCAAAGCCGCCAGGCTCCAGGCTCAGCCCCCCTCTCATGCTCATTAAAGCCGCCGAAGAAAAAGATATCGCCCGGGGCGGCATGAAAGCCGTCACCCTTAACGGCCGGGAAATAGTTCTTTGCAATTACGGCGGAACCTTCTACGCCGTAGAGCGCGCCTGCGGCCACGCGAAAGCGCGGCTCGAGCGTGGCGCGCTCACCGGGTGGATCCTCACCTGCCCGCTCCATTTCGCCCAGTTCGATATCCGCAGCGGCGCGGCCCTGAGCGGCCCCGCCCCCAAAGCCCCGGAAAGTTGCCATCCCGACCCCGCCGATCCCGCCCTCGCCACAAAAAGCCTTAAGACCTGGCCCGTTAAAACAGAAAGCGGTTCCATCTACATAGACCTGCAATAAAACAGGCTCCTCCCGCGTTGTATGAGTGCACGGGAGAAAGGAGCACTGTATGAAGAACACATTGATAGCTGTATTCGCGCTGAGCGCGGGGCTTGGGCTGGCGCTCAGCCTGCCGGCGGCCGCGGAGAAGGGCAAGGGCCCCTGCGCCGAGGACGCCGCGAAGTTCTGCAAGGACGTGAAACCGGGCGAAGGCCGCGTGGCCGCCTGCCTTAAAGAACATGAGAAGGAACTCTCGCAGGCCTGCGTCGACCGCAAGGCCAAGTCCGCGGAGAAACGCGAGGCGAGGCGCGCAGGCAAGCGCGGCGGGAAAGAAGGCGGGACCTGCATGGCCGCCTACGGCAAAGGCTTCTCCTCGGGCTTCAAGCGCGGCTTCAAGATGCGCGCCGGGCTCGGGGCCAAGGACGGAAAGAAATTCGCCGGGGCCGGCAAGGCTTGCGCCGCCGACCGCGAGAAATTCTGCGCCGGGGTGAAGCCGGGCGAGGGCCGCCTGCGCGACTGCCTCCGGAAGAACCTCAAAGGGCTCTCCGAAGGCTGCAAAGCCCGCCAGGAGAAAGCGAAAGAAAAGCTCGAAGAGAAAGAAAAGAAGGTTTAACAACGGTCCGCAAGGTTCTCTCGGGCAAAAAAATGGGGCGCCAGGTGGCGCCCCTCATTTTTTGCCGTAAGATCAGCGCGCGCGGGAGCGCTCGGCGGCGAAAACGGGCTTGCCCATCTCTATCTGTTTGGAGACGAACAGAAGCGAGCCCTCTTCTATCCTCAGCCCGTAAAGCACGCCGTTCACGGCGAGCAGCCAGCGGGTGGCCGAAGCTATAAGGGTGTCGGGGGTCACGGAAAAATAATAAAGCCCGTCCGACCCGACGCGCAGGGTGACGGTCCCCTCCGTTTCGGTCAGCGGCTCCAAATTGCGGAAAACCGCGTAGGTGACGATGCCCCCGAAAGTGACCTGCATCGAGTCTTTATAGAGCCGGTCGAAAAGGTCGTTCACGGCTATCTGCGCCTTCTCTCCGCCCTTGGCCTCGACCGAAACCACTCCGTCGGTTTCCTTAAGGTTCAGCGCGAGGCCGTCATATTTATAGACCGCGCCCGAAGCCAGGTCCGTTTCCTTCCAAGCGCCGGCCCCGAAACCGCCGCCAGCGGGCTTGATAGTGAACCAGCTGTCCCAGTTCGCGTCGAACACCACGGAGGCCAGGAAATTCTTCCCGCCGATGGTAAAAGGGGCCGCGGCCTTGTCGCGCGCCGCCAGCAGGTCGAGGAGCGGAACCCCGCTTATCACCGTGGTCTCCGCGCGTCCGGAAACGATCCCGGCCGCGGCGCGTCCTTCAGAAGCGCCCCACTGCGCCGAAACCGGCGCAACAGCAAGCAATACCAAGAGCAAAATTTTCATAAAACTATTCTACCAAAAACAGACTTCCCGGTTCGCGATTAACTGGCGGACGGACGCCACGGGGAC
>CAZUQT010000041.1:1670-18965 GCA_964622585.1 uncultured Elusimicrobiaceae bacterium | reverse complement strand
CGCTCGCTTGGGGTGCGAGAGACTGCGGGTCCGATTCCCGCCGCCCCGATGAGGCTGGTCAAACAAAACTGCAAGTTAAAAACCGGCCGATCGCCGGTTTTTTTATCGCAAGTATTGTAGAATATCCGCATAGAGATCAGGGGCAAGGAGACTAAAATGAAACTCGGAAACCTGCTGGCAGCGATACTGGTGTCGGGGCTCGTCCAGGGCCTGTCGGCCGCGGAAACGAAAGAGGCCGCACCCGCCCTCACCCCGGCGGCCCGCGCCAACGCCATCGCTTTCAAGTTCTATTCGAAGGCCGCCGGGAAGCCAGGCAATGTTTTTTTCTCGCCGTACAGCATCCACACCGCTTTCGCCATGGTCTACGAAGGGGCCCGCGGGAAAACGGCGCAGGAGATCGCGGGCCTGTTCGCCTTCCAGCCCGGCCCCCTGGACCGGCGCGCCTCCTTTGAAAGCCTGAAGAAAGACCTGGCCGAAGACGCGAAAGGAGCGGAATTCACCCAGGCCAATTCTTTCTGGGCCCAGGAGGGTTACACGTTCCGCCCGGCCTACATCAAGAGCCTGCGCGCGCATTACGACGCCGAGGCGGTCCAGGTGGACTTCGCGGCCAAAACGGAAGCGGCGCGCGGCGAGATTAACGGCTGGACCGAGAAGCGGACGAAGGGGAAAATAAAAGAGCTTTTCCCGAAAGGGGCGCTCAACCCGCTCAGCCGCCTGGTGCTGGTGAACGCGGTTTATTTCAAAGGCACCTGGCTGGAGCCCTTCAGCAAAGAGATGACCGCGGACGCCGACTTCACGAAGACCGGCGGAGAGAAAGTAAAGGTTAAAATGATGGCCGCGCCCGCCGCGCGCAAAGCGGAATATTCCGAGAGCGAGGAGCTGCAGGCCCTGCGCCTTCCTTATAAAGGGGGCAGCCTCTCCATGCTGGTGCTGCTGCCGCGCGAAGGCAAGACCCTGGCCGACACCGAAAAAGCGCTGACGGCGGAAAAGCTGGAAGCCATCCGCAAAGGCCTGGAAAAGAGAAAGGTAAAAGTTTTCCTGCCCAGGTTCACCTTCAGCTCCGGCTTCACCCTGAACGACACTCTGTCAGAGCTGGGCATGCCGGCGGCTTTCACCGAGGGGGCGGCCGACTTTTCAGGGATGGACGGGACGAACAAACTTTATATCCAGACGGCCTTCCACAAAGCTTTCGTGGAAGTTAACGAGGAGGGGACGGAGGCCGCCGCCGCCACCGGCGTGGCGATGGGCGTAAAATCGATGTCCTTCGACATGTTCGAATTCCGCGCCAACAGGCCTTTTCTGTTCTTCATCGAAGATGCGAAGACCGGCCTGATACTTTTCATGGGCAGGATGGAAGAGCCGAAGACCGAGTAACTACTCCGCCGAGAACCCGGCTTTTACTACGGCCGCCTTCAGATCTTTGAGGGCGGCCTTGTTTTCGTCGAACTCCACGGCGGCCTCGGCCTTCTCCAGGCTGACGTCGGCGGAGACGACGCCGGGCACCCGCGCAAGGGCGTTCTCCACGCTTTTGCGGCAGCCGCCGCAGCTCATGCCTTTAATTTTGATCACGGTTTTCATCCCAATATTATACACCGGGAAAGGGGGACGGGCTACTTTATTTTCTCCAGGGGTATTTTTCCATAAAAAAGCGGCCTGTCCCATTTTTCTTTTACCTGCTATAATTTCCTTATGGAAACAGCGGCGCCGGGGTATCCTTTAAAAGTCGCGCTCATCTACGGGGCCAAGCCTTCCGGGCACTACGCCGCGGCCAAGGCCGTGGCGGAATTCCTGCCGCCCAGCATAATCGAGCCGGTCTTCGTCGACCTCTCCGAGGTCTATCCGGACCTGGGGCCCTTCGTGGCCAGGACTTATCTGCAGCTCCTCAGCAAGACGCCCGCCGTCTGGGATTACGTCTACGACAACGACTTCGTCGCCTTCGCAGCAAGCGCCCTGAGGGAATCCATACTTCCTTTCTCTTCGCAGAGGCTGGCGGACCTCCTGATCAGAAAGAATATCAGCGCGGCGATCTCCACGCAGGCCTTCTCCTCGCTGCTGATCACGAAGAACAGGGGCCTCGCCCGCCTGCCGCTTTTCTCGGTGCTTACGGATTTCTGCGCGCACGCCTACTGGCCGCCCAGGGGCGTGACGGCTTATTTCGCCCCGGAAAAAACCGCGGCCGCCGCGCTGAAGGAAAAAGGCGCCCCGCCGGAAAAGATCTTCCTGACCGGCATACCGGTACGCAAAGAATTCACAGGGCCCCAGCCCGGCAAGGCCGCCGCCAGGAAAGAGCTGGGCCTGGCGCCCGACCTTTTTACCGTGCTGATCACCGGCGGCAGCCGCGGCCTCGGCGACCTGTTCTCCGCGGCGCAGGCCGTAAAGCCGCTCCTGGGCAGGATCCAGGCCGTGGTCCTTTGCGGCAGCAACCGCAGGCTCTGCCGGCAGGCGGAAAAAGAACTGGACGAGAAAAAGTTCCTGCGCTTCGTGGACTTCACCGACTCGCCGGCGCTCTACTATGCGGCCGCCGACCTGGTGGTCGGAAAGCCCGGCGGCGTCACCCTGGCCGAAACGATGGCCCTGGCGAAACCCTTTATAATTTACTCGCCCTTGCCGGGACAGGAGGAGCGGAACACTAGCTTCCTCCGCCGGCACAGGCTGGCGGTAACGGCGGCCTCCCCGGAGCAGCTGCCGGCCCTGATAAAAAAATACATGGCGGCCCCGCAGTCGCTCGCGCTGGCCTCGCGCGCCCTCGCCGGACACGCCCGCCCGCACGCCGCGCGGGACATCGCCGCGAAAATAATCCAGGCCC
The DNA here is from genome assembly GCA_964622585.1 of uncultured Elusimicrobiaceae bacterium. GTDB lineage: Bacteria > Elusimicrobiota > Elusimicrobia > Elusimicrobiales > UBA9959 > UBA9959. The sequence goes on along the minus strand of CAZUQT010000041.1, from coordinate 16,159 downwards.
TGACCGGCAACGACAAGTAAGAAGACTAAATCGAGAATCCGAAGTCCGGGGCCGGGAGCCGGGGGCGGGGCCGGGAGCGTGGAAGGGAAACCGGGCCGGAGATTTCCTGGCGATGTTTTGCTATAATATGAAGGTTGCAGAAGTTTCGACAGCGGACCTTTTAATTTTAATCGGGGCGTGGCTCAGCTGGTAGAGCGCTCGCTTCGGGTGCGAGAGATCGTGAGTTCAAATCTCACCGCCCCGATTTTAATTTTACGACCCCCCGCAATTCCCCCCGGCCTTTTAACTTTCAGCCATCCTCCGTTTCCGCTTCTTGCCTTGTCAGTACCTCCTTGCACCCACATGGAGTTTTTAGTATTATTTAAGGCGTAGAGGATATAAACCTATGCGTTTAAGTTTCAGGATCACCGGCGGCGTGCAGGGCGTGGGCTACCGCTGGTTCGTAAAAGAGACCGCGGAGAAGCACTCCGTCTCGGGCTGGGTGCGCAACTCCCTGGACGGCTCGGTGGAGGGGGAAGCGCAGGGCGGCGTGCCCGCGCTGGACGGGTTCCTTAAGGAATTGAAGACCGGCCACTCCTGGGCCAAAGTCGAGAAAGCCGAAACGCAGGAAATGCTGGACCAGGAAGTTTCGTCAAAAGATTTTTACATCAAACCAACGGTTTAAAGAGGGACAAATGGCCGAAGAAAAAGAAGAAGAGCAGGAAACAGAACCCCAGGAAAAAGAAGAAAAGGTAAAAGGTCCGGCGGCGGAAAAAGAAAAACTTGGCGCGATCAACATCGACTCCACCAACCAGTACATCCGCAAGATCAGCCAGATAGACCACAAGATCTCACGCGAGGAATCGCACGAGCTCTGGAAGCGCGTGAAGCGCGGCGACCGCCGGGCCAAAGAGCGCATCATGGAGCTGAACCTCAAGCTGGTGATCCCGATCGCCAAGCGCTTCCTGTACCAGGGCGCCGACCTGATGGACCTGGTGGAAGAGGGGAACCTGGGCCTGCTCCACGCCATCGATAAATTCGAGCCGAGCAAGGGCTACCGCTTCTCCACTTACGCCTCCTACTGGGTGGAGCAGTACGTCCGCCGCTCCGTCGAAGAGAATTCGAAGACCATCCGCATCCCGCCGCACGCCTGGACCGCCCTGCGCAAATGGCTCAAGCAGTGGGACAATATGCACGGCAAGCTGGGCCGCGATCCCACGATGGCCGAGATGGCCAAGCACATGCACTGGAACGCCAACCAGGTGCGCACCGCCCTGAACGCCTCGGAGATCGTCACCGGGCTGTCCTCCATGGAAACGCCGCTCTCGAGCAGCGACGGAATGGACGACACCGTGGGCGACACTTTAAAGGACACCGAGTCGGCCTCGCCCGACAATCTGATCTCTATCCTGCGCCTGCACGACGACCTCAAGGACGCTCTGGTCGAGATCGGCGAGCGCGAGCGGATGATAGTCGAGTTCCGCTACGGCCTCACCGGCCAGACCCCGATGACGCTGAACGATATCGGCAAGAAACTCAGCCTTTCGCGCGAGCGCGTGCGCCAGATCGAGGAGCGGGCGCTCCTCCGCCTGCGCCGCGTGGCGGCCAAGATGGGCCTTATCGAGCTGGGCCGCAGGCCGGACCACACCAACCTTCAGCCCGGCTGGCAGCAGCCCAAGCCGAAAGTCGACATCCTGGGCGACGCCATCCCGACCAAGCCTTACGCGCCGCGGGTGCAGCCGAAAGCGAAAAAGAAATAGAGGGAATATGAACCAAGCTATGACCGCCGGAAATTTGGAAGCCAGGCTAAAGGCCATCATAAGGGACGTGCCCGATTTCCCCAAGAAAGGGATAATCTTCAAGGATATCACGCCGCTCCTGGCCGACCACGCCGCCTTCAACGAAATGATCGGCCACTTCGCCTCGCAGTTCAAAGGCGCCGGCATCACCAAGGTGCTCGGTATAGAAGCCCGCGGCTTCCTGCTGGCCGCCCCCATCGCCATCGAGCTCGGCGCCGGGCTGGTGCCCGTGCGCAAGAAAGGCAAGCTGCCGTACAGGACCGTGGCCGCCACCTACGCTCTGGAATACGGCACCGACACCCTCGAGATGCACGAGGACGCGGTGAAGGCCGGAGAGAAAGTTCTTATAGTCGACGACGTGCTCGCCACCGGCGGAACCGCCGCCGCGGTCTGCGCCCTGGTAGAGAAACTGGGCGGCAAAGTAGCCGGCGTAGCCATGATGATAGAACTCGAATTCCTAAAAGGCCGCGCCAAGATGGGTGACCGCCCCCTCTATTCTTTGATAAAATATTAGTAGAAGCAGCTCTTACCATTACTTCCCGGTCTTCGCAGTAAATCAGTTCGGCCTACTGCTCCGGGAGGTTCAGCGCAGCGACCAAGCGAAGCGCAGGAAGCAAGCGATGATGGAACGGAGGGCAGAGCCCTCCTTATAGAGCACCGGGCCGGCACCTTTAAAGGCCCGGCGTTAATCGTCCGCCTCGGAGGCGGATGCGACAAAGGCCCCCGTCGTTCAACGGATAGGACGAGAGTTTCCTAAACTCCAAATAGAGGTTCGATTCCTCTCGGGGGCACCAGATTTCAGCTTAGAGACGCCCAGGAGACACAATATGCCTTCAGATACTTGGATAGCAAGCGGGAAACCGGACACTGCCCCCGCGAAAATGGATCTCACCCTTAACTGGATAAAGAACAACCGCGAGACCTTCATCGGCTCCGTGGTTATCCTGCTGGCCATAACGGTCTTCTCCGTCTACTTCCTGGTCCATTACCGTGGCCTGCGCGACACTGCATGGAAAACCCTTTTCATAGCCCAGCAGCAGGCCGGCGGGGGGAACTTCCCCCAGGCCATCCAGCAGCTCGCGGCAATAGAGAGCTCTTACGGCAGCACCAGCGCCGCTCCCTACGCCACGCTCTTCAAGGGCGACATGCTCTACGCGCAGGGCAAGTTCAAAGAAGCGGACGCGGAATATTCCAAGCTCCTGAATTCAAAAGAGCTCGCTCCTTTCGCCATCTACAATACCGGGAAATGCAAGGAGTCCGAAGGGGACCTTGCCGGCGCCCAGGTCCAGTATTCGGATTTCCTTTTAAAGTACCCGGAGCACTTCGTAGCCCCCGAGGTTCACGCTTCGCTGGCCCGCACCCAGGAGCTTTCCGGAAACGCCGACCTGGCCAAGACGACCTACGAAAAGATAGTCCTGCTTTATCCTGAAACTTCCTGGGCCATGCAGGCAAAGGCAAAGCTGACCCCGCAGGCACCCGCCCCCGCCAAAAAATAAGCCGCGAGCACACAGTGAAGAAAGCCCGGTCCATGACATATGGCCGGGCTTTCTTACATATAAGACATATAAATAGCCAATAATATAGATAGAGAGTTGACACCCTAAAGTCTTTTTGCAATAATTATCATGCTCTGTAATAAGGAGGCATCCAATGCAGAGAGGATGTCGTCAACCCCGGGGATAATAAGGGGGTAGCGGAGCGCCAATTTAAAGGCGCTTCTCCCAAGGGAACCCGCAAGGGTTCCAGCAAGGCCGTAGGCCCATAGGGGCTGGCCCTAACCGCAAGGCCTGAAGCCTCAGCGGGAAGAGCGTAGTAACGCGGCGCGGTGCCGCGTAACTGAGCCCCGGAAACGGGCTTACGACAAAACAAGGAGAAACAATAAATGAAAAAAGTAATAATAGCGCTTATGGTGCTCGGCGTATGCGGAACCTCCGTATTCGCGGGCGAGTGGAAGAAAGAAGGCAGCGTACTGCTCGGTATGGGAATTCCCAGCGGCGACGTGGGCAAAAATGTTGACAGCGGAATAGCGTTCGGCCTTGATTACGACGGCTACAAGCTGAACAACGACTGGTCCATCGGCGGAACTTTCCTGTACACCAGCTCCCCCAAGAAAACCGTCGCCACCGTTGACTACACCGTCTCGGTCACGGGCCTTACTCCCTACGCGAAGTACTCCAAGGAAGTTGACCTTGGCGGCAAGAAATGCAATGTATACGGCCTGGCCGGCGTTGGCTACTACAGCACGTCCGTGAAGCTGGATTACCCGGCTCCTTTCACCGCCTTCAGCAGCGACGCTTCCGACAGCAAGTTCGGTTTCAACCTCGGCGGCGGAATCGCGTACCCGCTTAACGACAAGATGCAGCTCGGCCTGGACCTGCGCTACCACGCTGTCTACTCCGACCTGTCCTACTTCATCCCTGCCGTAAAGTTCACCTACAACTTCTAATCGAAGCTGCCAGGAGAAACAAAAAGAGCCCGTCCGCCGAAAGGCGGGCGGGTTTTTTTATTTCGCCGGGCCGCCGCGCGCAAAGGTAACCTTAACCTTTTTTTGTTATAATTAGCTTACTAATGTTCAGGCTTCAGAAACCCACCGCCAGCTGTCACGCGCGCTTTACGGCGCTCGCCCTGCTGCTCGCTTTCGCCCCCGGAGCCTACGCCACCAAGCTCGACCTCTCCTCCAACGTCGAGATCCGGGCCGGGAACTACCAGCACCTGATCTACGGCGATCTCCGCAACTCGCAGCCTGTTTTTTCGGAGAACGCGACCCTCGGCTTCGTGATCAAGGGCATCCAGCTTGAAAAGACCCAGGAGTCCACGATGGACGTGGGCATCGTCCTCCAGAGCATAAGCCCCGGTTCCTCCACGAACACCATCACCTCCCCGCAGTTCGTCGACGCCGCCGCCAGGCTGCCCAACGCGAACGGAACGCCTTTCATCCGCTCCGCCTACGTCAGGATCTACAAGTTCATGCGGCCCAATATAACCGCCACCCTCGGCCGCCAGGATTTCACGCTCGGCCAGGGGATCTCGCTTTCCGGCGACGACCTCGGCCTGCCGGGCGGCCGCCTCGAGGCTGAAAATATCCTCGGCAGGGGGAAGGCGGACCTGTTCGCCTTCAGGCCCTTCCTGACGGACCGCTTCTTCAAGATCTACGGCGGAACCCTCTACTATCCGACCAGCGAAGGCCTCTGGCAGGTCTACCATTTCTGGGAGAAAGACGACGGCGCCTCGCAGGACATCCTGTTCGACGCTCTGTCCAAGACCAAGAAGTTCACCGGCGTTCGCTACTTCCTCAGCCAGAAGCAGCTTACTTTCGACGGCGAGGCCGTGGTGCAGCGCGGAACCGCGAAAAAGAACGGCGGAGGCACCGGCAAATACGACGCCCACGCCTTCATGATCAAAGGCTCCTGGAACCAGAACATCTCCTTTTTCGGACAGTCGAAGCTCCGCCTGGCCTACGGCCGGTCCAGCGGCAACCCGGGCGCAGGCTCTACCACCGACAAGGCCTTTTTTCCGGCTTTCGGCGGCAAGTTCAGCGGCCTTGAGCGCAGGGGCTACGGCGCGATAGCGGGAGCCAGCCTTTACGATATTATAAAGACCAGCGGTACGGCTAACGGCATGCCTGACGGGGTCTCCGGCCTGAATATAATCAACCTTGGCGCGGACCTGCCTTACAAGAAACTTATAATTTCGGCGGACATCTACAAGTTCCGCGCCTCCAAGAACGCCAACGGCGGCTCGCTCCAGATAGCCAGCGAGTGGGACCTGAAAGCCTCCTATCCTATGGGGGAAAACCTGCAGCTGAGCGCCGTCTATGCCGTTTTAACGCCCCTGAGCCTCTACCCCCAGAGCAAACAGCTAGAACTCATCTACGGGGCGATTTCAGCCAAATTCTGACAGCCTGGCCTCTGTAAGGAGAAAAGGCGAGTAGCTGAGAAGCGGGGGGAACAAAATTAAGCGTAGTTTACCGGCTATAAGCCGGTTTTTTATTGCCCAAACCGCGGCAGGACCGGCTGGAAGGGGGGAAACATGTCTTTGCACCCCCCTTCCACCCCCCGGAAAGACGCATGAAAAGGGGGGAACAGCTTTCCCGCCGTTCTCCCCCTCGCCTTAACACAAAATACTCCAGGATCCCTCTGTTAAGAATAACCGGGCACGCCCCACCGTGACACGGTCTTCCCCGGTTCTTATCCACAGGTTATCAACATTCTTTGGCATATGACTGACATATGCTTGACATATATTGACATATAATAAATTATAGGCTAGAATAATGACATATCAAATGCGGCCTGCAAAATACAGGCAAAAAAAAGAAAAGCCGTGAATTGCGTAAAATCCAGATAAGAGGCAAAAACCATGAATTTCAAGCTCAGGATCAAGCATCCCTCAGGGGCAGAATTCGAGGCCGAAGGCCCCGCCGAATTCATACAAAGCGAAAAAGACGGCTTCCTCAACCGGCTTATAGAGCCGGGAAAAAGCGCGGTCCAGGCGGCTGAAAATCAGCCAAAAACAGGCCAAAATCCGGATTGGGACACCCTCGCGGAGGCTAAAAACGGGCTAATTTTGCTAAGAAACAAGCATTTAGGAGTGAAAGCAGGAGACGCCGCTTTGCTCATTTTAGCGGCTGAAAGACAGCTAAAAGGCAGCCTGGAAGTAAGCGCCATAAGCCTCTCAAAAGCGGTAAAAGCCTCCGGTTATGCCCCGGAAAGACTAGACCGGACGCTGACCAAAGCGCTAAAAGAAGGCCTGATAAAAGCCTCCGGGACCAAGAGAAACAGAGCCTACCATATAACGGATAAAGGCCTTGAAACAGCCTGGCTGCAGGCCAGGAAAATAAGCGGGCAGGCAGGCTAGAAACCGGCCGGAAGACCAAGCCGCAGACCGCTGAAAATCCGCTTTCCCGATCCAGTCCGCCAGGACATAAAGGCAGGGAAAACTGCCAGCCGCTCAAGATCCCAGGATCCAAACCGCAGCCCATACAGAACAGCCGGCTTCAAACCCGGTCAAACACCACGATAAGCAGCCAAAATACCAGGAAGCAAGGCAAAGCGCCTCCCGGCAGAAGTGACTTACGATAAGATATATTATGTTAACTATGCTATCCCCCGCGATATAATGCCCATGGCAACATTCGCAATCATGAAATATCGAATAGTGCTTGTTTTATATGCACTATTTATTAATATCTAACACCGTTTGTAGCTTTTTATTACTAGCAGACTAAAGCTCTCCTCGAAGAGAGTTTCATCCTGTTTTTTTGAATTTCAAAATTTCAGGATCTGCCAGATTTTTAAAAATCGGCGCCCTGGAAGAGTCAAAATCCGGGCAAAACCACGGCCTTCAAAAACACCATAAAGAGGCCTATAAACCCGGGATCCGGAAGCAGCGAAAAGTTGCCAACTTTTAAAGGATCTCGAAGCCACTCTGAACCGCCAGGGCAGGGATAGGGGCCTGGATAGCCGGATGGCTGCCTGAACCCGGAATACCTTAAAGAGGACCCCTTTTTAGACCCCAAAAGCCCCCCCATCGGAGCCCAAAAAGAGGCAACTTTTAAGTAAATCTAAAACACCATCAAGAGCAAAGGGGCAGGAAAGCCGGGAAACAGGCTGATTCCAGGAGCTTTGGAAAATACCATGAAGAGCAAAGCCCGGATTTAACCCGGAAATCAGGCTGATCATTCAGGATCCGAAAATACCATGAAGACCGGCGGACCGGCAAAAAGGCAGCCGGCGGACCGAACCGGAGCGGTTGCAGATCTTCCGAGGAGAAATTAAAATACCAGGAAAGGGGCAAAAAGATCCGCCAGCTCCGGAGCTTTCTCCCAGGTGGTGGGGGAACAGGGGAAATAGGGATAATAATGAGTTAAAAAAGAGGGAAAAGGACCAAATTAAATACCGGGAGGGAATAAACCATTACCAGGATTACTTTTAAGCCGCTATTTATTCCTTATATAAGCACACTAGGCGTATCTGTCCACCAGAAAAACCCGGTTTATGCCGGATTATATGCCAACCTGGTTGAAATATATAGAGGAAATGCCGCAAAAACGGGAAGCTGAACGTATTTTATGGCAAATAGCCGGCCCGCGGACCGCCATCAGGCGGTGGAAGCCTTATTTTTTGGGATATGTGCAAGCTATGGCCGGGATTATAAGCAGATAACCGCATAAAAGCAGGGCGGGAGACACTATCGCCCAGGCGTTTTGTCCCCCCGGATCAGCTTTATGAAGCAAAGCGTAGCCGGAAGCGATTAAAACCAGCGCGGATAGCCAAAGTATGCGGCATTTTACGCCGCCCCCCCCTTTTTCTACGGCGGCAGGGGCTGGCTGACTTGTATTTCCCTGAACATCCCGCCCCGCTCCGCCGTATTTAGGCTCGGACAGAGCGGCCGCGCGGTTCTGCTGCGCCTGCCGGGGCGCCGCCGCGCGGCTGTTCCTTGCTGATCTTTTTGACATTAGATTACTGCCCGCACGGCCGCTTATTTCTGCTTGGTCCTGAGCATCAGGCGCTGGCGCGCGAAGTCGAGCATGCTCTTGCTGGAAGGATCTTTCTCCACGGCGTAAATTTCGTTTATGAACTGAAGGCTCTTGTCGTCGCCTACCATGGCGATAACGTTGAGCGCCTGGCTCTTAAGACTGAGGTCGGAGGATTTGGCGAATTCGTAGGCGGTAACCAGCCCGTCGTTCATCTGCATTTTGGCCAGCGAATAAGCGGCCTCTATCCTAACCTGGGGCTGCTCGGTCGGCGCGAGCAATTTGACGAGCTCGCCGGAGACGGCGGTATCGCCGACGCTGCCGAGCGCCTTTACGGCTTCGAGCCTGACATACTGATCCGGATCTTTCAGGGCGGCGGCCAGGGCGCCTGCCGCCTTTTTAGACTGCAGCTGCCCGAGCGCGGAAATAGCGCCGCGGCGCATATTTGCGTCCTCCGACGGAAGCAGGGCTATTATCTCGGCCTCCGCGGGGGCGTATTTCATCACCGATAAAGTATGCAGCGCGGCGTAGCGCACGGCGGGGGAAGCGTCTTTAAGCGCTTTCAGGAGGGCGGGCGCGGAGGCCTGGTCCATGAGGTAGGAAAGAGAAATAGCCGCCTGCTGCCGGACGCCGGCGTCGCCGTCCTTCAGAAGCATCTCGGAAAGCTTCGGCGAAGCCGGGCGCCAGGTCAGCATGCCCAGCGCGTCCGCGGCGGCCTGGCGCACGCGGGGAGAGTCGTCGTTCAGCGCGGAAAGCAGGGCCGGAGCGCCGTTCGCGTTGCGGGACTGGCCCAGGGAATCGGCGGCCTCGCGGCGCGCCACGGGATCGGTCGACTTTATTTTTTCAAGCGCCGCGGCGAGGGGGTCGGCGGCGGGCGCCGGTTTGGCGGCCTCGGGCTGGGCCGCTTTGGTCTGCTGCACCGGGGCGGAGGTGGAAACCGCGGCGGCGGCAGGCTTGGCGGCGGGCTTGGGAGCCGCTTTTTTGGCCGCAGGTTTCGCGGCGGGCTTGGCCGTTTTCGGAGCGGCGGTCTGCGCGCACAGCATCAGCGCGGGAGCGAGTAACAAAGCGATAAACAAGGACATCATTTTGGTGTTCTTCATAATCAGAATTCTAGTATATTCCCCCTATAGATTACCATACGCTTAACCGCTCAGGGATTTATACAAAAGCCCTGCCGGCGACCCGCCGCCTCAGAAGAGCGGGCCCAGGTAGAAATAGAAGATCTTCCCGCCGTCCGAAGTGCGCACGGCGTAATCGAAGCTGAGGACCAGCTGGAAAGTCTGGAGGATGAAGGTGTGGACGTTTATGCCCGCCCCGACCGCTCCCCTGACCCTGGAAATCCCGAAATTACGCAGTTCGGCCCCGTCGTCCCAGCCGTAGGCGGAATCAACGAACAGCTTGGCGTAGACGGACTTGAAATAAAAATCCGGGAACATGTACCACATATAGTAGTTCATGTCCTTGATCAGCGGCACCCTGAGCTCGGAGTTATTCATGAAGACGCCGGGCTTTTCGTTCATGGACGAGGAGCCTGAAAAGCCGCGCACGCCCCCCAGGCCGCCGAAGTCGAAAGCCCGCTTGTCCCGCCCGGTGCTGCGGCCCGCCGCGAAGCGGTTCACGAAGGTCGAGCGCTTGGAGAGCGGGAAGTATTTAAGGTACTGCAGCGTATAGACGTCGTATTTCAGGTTTCCGCCGGCCTTCTCGCCCGCCGCCAGCCAGGAGAGCTCGGTCCGGGAGCCCCTCACCGCGGTCAGGTAAAGGCCGCCCACCGTATCGCGCACGTAGGCGGTCTGCACGGCCCTGGTGCGGAGCCTCTCGGTGAAGTTAATGTCCTTGTACTTATTGGTCTCGTCCTTGGCCACGGCGAAGGCCTCGACGCGGTTATAGCGGTCGAAAGGCCAGGCTGTCCCGACGGCGTTCCTGGCGTAGCGCTTGTCGTATTCAAGGCGGGCGGAGTTAAGCACCCCGTTATAGGTAAGCATGCTCGTCTGCAGGAAAAGCGGCATGCGCCAGCGGATATAGGAATAGTTAGCCTGGAGGGTAAGGTAATTGGAGCCGGAATTATAATTCAGATAAAAGCCGAGGTTATGCCGGCCCAGCATGTCGGAGGCCTGCCAGTAGTTCATCCAGAAAAGGCCGCCGGGCGAAGAAAACAGGAAGGCGGGAAAGAACAGGTCGGTCGAAGCTTTGAACCGGTAGGGGAGGAACGTGGCGCTTGAAGGCTTGACGGCGAAAGACGCGGGCGCCTCGGGCGCCGGCCCTCCCTGCGCTTCATACAGGAAATTTTCCGGGGAGCCGGCGTGCACGTCCATGCCGCCGCGCCTGAACGCCGAGAAATAAATTTTATCCGCCGTAACCGCCGGGGTGAAAATACCGCCCAGGCTCCGCGTAAGCCGCGAGACCGTCCCTGCGGCCCGGTCCCGGAGATAGAGCTCGAAATCATCCCCCGCGTCGGAGATAAAATATATCCCGGAGCCGTCGGCGGAGAAGACGGGGTCGTACACGCTGCCGCCGGCGAGAGGATATACCGCCGGAGTCCCGCCGCGCCGCAGCTCGCACAAGGCCCGCGCCGGGCCGCTCGAGGTTTCTATCTCGCAGGAATAAGCGATGGTTTCCCCGTCGGGGGAATAGGCAGGGGAAGCTTCGTCCTGTTCGCTGTCCGTCAGCCGCGCCGCGCTGGAGAAAGGCAGCTCCCCCCCGGCCGCGAGCAGGTCGAGCGGTACCTCGTAAAGGTCGTTGAAAGCGCCCTTCATGCCCACGAAGACCAGGCGCCTCCCGTCCGGGGAAAAGGCGGGCTGGCGCATTTCCGTCAGCCCCGCGACAGAGGCGCGGACCACTTTGCCGGAGGCGGGCGCATACAGGTAAAGGTATTCGCGGTGGTTCTTCTGCCCGGAGAAGGCCAGGAACCTGCCGTCGGGGGACCAGGCGAGGCTCCGCAGCGGCTTGGTGAAGCGCCCGTAGGGGATGTTCTCCGCGCCGGCCGCAAGCGCCGTAAGCTTCTTTTCTTTGCCGTTTTCGAGGTTCTTTATCCGCACTTCGGGCGGGTGCCCGGCGCGCGTGGACAGGAACGCCACTTTTTTCCCGTCCGGCGAGGGGGCGGGGCTGACGCTGAACTCGGGGATATTCTCGGAGCCGCGCGTGATCTTCCCGCCGTAAAACTCGGGTTCCTGCAGCCTTTCGTTCCTGGCCTCTGCCAGGTATTTGAATTCCAGGTATTCCTTGAATTTCGCCTCGAACCCGTCCAGGTCCGTGCCTATGAGCGGCTGAAGCACGGAACCGGCTTCGTAGCGCGTCCGGAACAGGTCCAGCATTTTGCCGGGCTTATCCGAGCCGTACTGTTCCGCGAGGAAGCGGATGGCCTGAGCGCCGGTCTTATAGCCCAGGGTGACCTGGTGGGGCTTAAGGTGGCCGAACTGGTTCAGGCGGCTGAGCGGGATCAGCCCGCCTGAAAGCACGGCGTCGCGCACATAAAGTTTCTCCACCGCGTAGTCGCTCAGGCCGGTCTCGTATTCGGCTATGCCCTCCATCATCCACAGCGGGTAGATGTAGGTTTTAAGGATGCGCGCGCTTTTCCAGAAGCCGTCTATCAGCACGCTGAACTGCACCTCGTGGGCGAACTCGTGCTCGATGACGTCTTTGAGCCAGCCCCGCGAGCCGTCGGACCAGACCATGAAGCGGTCTTTGAAAGGCTCGGTGAGGCCGCCCACGCCGTCGGAGACGTCGGCGATGCCGGACTGCTGCATATCGTTCTGGGTAGAGTAGAGGAAGAAGGGGATGCGCTTGCCGAGCTCCGGGTTCAGGTCCGCCGACTCGCGCCGGTAGGCGGCCTCGAGCACGCCGGAGGCGTAGGCCACCAAAGGCTCGGAACCGGGATAATAGTGGATGTCGAAGTGTTCGGTGGCGCAGATCTTCCACTCGAAGTCTTTTATTATGACTTTATTCTCCTGCGCGGAAAGCGCGAGCGCGGAAAAGAAGCAGGCCCCGGCCACCAGGACGGCGCGGGGGAATGACTTTAAAGTTTTAGCGATTCGCATTGCCGGGGTGTTTTACTTCTTTTTTTTGGCGCTTTGCGCTTTCGCGGCCTTCTCGGCGGCGACGCGGGCTTTCTCCGCAGCCGCGGCGCGGGCCTTCTCGGCGGCTGCGGCGGCTTTCTCCAGCTTGGCGAGCAGGATACGCCCCTCTTCATGCCCGGGGCTGGCCCTCATCAGCTCGCGCAGATAATAGAGGGCCGCCTGGGCGTCGCCGCTCCTGTTGGCCGAGTCTCCGGCCATCCAGAGCAGGGCGGACTGGTCCGCGAAAGTCCCGGCGGCCGGAACCGCTTCGACGGCTTTTTTAAGCAGCGCCTGGGCGGCCGGATATTCCTTAAGCTCGTATTTAATGCGCCCCTCGGCATAGTCGGCCAGGAAAGCCCCGGCGGCACCGCGCGCGCGCAGGTCGGAGAGGGTCGAAGAATAGTCCTGGCCGTTCTTCCAGCGCGACAAAGCCAGGTTCTCGAGCATCACCGGGTCGCGGCTCCCGTCGCTGAGCAGCTTCTCGAACTCGCGGACGGCGCCCGGGTAGTCCCCCGCGGCGTAGCAGAGCTTGGCCAGGAGCATCCGGGCCTCGGAGTCGTCCGGGAAATTATTAAGGAACTTGCGGTATTCCTGCGCGGAGAAATCGTAGAGACCCACGGCCTGGTACATGCTGCCGAGATAGTAGAAAGAGCGCGCGTCGGACAGGCCCAGTTTGCGCGCCCGCTCCAGGTCGGCGATGGCCTCTATGTAGCGCTGCTGGCCCAGCTGGTACTTGAGCCTGCCGGACTCGGCCAGCGCTTTTATGTCTTCGGGATTATCCGCCAGGACCTTGCCCAGCTCCGCCAGCCTGCGCTCGGCGCGCGCCGCCTGCATGAATTCCGACGGGGCGCGCGGGAACTCGGGCGCGGGGCCGCGGGAGCGGCCCATAAAAATGTAGAGCGCCGCGAGCACGAAAAACAAGAACATGCCCAGCGGCGCCCCGTAAGAGTGAAGTATTTTTTTAAGGGCGTGCCTTAAGCGGCCGCGCTTGTCTCCTGATACCGGCATGGAGGAAGAACTGTTTTGTTCCGCTCCTTTTTGCGCGGAACGGGACTCATAGCTCACCTTCATCCTCCGAGTTCTCCAGCAGGATCTGACCCAGGGTCAGGGTGGGAGAACCCTTCAGATACTGCGCCATGCGCTTGCGGTCTTCCATTTCCTCGGCGCGCTTCACGGAAAGCACCAGGCGGAAATCGGAGGAATTTATGGCGACGACGATGCCGTTGAGCTCCTGCCCTTCCTTCGGCGCGCCCTCGGCGCCGTAATCCTCGGCGGAGACCCAGCCCTCGGTCTGCTCGCCGATCTTGACGACGGCGCCCTCGGGCGCCACGGAGACGACCTTGCCCTTGACGCGGGCGAAGCGGGCGAATTTACGCTTGAGCATGTCCACGGGGTTGGGCATAAGCTGCTTCAGGCCGAAGGCCAGTTTTTCCCCGGCCTTGTCCACGGCGAGGATCTTGCATTTCACGCGCTGGCCGCGCTTGTAGGACTTCATGGCTTCCGCCTGGTTCCGCCAGGCCACGTCCTCGGGGCGCACCAGGCCCTCGATGCCCTGGAAGCGGACCAGCAGGCCCTCCTCGGTGATCTTGGAGACTACGCCGCGCACGATGCCGCCAGGGGCGACCTCGGACAGAACCTCGCCGCGGCGCGCTTTCTCGTCCTCCTCCAGCACCTGCCGGCGGGAGACGACGACCTTGCGGTCCCTCTCGTTGAAGTCCGTGATGTAAAACTTGACCTTGGCGTTGGGCGGCAGGTAGTGCTTATGCGCGCCGCCGAGCTCCGAAAGGGAAAGAGGCATGAAGGCGCGCATCCCGGAAATATCCACGATGTAGCCGCCCTTGACTATCTCCACCACCTTGCCCTTCACGCGCTCCTTGGCCTCGAACATCTTCTTGGTCATCTCCCAGGCGGCCTTCTCGCGGGCGCGGCGGTGGGACAGCATGGTGTAGCGGCCTTCCCCGCCTTTCTTCTCCAGCACGGCCTGAACCTCGTCGCCGGGAACGGGAGTTTTCTCGTCCTGGAAATCGGCCAGCGGGATGGCTCCCTCTTTTTTCTCGCCGATGTCCACGAGCACGAGCTCGGGGGTGACCTGCACCACCCTCACCGTGACCACGCCGCGGGAATGGACTTTTTCGGAGACCTGGGCCTCCGCCTTCAGGAGGTCGGCCATCGAGAGCTCTTCGT
>CAZUQT010000041.1:0-1570 GCA_964622585.1 uncultured Elusimicrobiaceae bacterium | reverse complement strand
TTTTCGGAGACCTGGGCCTCCGCCTTCAGGAGGTCGGCCATCGAGAGCTCTTCGTCGGCTCCGGGCGCCGTTTCCTTATCGGCGTTCTCCTGCTCTTCCGCTTGGGGGGTCTGGTTGGTTTCCATGGGGTACTACTCCTCTTTAATTGAAAAGATATCGGACATCAATGCTTCTGAAAATCTGGCGTAGGCCGCCTTCAGGTCTCCGTCGGCCGGGGGCTCGAAGTGCCTGAGCGTACCGTACTTAATAGTTATTTTACCTAATTTTGAGAAATTATCGCTGTTGAAAATGCGCGCGGTAAGCACCGGGGCCCCGGATTTATGCGCCATGAGGGACACTCCCGGCTTGGGCGTAAGCTTGCGGCCGAGGGCGCGGGTGCCTTCGGGGAAGATGATAAGGCAGCCGCCTTTTTTAAGCGCGGTAAGGCAGCCGCGGAGCGCCCCCAGGTCCCCCCCCTCCCGGGCGCGGTCTACAGGTATCGCCCCCCAGCTCTTCAAAATCGGCCCCATAGGCCAGTAAGAGAACAGCTCTTTCTTGGCTATAACGTTGGGCAGGCGCACCAGCGCCAGGGAGGAGGTCAAAGCGGGAGGATCAGCGTTGGAAAGGTGGTTGCAGGCGACTATGAGCGGGCCCGAGGCAGGGATCCTGTCGAGGCCCTTCACCTCAAGTGAATTGAAGAACCTGAAAAAAAACCTGCAAAAGGAGTAGAACAGGAGCAGCGAGAGCGGTCTTTCTTTGTGTGGCTCGGTTGGCATTTGAATTAGGCCGGTCCCGGCAGCTTCCGGCCCGGCGGCTTACGCGGCTGCTAGCCGGGCTGAAAGCTCTTATACAGCTCTACGATAGCGTCCACGACCTTCTCCCGGGGCATGGAGGTGGAATCCATATAGTGCGCGTCTTCGGCTTTTCTGAGAGGGTTGTTGGCGCGGCCGGAGTCCTGCGCGTCGCGCTTGACGATAAAATCGAGGATCCGGGCATGGTCGGCTTCGAGGCCCTGCGCCCGCAGCTGCCCTGAACGCCGCTCGGCGCGCGCCTCGGGAGAGGCGTCAAGGTAGATCTTAAGCTCGGCGTCGGGGAAAACGTTGGTGCCGATATCGCGCCCTTCCATCACCACGCCGCCCGAGATCCCGGCCTCGCGCTGCATCCCGAGCATGAACAGCCTCACGCCGGCCAGCCTGGCTATGCCCGAAGAGGCCTTGCTGACCCGCTCCTCGGAGAGCTCCAGGTCCAGCCTGCGCCCGTCGAGCGAGACGTCGGCCTCGGGGCCGGAACCTTTAGGGAACTCCCATTTTACCGCGCCGGCGAGCGCCACCAGCTTTCCGTCGTCCTCAAGGCTTATCCCGGCCTCGAGCGCTTTCCAGGCCAGCGCGCGGTACATCTTGCCGGTGCTTATAAAACTGTAGCCCAGGCGCCCCGCCACCAGCTTGCCGACGGTGGACTTGCCTACCCCCGCCGGGCCGTCTATGGCTATGACGATTCCGTTGGGGCGCATCAACCGACAGCCACCTTGTTGGGCAGGTTGGCCTTGTTGTCCATGCCCATCTTGCGCAGCGGCCGCACCCACTTGGTGAAG
>CAZUQT010000040.1:0-19165 GCA_964622585.1 uncultured Elusimicrobiaceae bacterium | reverse complement strand
TACAGGCAATGGTCGCGGTCCGCCGGGTTATGCAGAGGGCCTTTCTTATCTATGATGCGCAGGGCTGACTCATGGGTGAGCACGCGCACTTCTTTTATCTCGTCGAGGCGGTCCTTCACCTGCGGATGCAGCTTAACGGCGCATTCCACCGCCGTCTGGGCGTGGAACTCGGCGGGGAAAGAGATCTTGAAGAGCACGTTCTCCATCACATAGGAACCGAAAGCCTGCGGGAGGGAGAATTCTTTCCCTTTGAAAAGCACGTCGTAGAAGCCCCAGGTCTTCGCCGTCAGGGCCGAAGGGTAGCCCATCTCGCCCTGCATGGTCATCAGGGCCAGCTTTACGGCCCGGCTGCAGGCGTCGCCGGCCGCCCAGGACTTCCTGGAGCCGGTGTTGGGAGCGTGGCGGTAGGTGCGCAGGCTCTGCCCGTCCACCCAGGCCTGGGAGACCGCGTCGGCGATCTGGGCGCGGGTCCCGCCCAGCAGTTTTGCGGAAAGAGCGGCGGAGGCCACTTTTACCAGCACTACATGGTCGAGGCCTACGCGGTTAAAGCTGTTCTCGAGGGCGAGGACGCCCTGTATCTCGTGGGTTTTGATGAGGGAGGTCAGAACGTCCTTCATCAGCAGCGGGGCCCCGCCTTCTGCACGGCGCTTCTGCGAGAGATAATCAGCCACGGCGAGTATAGAGCCGAGATTGTCCGAGGGATGGCCCCATTCTGCCGCCAGCCAGGTGTCGTTATAGTCCAGCCAGCGTATCATCGTCCCGATATTGAAAGCTCCCTGTATCGGGTCGAGCACGAAATCTGTGCCCGGGACGCGGACGCCGCCGGGGACAGTCGTGCCGGGGACGACGGGTCCGAGGAGCTTGGCGCAGGCGGGGAAGCGCAAAGCGAGGATGCCGCAGCCAAGGCTGTCCATCAGGCAGTAGCGCGCCGTATCGTAGGCCTCGGCGCTGTTTATTTTAAAATTGTCGGCGTAGTCGGCTATTTTGGCTATCACCGCGTCCGTCTCGGGTCTGACATTGGATATATGGCTCATTTAGACTTCTCCTTGTTAAGGTTGCCGCGGAAATCACCGTAGGCTTTCTCGTCCAGCTTCGAGTAACTGTCATAATCCAGCAGGGCGTAAAGCTCTTTCCTGGTCTGCATTTTCTCCAGCATCCCCGCCTGGGTGCCCTCTTTGAGCAGGGTCGAATAAAAAACTTCGGTGGCTTTCATCATAGTGCGGAAAGCGCCCATGGGATAAATGACTATTTTGTAGCCAAGCTTGAAAAGTTCTTTCGAGCTCAGGAGGGGGGAGACGCCGAACTCGGTCATATTGGCCAGGAGAGGCGTTTTTACCTTACGGGCGAAGTCCGCGAATTCTTCTTTGCTGTTCAGCGCTTCGGGGAAGATCACGTCCGCGCCGGCCGCGGCGTAAGCCCTGGCGCGTTCCACGGCTTTGTCGAAACTTTCCACGGAGCGCGCGTCGGTGCGGGCGATAATGAGGAAATTTTTATCCTCCCGGCTGAGCACGGCGGTCTTTATCTTCCTGACCATCTGCTCGACGGGGATGAGCTGCTTGCCGGAGAGGTGGCCGCAGCGCTTGGGAAAGACCTGGTCTTCGATATGGATACCGGCTATGCCGGCCCTTTCCATCTCTTTGACGCATCTTGAAACGTTGACCGCCTCGCCGAAGCCGGTGTCGGCGTCGCAGACGCAGGGCAGGTCGGTGGCCGCGGCGATATATCCGGCCATCGTCGCGAATTCAGCCAGGGTCAGCAGGCCGATGTCGGGGAAACCCGCGCCGTTGTTGAGGCCCGCGCCGGAGATATAGACGCCTTTGAAACCGGCCTTCTGGATAAGCTTCGCGGTCAGGGCGTTGAAAGCGCCCGGAAGCATCAAACCGCCTTTCCGCACCATGGCTTTGAACTTTTTTCTCTTAAGGCTGGCCTGTTCCATTTATTTTTCTCCCTTGAAATCGACGATTGACCCTGTTTTCATGATAGTTCCGGGCAGGTCCCGGTTGAAGAAAGCGGCCGCGTCCCGCGCCACGGCTATAATCGTCTCCAGCTTTACGTCCTTGCGGATCCCCATCCGCTGGAAAGTGTGGACGAGGTCCTCCGTGCAGACGTTCCCCGAAGGCAGTTTTATGAAAGGGCAGCCGCCGAGCCCGCCGAAAGAGGTCTCGAAATAAGTCACGCCCGCCGCGAGCGCGAAACAGCAGTTCGTCAGGCCAAGGGCGTAGGCGTTGTGGAAGTGGCAGGAAAGCTCGGCCTCCGGGTCAAGTTCCGCCACGGCCTGGAACATCTGCCCGACCTGGTGCGGGTTCGCGTGGCCGGCTGTGTCAGAGAGTCCCACGTTCCGCACGCCGGCCTCGAGGTATTTCTTAACTATCGTTAAAACTTTCTCCGCCGGCACGGGGCCCTCGTGGCCGCAGCCGAAAGCCGACTGCACGGAGGCCCTGACTTTTTTCCCGGCCTTCAGAGCTTCTTTCGCCATCGCGGCGATGCGCAGCGCCGCTTCGTCGGAGCCCATCCCGGTATTCTCCCGGCTGTGGGTGTCGCTCGCAGAGGAGCCCATGCAGAAGACCTCCACGCCGCATTTCATCCCGCGCTCCAGGCCTTTTTCGTTAAGCACCAGCGCCGACAGCTCCGCGGCTCCCGGTTTTCCGCCCTGTCCGAAATGTCTGAAAAGTTCTTCCGTGTCTGCCATCTGCGGAACTTTATCGGAGCGCACGAAAGCGCCGAGCTGTATCTGGTCGATGCCGGAGCCGAGCAGCTCCGTCGCCCATTTTATTTTTCTTTCGAGTGGGACGAGCGACGCCTCTACCTGGATCCCGTCGCGGAGGCCGACTTCCTGGAAATAGATCTTTTTCATTTTCAGCAGCCGATATGGCGGGCTATGACCGTTCTCTGTATCTCCGAGGTCCCCTCGCCTATCCTGAGCAGCCTCTGGTCCCGGTAGAACCTTTCCACGTCGAATTCTTTCATCAGGCCGTAGCCGCCGTGGATCTGCACGGCCTCGTCGGCCACCTGCGCGGCCACTTCGGAGCAATAGAGCTTGGACATAGCGGATTCTTTCGCGAAAGGCTTATGGTTGTCCTTCAGCCAGCAGGCTTTGTAGAGCAGGTTGCGGGCGAGCTCCACTTTCATCGCCATGTCGGCGAGCTTGAAAGCCGTGGCCTGGAACTTGCAGATAGGCTTGCCGAACTGCACCCTCTCCTGGGAGTATTTAAGCGCCATCTCGAAAGCGCCCTGCGCCAGGCCCAGCCCCATGGCCGCTATCGAAAGTTTCCCGTTGTCCAGCGTGCTCAGCATGATATGCGAGCCTTCGCCCCGCTTGCCGAGCAAATTCTCTTCCGGGACTTTGCAATTATCGAAATGGAGTTCCGCGGTGTCGGAGGCGCGCCACATCAACTTGTCCTTCATGTGCCTCTGGGTATAGCCCGGCGTTCCTTTTTCTACGAGTATGGTGGAAAATTCCTTAACCCCGTCCTTAACGTCAGTCACCACCTGCACCGTGGCGCCTTTCGCCATGGCCGAGGAAGCGTTGGTGATGAAGGTCTTCGAGCCGTTGATCACCCAGCCTTCGCCGCTCAGCTTCGCGGTGGTCTTCGTCCCGCGGGAGTCTGAGCCGGCCTCCGGCTCGGTCAGGCCGAAAGCCCACAGGCCCTCGCCGCAGCAGAGCCCGGGCAGGAGTTTCTTCTTCTGCTCTTCGGTTCCGAAATAGTTGATAGGGCCTATGCCCAGGGAATTGTGCGCGGCTACGGTAGCCGCCTGGGAACCGTCGACCCGCGCCAACTCCTCCACGGCGATTATGTAGGACAGGTAGTCATAGCCCTGCCCGCCGTATTTTTCCGGGACCGTCATGCCGAGGAGGCCGAGCTTGCCCATCTTCTTCGTAAGGGTTACGGAGAATTCGGCCTTTTCGTCGAGTTCCCTCGCGACTGGCTTTATTTCGTTCTGGGCGAAATCCCTGACAGTGGATCTTATGAGCGCGTGTTCTTCCGTCAAATACATGAGGTCCCCTTACTTTTTCCGGTCTATTTCAACAAGAACTTCGCCTTCCTTGAAAACTTCGCCTTCCCCGTACTTCACGGCGGAGACGACGCCGTCCGCGGGCGCCGCTATCTCGGTTTCCATTTTCATGGACTCGATGATCATCAGCTTCGTCCCGCGCTTTACATCTTCGCCGGCTTTTACCAGCACTTTCACCACTTTGCCGGGCATCGGCGCGATAAGCGCTTTTTCGCCGGCTTCATGGTGGGCGGAGGCGTCGGGCCCCGCGTCCTGGTCGATCCCGCAGATGCGGTAAGTCTCGCCCGCCACCCAGCAGTAAAAAACTTCGCCTTCCCGGTGGACAAAAGCGGGGGCTACGGAGTCACCGAGCTTAACAATAAGTCCGCCCAGAGGTAATTGCTCGAATGAAAGGCCGCCGGCGGCTTCCTTTCCGTTTACAAAAAAGGCGTCTTTTTTAAATTCTACCTCGAAGTTTTCTTCGCCTATGGTGTAGAGGTTCATTTGCCCGTCCCTATCTCGAACTGGCCGAGCTCTTTCCAGGGATTATAGGCCGCTTCTTTAGCGGGGCCGGCGGCGGCGTTCCCGCGGGAACCGCGCGCGCGGCTATGCTCCGCGCAGGCGAGGGCGAGCTCCGTTTTCTCCCGCCGGGGTTTCCAGTCCTCAAAAAACTTCGGGATGAAGTCCGTGTACGTTTTTCCTGCCGCGAAATCCGGGTGCGCTATGATATCCATTAGGAAAGCGATGTTCGTGCTCACTCCGAGCACGACGTATTCGCGGAGCGCCGCGAGCATCCTGAGGCGGGCTTCCTCGCGCGTGGCGCCGTAGGTCACAAGCTTCGAGATCAGCGGGTCGTAATAGGTGCTTATCTCGTCCCCGGAGCCGAAGCCGCTGTCGTTCCTGATATTCGGCCCGGTCGGTTCCCTGAACAGGAAGACCTTTCCGGCCGAGGGGAGGAAGTTGTTCTCCGGGTTCTCGGCGTATACCCGGCATTCGAGGGCGTGCCCGCGCCGCGCCAGGTCTTCCTGTCTGAAGCCGAGTTTCTCTCCGCCGGCTATCAGAAGCTGCTCCCTGACCAGGTCTATGCCTGTTGTCAGCTCGGTGACAGGGTGCTCCACCTGCAGCCTGGTGTTCATCTCCAGGAAATAAAATTTATCCGGCTCTTCGAAAATAAATTCCACGGTACCGGCGTTCACGTAGTTCGCGGCTTTCGCGGCCTTTACGGCGGCGTCGGCCATGGCCGCTCTTGCCTTGGCGCTGAGGGCCGTGGAGGGGGCTTCCTCCACTACTTTCTGGTGCCTGCGCTGAATTGAACATTCTCTTTCGAAAAGATGGACGACGTTCCCGTGGGAGTCCGCGAGCACCTGGAATTCTATATGGCGGGGCTTGACTATACACTTCTCTACGAAGACCCTGCCGTCGCCGAACGCTTTTAGCGCTTCGCGCGAAGCGGCTTCCAACGCGGGCTTGAGCTGCTCCGGTGCGCTGACCATCCGCATCCCTTTCCCGCCGCCGCCGGCGATAGCCTTTATCATCAGCGGATAGCCCAGCTTCGGAGCTTCTTTAAGGCAAAATTCTTCTGTCCCTTTTACGAACGGGACCACCGGGACCCCGGCTTTGCTCATCGCTTCTTTGCTCGCCACTTTGTCGCCCATCAGGGCGATAGTCTCCGCTTTTGGTCCTACGAAGGTCAGCCCGGCCTCGGCCACAAGGGCCGCGAACTTCGGGTTTTCCGAGAGAAAGCCGTAGCCGGGATGTATAGCGTCGCAGCCGCTGTCTTTGGCGGCGGCTATGATCTTCCCCATGTCGAGATAGCTTTTAAGGGGGGAGGCTTCGCCTATGCAGCGGGCTTCGTCTGCGGCCAGCACGTGCCGCGCCCCGCGGTCGATATCGCTGTGCACGGCGACGCATTTTATCCCGAGCTCGCGGGCGCTCTTGATGATCCTGACGGCGATCTCGCCGCGGTTCGCGATAAGCAGTTTTTTTATTCCCATTCTATTTTTTTCTTCGCGAAAAAGGCTTCTATGCCTCTGTGCGCTTCGTCGCCGGTCCTGATATTCGCAAGCACCTTCGCGGTGTAGCGCTCGGCTTCGTCGAGGTGCATAAGGGGGACGTTCCGGAAAAGCTGCTTGCATACCCCCTGGGCTTTGGGGGCGGCATTGGCGAAAGACCTCGCTTTTGCAAGTGCCGCTTCCGGCAGCTCATAAGATCTGCAGATATGGTCGACCAGACCTGCCTCTTTCGCGTCCCTGGCGGAAAATCTCTCTCCGCTCATGAAATATTCCTTAAGCTTCGCCCTGTTTGCGCAGCGCATGAAAAGGTAGGGGGAGATGCAGGCCGGGACCACGCCTATCTTCACCTCGCTCAGGCCGAGGACGGCTTCTTCCGAAGCTATCACCACGTCGGCGACGGCCAGCAACCCGACGCCGCCGCCCAGCGCGGCCCCGTTCACGGCCGCTATGACCGGCTTGTCCAGGTTATAGATGGCCCTGAACATCGAGGAAAGCTTCAGCGTGTCCGCCAGATGCTCTTCATAAGGAGCGGAGCGGCTGGCGCCAAGCCAGTTGAGGTCCGCGCCGGCGCAAAAAGACTTGCCCTCGCCGGTCAGTATCACGGCGCGCACGGAGGGGTGGACGGCGAAGGCCGAGAACGCTTCAGTAAGCTCCTGGATCATCGCTTTATCGAAGGCATTGTGCACTTCGGGGCGCGCCAGGGAGACTTTGGCTATCCTGTCTATGGTTTCGATCTTTATTGTTTTCACATTCTGTATACAGGGGCTTTGTATTCCTCGATGGGCATGTTCAGCGACGCCGCTATGGCGAGGCCCAGCACTTTGCGGGTGTCGACGGGATCTATGACGCCGTCGTCCCAAAGGCGGGCGGAGCTGTAGTAAGGGCTGGCTTCGGTCTCGTATTTCCGCAGGATCGGGTCTTTGAACTCGGCCTGCTCTTCCGGGCTCATGGTCACGCCCTTTTTCGCGAACTGGTTCATTTTTACGGTGCACAGGACGTTCGCGGCCTGCTCGCCGCCCATCACGGAGATCCTGCCGGTGGGCCACATCCAGAGGAACCTGCCGCCGAAAGCCCTGCCGCACATCCCGTAATTGCCGGCCCCGTAGGAGCCGCCTATGATGACCGTGAATTTCGGCACATTCGCGCTGGACACGGCGGAGACGAGCTTCGCCCCGTCCTTGGCTATCCCGCCGTGCTCGTATTTCTTGCCTATGATGAAGCCGGTGATATTCTGCAGGAAGACCAGCGGGATGCGCCGGGAGCAGCAAAGCTCTATGAAATGCGTGCCTTTAAGAGAGCTCTCCGAGAAAAGTATCCCGTTATTCGCGATAATGCCGACCGGCTGGCCCATTATCCTGGCAAAACCGGTGACCAAAGTTACGCCGTAGGTCTTCTTGAACTCGTGGAACTTTGAGCCGTCTACGATGCGGGCTATCACTTCCCGCGTATCGAAGGATTTTTTAAGGCTGGAGGGAATGATGCCGTAAAGTTCTTTCGGATCATAGGCGGGCTCCTCGGGAACGGAGGCCCCGATGTCCGTCTTTACAGTATGTTTGAGATTCTCGACGATATTGCGCGCTGTCCTGATAGCGCCCTGCTCGTCGGCGGCCAGATGATCCGACACGCCGGAAATGCGGCAGTGGACGTCGGCTCCGCCTAATTCTTCGTCGGTGACGTCCTCGCCGGTGGCGGCTTTCACCAGGGGGGGGCCGCCGAGGAAAATAGTGGCCTGATTCTTGACCATCACGGTCTCTTCGCTCATCGCGGGGATATACGCGCCGCCGGCCGTGCAGGAGCCGAATACTATGGATATCTGGGCTATCCCCCTGGACGACATTATGGCCTGGTTGTAAAAGATCCGGCCGAAATGGAACTTGTCCGGGAAAACCTCGTCCTGCAGCGGCAGGAAAGCCCCGCCGGAATCCACCAAATAAAGGCAGGGCAAATTGTTCTCGAGGGCTACTTCCTGCGCTCTTAAGTGCTTTTTAACGGTAATGGGATAATAGGTCCCGCCTTTTACGGTGGCGTCATTGGCTATTATGACCACTTCGCGGCCGTGTATCAGACCGATGCCGGTTATGATCCCGGCGCAGGGCGCTTCGTCTTCGTACATCCCGTTCGCGGCCAAAGCGCAGAGCTCGAGGAAAGGGGTATCTTTATCCAGGAGCGCTTTTATCCTTTCCCTGGGGAGGAGTTTCTTCCTTGAAATATGAAGCTCCCTGGATTTTGGGGGGCCGCCGGCTTTCGCGGTCTCGAGGCGTTTCCTGAACTCGGCCACTACGCCCAAGTTGAACTTTTCGTTCTCTTTGAACTCGGGGCTCTGCGTGTTTATATTCGAAATTATTTTATCCATAGGGTCTGACAGCCTCTATCCCGCCGGAGTATTTTACCAAAAGCCAGCCTTTCTCACTAATGCCCGCTATGGTCCCCGCCGGCCCGCCTTTCCCGGGGGTATAGGCGTCGCCTATTTGCGCCATCAGCGAGACATATTCTCTCACTTCCCCGGCGAAACCGTTCCTGAAAAGAAGCAGGAAGCGCCTTTCGAGCGCCGCAAGCAGTTTTCCCAGCAATTCTTCTTTATCGGGGCTTTGTCCCGTTACCAGCTTAATTGAAGTGGCGAGGCCTGAAAGCCCCGGAGGGAATTCAAGCGTATCCACGTTCAAGCCGACGCCGCAAACTATAAAGCTGTCTCCGCGGCTGTTCAAGCCGGAAGTGGCTAGTATGCCGCAGATCTTCTTGCCGCCGGCAAGCAGGTCATTGGGCCACTTTATCCTGCAGCTGATCCCGTAGCCGGAGAGAACTTCCGCCGCCGCCAGCGCCGCCGAGTGACTTGTTACCGCCTGGTCCGCCATTGTTCCGGCCGGCCACGCTATCAGAGAAAAATAGAGATTCTGCCCCGGGGGGGAATACCAGTCATTGCCCCCGGTTCCCCTGCCCTTTGTCTGGGCGTCCGCTACGACCGCCGCCCATTCCCGGCCTTCGGCTATTCGCGCGAGCTCTACGGCGTAGTCCTGGGTGGACGGAAGCGTGTCGAAACGGAGAATTTTAGAGTCCGGCATTTATGCCTATGGTCAACGGTCCCCGAGACTTGTATCAATGCAGTATTAATTATACAAATCATGCTTAAAAAATAGAATATAATTGTTTAATAAAGCAGGAGCCTGGATCATTCACCCTTATTACATTGAGGAGAACCCTATGAGCGCTGATAAAATTAACGATATTTCCGCCGGCGGCTATTTTTCCATTCCCGGAGGCCTGGGTTTCCCGGTAACTACGAAGATCTTCACGCCCGAAAAATTCACAGAAGAGCAGAAGATGGCCGTTGATACGGCTAAAAAATTCATCGAGAAAGACGTTCTGCCCAAGCTGGCCGCGATAGACGAGCAGAAAGGCGATTACGGGATAACGGTCGGCCTGCTGAAGAAAGTGGCCGATATGGGCTTCCTGGGCACCGACGTGGCCGAGGAATACGGCGGGTCAGGGCTGGATTTCGCCACCGCTATGTGCGTCTCGGAAGTTTTCGGCGCGGGAGGCTCCTGGGCGGTGTCCTGGGCGGCGCACAGCGGTATCGGAACCCACCCGATATTGTTCTTCGGGACGGAAGCGCAGAAAAAGAAATATTTACCCAAACTGGTCAGCGGCGAATGGACCGGGGCTTTCGGCGCCACCGAGCCGGAAGCCGGCAGCGACCTTTACGGCGCGAAGACAAAAGCGACACTGAGCCCCGACGGCAAATCTTACATCCTTAACGGGAACAAAACCTTTATCTCGAACAGCGGCTTCGCCAATTTGTTCGTTATTTTGGCCAAAGTGGACGGCGATCCGAAGAAATCCGCCTGCTTCATCGTGGAAAAAGGTACGCCCGGCTTTACCGTCGGCAAAGAAGAGAACAAGATGGGGATTTCCGGCTCTTCCACCTGCCCGCTCAACCTCGTGGACGTCCAGGTCCCGGCCGAGAACCTGCTCGGCGAGATAGGCAAAGGCATCCATATTATTTTCAATACGCTGAATATCGGCAGGCTTAAGCTTGGCGCGATGACCACCGGGTCCGGGAAGCACGTGATCAATGATGCCGTTAAATACGCGGTCGAGAGAAAGCAGTTCGGTATCCCTGTAGCGCAGTTCGGGATGATAAAAGAAAAGCTCGCGAACATGGTAGTAGGGGCCTGGATGACGGAAAGCGCCGTTTACAGGACCGCCGGGCTGGTTGAAGAACGGTTCAAAGCCACCGACTTCAAGAATTTGCCCGCGGTGCTTGAAGCTTTGCGGGAATACGAGATAGAATGCGCCATACTCAAGGTCGCCGGCAGCGAGACATTCTGGTATATCGCAGACGAGAACGTGCAGGTGCACGGCGGCTACGGCTACACCAAGGATTACCTGGCCGAGCGCTACCTGCGCGACGCCCGCATCAACAGGATCTTCGAAGGCACGAACGAAATAAACAGGCTGACCGCTATTCTTAACATGCTTGAGAGAGCGGGCAAGGGCAAGCTCCCCCTGGCCAAAGCCGGCGCCGCTCTTGCCGCCCAGCTCGAGGAGTCTTCAAGCGAGGAGCTGCCGGACGAGAAGCTGGCCGCGCAGGCCGAGCTCGTGAACGGGATGAAGAAGATGTTCTTCGTGGCCGGCGGCCGCGTCCTGGAAAAATTCCCGGTCAGGGAGAAGATAGTCGCCCAGCAGGAGATTCTGCGCCGGCTGAGCGATATGCTCATCCTGATGTACCTGTCCGAAAGCGGCCTGCTGCGCGCCAAAGAGCACGGCGGCGAGATCCAGGAAGCGATAGTCAAGCTTTACGTCCAGAACGCCGCGATGGAAACCGAAAAACTCGCGAAAGAGGTCCTGGCCTACCTCGAGGAGGGGGACATGCTCAAATCCTACCTCGGCCGCCTGAAAAGGCTGGCCCGCCCGCTGGCCAATAATCTGGTAGACCCCGTCTCTTTGCAGCGCAAGATAGCGGATAGGCTTATAGAAAGCAAAAAATACTTCCTCTAATAAAAAAAGGGGCAGGCGCCGGTAATCCAACGCTTGCCCCTGACTTTTAATAGCCCAATGGCGGTGGCGGGGGTCCGGTGGCGGGGGTCAGGTCTTGAATCTTGACCTCTGCATGTATTTCCAGCAAAAAGGTCAAAAGTAAAGACCTGACCCTTGGGAACCGGAGATTTTATCTCTCCTGAAAATCAGATTTAGTACAATTTTATTATGTCGCCGCAGTCGTCCCAACACAGCAAAGATACCTTCGCTCAATTGCGGCTTTATGCCGCAATCGCGGCTATCGCTTGGCTGACGGTCGTTTGTTCTTCTTTTTACTGGAATCTCTTCGAACACGACAGGGTCACTTTGCACGATACGATCTCCCGTATGACAAGTTCCATCGAGCGCACCCTGCTTGAGACACGCTGGGACAAAAGCCATGCCGAGATCCCCGTCACTTTCTTCCGGCACGATTTCCAGGGCAACGAACTTCTGCGAAAGAAGTTCGGCACGCCTATCGGGTCAGGGCTCGCGGTACGCGCGCGTCTGGTCAGCCTCCTTCCTTCCGGGAATAAGACCGCTCCGGACGCTTGGGAGAAAACCGCCCTGGAGAAGGTCCATTCCAGCAACGGCGAGATCACGGCCGTAGTCCCGGTGAACGGTGTTCCCCATCTGCGGATGTTGAGGGAAGTCCGGTTCAGTAAGGATTGCCTGCGATGTCACTCCGCAATGCGGGCCGGTATGTCCGGCGGGATCAGCGTCTCCATTCCGATGGAGGTTCTCTCCCTGATGCAGCGCAAGCGGACGCTTCTGGTCGCAGAGACTCATTGCTTTCTTGCTTTGATCGGCCTGATTCTGGTGGCTACGGGCTACCGGGGCTTGCTCATGACCAGGAAGCAATTGCTTGAAGCGGTCCGGCAGCGCGAAAACGCCATTGCCGAGCTCCAACAGGCGCTCGCCGAGATCAAGACTCTCAGCGGGATCATACCCATTTGCGCCTCCTGCAAAAAGATCCGGGACGACAAAGGATACTGGAGCCAGGTCGAGAAATACGTGCAGGAGCGCTCTCAGGCCTCTTTCTCGCACGGCATCTGTCCGGATTGCGCGCGCAAGCTTTACCCGGATTATTCGGACTAATTCTTAGCCCGGGATAGTTTATCGATGACCTCTTTGCCTGCGGTGCAGCCGGGAATGTTGAAAGCCAGTGTTTCCTGCGGCGTGATCCGGAGTGCCTTTGAAAAACAAAACGCCCTCTTCATATTTATAGTGTTCACCGAAGATCAGGTGTAGTCAAAGCTCAATACGGCCTTCTGTCTAACCCATCCCTAAGCGGTCCTAGTAAAGTACTTCGAAGATGCCGGCGGCGCCCATGCCTCCGCCGACGCACATCGTTACCATTACGAATTTGCCTTTGCGGCGGCGGCATTCGTTGATGCCTTTTATCGCGAGGTAGGCGCCGGTGCAGCCCAGTGGGTGGCCCAGAGCCAGCGCGCCGCCGTCCACGTTGAGTTTGTCCAGGGGCATCGCTATACCTTTATCTTTCTTAAGCCGCTTTATGACGGAGATGGACTGCGAAGCGAAAGCCTCGTTCATTTCTATGATATCCATGTCTTCTATCTTTAACCCGGCCGAGGCCAGCGCCCGGGGGATCGCTTCGACAGGGCCGATGCCCATTATTTCAGGGGCGACGCCCGCGACCTCATAGCTTACCAGCCTGGCGGCGGGCTTCAGGCCGTTCTTCGCCGCTTCTTCAATAGTCGTGATCATGACCACCGCGGCGCCGTCGCTCATCTGCGAGGAATTGCCGGCGGTCACGGTTCCCTTTTCCCGGAAGACGGGTTTTAATTTGGCCAGGTCCTCCATATTGGCGTCGCGTCGCGGGCATTCGTCGGTGTCTACGATAAATTCTTTGGCTTTACCGCCAAGCCCCGTCTCTTTTACCGGGTAAGGCAGTATTTCGTTCTTCCATTTACCCGTGTCCAAAGCTTTTACGGCTTTCTTGTGGGAGTCGAGGGCGAAAGCGTCCTGCTCTTCCCTTGTATTCCCGTCCTGTTCGGCCAAAAGCTCGGCGGTCAGCCCCATCGACATATAGGTCTCCGGCCACTCTGCAACGAGGCGCGGGTTGGGGGCGAATTTCACCCCGCCCATAGGGATCATAGTCATGCTCTCCATGCCGCCGGCGATAGAAACAGTTTTCATCCCGCAGGCGATATAAGCTATTTCGTCGACGATAGACTGGAGCCCGGAGGAACAGTAGCGGTTTATGGTCAGAGCCGTGACGTCCACAGGCAGGCCGGCGGCGAAGACCGCCATCCTGGCCGGCTGCATGCCTTGCTCGCCCTCGGGGAAAGCGCAGCCCAGCCTTACTTCGCTCAGCTTAAGCGGGTCCACCTTGGTCCTCTCCAAAATGCCTTTTATCACGTGAGCGGCCAGGTCGTCCGACCTGACGGTCTTGAAACCGCCTTTTTTCGCTCTCGAGATCGCGGTGCGGACGCCGGCGCTGCCGCCCGTGTCGACGAGGACGACGTTCTTCAGCAGATCTTTCTGGATATTGTTCATATTAATTCCTCAAAGGCTTGCCGGTCTTCAGCATATGGGCTATCCGTTCCTGGGTCTTTTTCTGGCGACAGAGGAACATGAAAACCTTTCTTTCCTGGTCCAGCACATACTGCTCGGAAACTTCTATAGGCTGCGAAAGATTACCGCCGGTCAGGATCTCCGCCACTTTTGTGGCGATAAGGACGTCGTAGTCGCTCATATAGCCGCCCTTCCGGAACAGGTAGAGCTGGGCTTTGAGCGCCGAGTAAGCGCGCGCGCCGTAAAGCGTGAGCTTCCTGGGGCGGGGGGGCTGGTAGTTCGGGGCCAGCGCAAGCACCTGGGCTTTCGCCTCCGAGATAAGCCGGCTTTTGTTCATGACGATGATGTCCGAGTCGCGCAGATGGCCTATCTGCCTCGCGGCGGGGCCGGAAGCGCTTACTTTGAGGTCCGGGCGCAGGACGGTCATCAGCGCCCTGCCGAGATAAGGAAGCGGGTCTACTTCGCTTCCCGGCGGCAGGTCCTTCGGTATCATGTCCAGGTTACGGAGGAGCGCTTCCTTGGTGCCGCCGCCGGCCGGGATAACGCCGACGGCGAATTCCATCAGGCCGATATAGGTCTCGTGAGCCGCGCAGATCCTGGCGGCGTGCAGGCAGACTTCGCAGGCGCCGCCGAAAGTGTAGCCGTAAGGCGCGGCCACGACCGGCTTGGACAGGTACTTGAAGCCCATCAGGGCGTCCTGGAAGTTCTTCGCCATCTCCTCGATATCTTCGAACTCGTCGTTGAGGATGGATTCTTTCACCAGGTCCAGATTGGCCCCGGCGGAGAAGTTGTCTCCCTGGCTGCCTATCACAAGGCCTTTGAAATTATTGTCGCCGGCCACTTTTTTAGCGGCCTTTTTCATCATCGTGATCATGCCCGGCCCGATCGCGTTCATCTTTGTGTGGAATTCAAGGCAGGCTACGCCGTCGCCGAGGTCTATTAACGAGGCCTCTTTGCTTTCCTCTATGATCTTCCCCTGCTCTTTCAGGTCCCTGAGGACGATCACGCCTTCGGGCGTAGCGGCCTCTTTATAGGCGTTGGTTTTGAAGTCGAAGAACAGGGTCTTTCCGTTCTTTCTCTGGTAGAAAGATTTGTTTCCCGACTTAAGCAGCGCCTCGACAACGGGCGGGACTGGCTCTTTAGCGGCTTTCAGCTTCTCGACTATGCTCTCCACGCCGATAGCGTCCCAGGTCTCGAAGGGCCCGAGTTCCCACATAAAACCGTTCTTAAGGGCGGCGTCCACGGCCATTATATCGTCTGAGACTTCCGGCAGGCGCTCGGCGGCGTAAACCAAAGTCGAGAGCAGGGTCTTCTGGAGGAATTCGCCGACCCTGTCTTTGCCATTGAAAAGGAATTTGATCCTTTCGCCGGCGCTCTCCATGCTTTTCGCGGCGTCGATGCTCGGGAAAGCGACTTTCTTCCCGGGGCGGTATTCCAGGGTTTCAGGATCGATGACCTGGAGGTCCCTTTTGCCGTCAGCTTTTTTTACGTTCTGGTAGAAGCCTTTCTTGGCTTTCTGGCCGAGCAGGCCTTTCTCTATCATCTTCTCTACGAAAAGCGGCATTTTAAGGACTTCCCTGCGCGGGTCGGCCGGGATATGCTCATAAAGATATTTTACGACGTTGCTGATCACGTCCAGCCCGACTATATCCAAAGTCCGGAAAGTGGCGCTTTTCGGCCAGCCGATAGCTTTGCCGGTCATCTTATCGACTTCCTCGATAGTGTAGCCATCGGCAAGCATCACATGGATGATCTTCATCACTCCGGGAACGGCGATCCGGTTCGCGATGAAATCCGGGGTGTCCTTTGCGGGCACTACGGTCTTGCCGAGTTTCCTGTCGCAGAAATCTTTCATATACGCCGCGACTTCGGGCAGGGTCTCGGCGATAGGCGTTATTTCGAGCAGCGGGAGGTAGCGGGGGGGATTGAAAAAGTGGGTTCCGAGGAAATGCTGTTTGAATTCTTCCGGCAGGCCTTTCACCATCGTGTTCAGGGAGATGCCGGAAGTGTTGGAGCTTACTATAGTTCCGGGCTGCCGCACGGCGGCTACTTTTTCCATCAGATCGACTTTTATCTTCAGGTCTTCTTTTACGACTTCTATGATCCAGTCCGCGTCCTTTAATTTTCCAAGATCGTCGGTGAAATTCCCGAGTTCTATCGCTTCGGCGAATTCGGGCAGGGCGAAAGGCGCGGGTTTCAGCTTTTTAGCCGCTTCCAGGCCTTTCAGGGCGAAATGATTCCGGTTCTTGACGTCTTTCAGCTGTTCGGCGTCGAACATCCAGTCAGGCACCACGTCCAGAAGGAGCACGCTGAATCCGGCGTTCGCCAGATGCGCCGCTATCTGAGAACCCATGGTACCGGCGCCCAATACGCCAACTTTTCGTATCTGTTTCATGATGAACCCCTTTTAAAACAAACTACCTAATTCGAGGGCCGTTTATCCACTATTTTTTTCGCTTTTACTGCGGATTCCACTTCGATCTTCTCTGAGATCTCCTGGTGCGTGACATAGTGGATGGCGTTAAAGGAAACTTCGGCATTGCTGATGACCTCTTCGTTCAGGAGATGGGAGAAAGTGTCTTTATTGACGTTCTCCGCGAGGCAGACATTAAGGATCAGCTCATCGACTTCGAAAGGGTCGTCGTTCTTTTTTCTGATCTCTATCTGCCACTCGTTTATCTCATGCCTGTCGTCGAGGAAGCGCTCCAGGTCGTTAAGGTTCACGAGCGAGCCTTTGATCTTGGAGAGCTGGACGTTCTTGATATTCGAGGCGCGGGTCAGGTGGCTGGAGATCCTGGGGACGGTCTTGCCGCAATGCGGGCAGGGGGCATAGCTTATCCCGCCTTTCACCAGGTCGCCGGTGCGGTAGCGCAAAACGCAGGTCCCGCGGGCGTCTATCCCGGTGTAGACCAGTTCGCCGTCCTCGCCTTCGCCTTTAACTTCGCCGGTGACCGGGTCGATTATTTCAAAAACTTCCATATCCGGAGAGGTATGGTAGCCGCTCGAAACGCTGATCTCGGTGGGGCATTCCGCCCAGGCGCCCCGGGCCTCAGTGAAGCCGTAGGTGCCGAACACTTTCACGTCGGCAGCGCCCATCTCTTTGAGGATCGACGCTATTTTGTTCTTAAAGCCGTTAGGGACGGGGCTAGCGCCCAAAATTATCCGGTTAAGGAAACTGAAGTCCTGGTTTTCCGCCCGGGCCGTTTTTAGCACATGGTAAACGTAGCTCGGCACGCCCAGCAGGAACTGGGGCTTCATTTTCAGGATGGTGCGGATGTTCCCTTCCGTCCCCATGGTCTTGCCGCCGCCGGTGCTGAGGACGAAGACATTGGCCGAGAGCCCGCCCAGGACGGCCAGCCAGAAAGCCAGATGCGGGGCGTAAGGGAACAGGTTCACCAGTCTTTCGTCCCGTATCCCTATCGTGGCTATCATCCTGCCGCCGTAGACCTTGAGGTTCTGTATATCGTAATCGGAATAAAGGAAAGGCATCGGGGTGCTGGTGGTCCCGGCGGTGGAAGTGAGAAAGATCGGCTTGTATTCTTTTTCCAGCGCGGCTTTGAAGCCGGCCTCGCCTTTCAGCGCCCGCCGAAGCATGAACTTCGCGAGCTCGGTCTTCGGGAGGAATTTCCTTATGGTTTCTTTGTCCGGCTGGAGGCAGAAAGCGAGGGTTCCTTTGGCGGGGTCTTTCTGGATAGCGTCGCGGAAGTCCTGCTTCGAGGTAAATGGAATGCGGCTGAGGTCTTCCACCGTCCTGATATCGTCCGGGTTTATCTTGTTATCGTCGAAAAGCTTTCGGTAATAAGGGCTGAACGGGTACAAATGCCTGGTGATGAAGCGGTGCAGTTTCTCGTTCTGCAGCCGCTTCTGCTCGGCCCAGGGGAGGTAGAGGAACCTGTCTTCGTCTTTTATCACATGCTCCGCCTGTATTGCCCGCCTATTTCGAACAAAGCCCCGGTGATCTGCCCGAGGGAGCAGTATTTGGCCGCTTCCATAAGGCTTTCGAAAAGATTCACTCCGCCCAAGGCGTTCTTCTTAAGCTCGGCCAGAGCCGCGGCGGCCTGCTTGTCGTAAGTTTTATGCAAAGCTTTCACCGAAGCGATCTGGTTGGTTTTTTCCTGCTCTGTAGAACGTATCACTTCGCCGGGAGTTACGGTGGGGGAGCCCTTGGAGGAAAGGAAGGTGTTCACGCCCACTATCGGCATCGCGCCGTCGTGCTTAAGGGTTTCGTAGTGGAGCGATTCTTCCTGTATCTTGCTCCGCTGGTACATGGTCTCCATAGCGCCGAGCACGCCGCCGCGCTCGCTCAGCCTGTTGAATTCGGCCATGACGGCTTCTTCCACCAGGTCGGTGAGCTCCTCGATGATGAAGGAGCCCTGCGAAGGATTCTGGTTGAAG
This sequence comes from uncultured Elusimicrobiaceae bacterium, assembly GCA_964622585.1. Taxonomy (GTDB): domain Bacteria; phylum Elusimicrobiota; class Elusimicrobia; order Elusimicrobiales; family UBA9959; genus UBA9959. The sequence continues at coordinate 1,214 of CAZUQT010000040.1, read as the reverse complement.
GCGAGGCCCAGCTCGCGGTTGATGATCAGCTGTATTGCCATAGCGCGGCGCACCGACTCTTCGGTGGGCGTAGTGATGGCCTCGTCGTAAGCGTTGGTGTGCAGCGAATTGCAGTTGTCGTAGATAGCGTACAGAGCCTGCAGCGTGGTCCTGATATCGTTGAAGTCTATCTCCTGGGCGTGGAGCGAGCGCCCCGAGGTCTGGATATGGTATTTCAGCTTCTGGGAAAGCGAATTGGCCTTGTACTTATGCTTCATCGCTTTCGCCCAGATGATCCTGGCGACCCGGCCTATCACGGAGAATTCCGGGTCCATCCCGTTGGAGAAGAAGAAAGAGAGGTTGGGCGCGAACTTGTCTATGTCCATCCCGCGCGAGGCGTAATACTCGACGTAAGTGAAGCCGTTGGCCAGGGTGAAAGCCAGCTGGGAGATAGCGTTGGCGCCGGCCTCGGCGATATGGTAGCCGGAGATGGAAACGGAATAGAAATTCCTGATCCCGTGGTCGATGAAGTAGGCTTGCACGTCGCCCATCAGTTTCAGGGAGAAATCTATGGAATAGATGCAGGTGTTCTGCGCCTGGTCTTCCTTCAGGATGTCGGACTGCACCGTCCCGCGCACCTTCGCCATGGTCTCTGCTTTTATCTTTTCATAAACGTCGCGCGGCAGGACCTGCTCGCCGGTGACGCCCAGGAGCATCAGGCCCAGCCCGTCATTCCCTTCCGGGAGTTTGCCGTGGTAAGAGGGGCGGACCGTACCTTTCGCCTTGTACAGCTGTTCGATAGTTTTAAGCGTCTTTTTCTCCAGGCCGTTAGCGCGGATATAAAGCTCGCACTGCTGGTCTATGGCCGCGTTCATGAAATAGGCGGTCATGATCGGGGCCGGGCCGTTTATGGTCATCGAAACCGAGGTCATCGGGGCGGCCAGGTCGAAGCCGGAGTAGAGCTTCTTCGCGTCGTCGAGACAGGCGATCGAGACGCCGGAATTGCCTATCTTGCCGTAGATGTCCGGGCGGATATCCGGGTCGGCGCCGTAGAGCGTCACCGAGTCGAAAGCCGTAGAAAGCCGTTTGGCGGGCTGCCCTTTTGAAACGTAATGGAAGCGCTTGTTCGTCCTTTCAGGCCCGCCTTCGCCGGCGAACATCCTGGTAGGGTCCTCGCCCTCGCGCTTGAACGGGAATACGCCCGCCGCGTAAGGGAATTCCCCGGGGACGTTCTC
>CAZUQT010000039.1:0-19456 GCA_964622585.1 uncultured Elusimicrobiaceae bacterium | reverse complement strand
ATCTGAAGCGCGGCCGCACGGTGCGCTCGCTCAGCTACCTGATGAAGAACTACAAGAACGTTTCGCTCTCCTTCGTCTCGCCTAAAGAATTCCGCATGGAAGCCGACATTCTCGACTTCCTGAAGCGCCACAAGATACCGTTCCAGGAAACCGAGGACTTCAAGGGCACGATGAAGAGCGCCGACGCCATCTACATGACCCGCATCCAGGACGAGCACGATAAAGGCGGGGAGTCCAAGGGAGTGGACTATTCCCCCTTCTACTTCAAGAAGGAGCATTTAAAGAATATCAAGAAGACCTGCGTGATCATGCACCCGCTGCCCCGCCGCCACGAGATAGAGGTCTCCGTCGACGACGACGACAGGGCGGTGTTCTGGCGCCAGGAGCGCAACGGCATGTGGGCCCGCGCCGCCCTGATAGCCTATATCTTCGGAGTGGACGGGAAGATAAACTAGCGTCCGGCCATGGACGATAAGCCCTCCGGCAAAACCGGAGGGCTTTCGCTATAAAACCATCTCCCGCCGGGACGCGAGCGCCGCCGCTTATTGTGTTAAAATATAGCAGAGAGAACAGGTTCAGGAGGGCAGGATGAAAAAAATATTATTTTTATTTAGTGTTTTAGCGCTCACGGCTTCAGCGGTTTACGCCGCCGGCCAGTTAGAGCTGGAAAGCTTAAGGGCCCCGGATCTCGGCAAGTCAGACCAGGTTTCAATACCTTTACCCGGAACGCCTATGAGGGCGGAGCCGGTCTCCCCCGGCCTGCTCGTGAAATTCAACGATACGGAGAAGCAGCTCTCGGCGTTACGCAGCGATCTTTACCGGGCCGGGAACGACCTGAACGACCTGGAGAGAAGGGCCAGGCAGATGATCCAGTTCAATACCAATGACTACTTTTTCCGGACCGACCTGAGCAGGATGTCCTCGGACATGTCGCGGCGCTTCGACACCAGCCGGCGGCTGATGGCTGACGTCAGGAATCTTCTGAATCTCGCGCAGAAAGCCCCGGAGCTTAATAAGAGCGCCCGGAACATGGAAGCCTCGGCCCGCGACATCCTCCGCCTGACCTGGCCGGCCCTGCAGGACGCCGCGGAACGCCTGGAAGGGACCATCCGCTCCGGAGACCCGGCTGTCGTCGGCTATAATTCCCAGTGGAACGCCGCCGACATTTCCCGGTATGCCAGGCAGCTCTCCGACTCGGCCAGGACTCTTTACGCCGATACGAAGGACCTGATAAGCGCGACCCAGCCATAAAAAGCACGGCTTATCTTTAAAGGGCGGCCCTCGGCTGGTCGCCCTTTTTAATTTGGCCAGGCCCCGTAAGCTGCCGGGCTTCAGCCCGCCCCTCGCAAGCCTATATCTGTCAATACGCCTTTATATAGACAAAGTGCGTATTTAAAGTGCTACAATCTTTTTTTACTCATCAATGGGCCCGCTTAAACCGGGTTCTGTCTGGGACCTTTTTAATTTTGTCAGATTCCGCCGAGGTATAAAGAATGCCGTTTAAAAAGATCAATTCGCTTTTGCTGCCGCTGCTGTTGCTTTTCCCCTGGAACGCCGCGGCCGCGGGCCCCAGGGTCAACAAGGCTTCACCAAGGAATCTCCGCCTTTCAAGCCCCGTGGCCGCCGTAGTCACCGGCCTGAGCGCCGCAGCCCTTTCCACCACCAGCATAAACTGGTACTGGTCCACCGGCACATACACCGGAATAGACGGTTTTTACCTGTATTCTTCCAGCACCGCGGTAAAGATAGCTTTAAGCTCCTCCACCGCTTCCTACCTGGACGCAGGGCTTGGCGCCGATACGGCGTACACCCGCTGGATAACCGCTTACCAGGGTATCGACGAGGGCGGCGATTCGCCGCATATGCAGAAGTTCACTTACGCCCTGCCCCCGGCCCAGATAGCTATTTCCACGGACGCCCCGGTGGCCGCCCCCACGACCAACTCCCTCGCCCTGCCCTGGGCCAGGCGCACCGACACCATCGTCTCCACCAGCGCCTACGCCGAGATACCGCCCGCGTACTGGTTCCCCAACCCGGTGCACGCCAGCGCTTACGCGATGGAATGTTCCACCGACGCCGGGGCCAGCTATATCCGCAACAGGACCTTCTTCGTGCCGTGGGAGACATTCCCCGTCCTGAGCAACAAGCATTACATGGTCAGAATGGGGGCCGTGAACGGCGACGATGAGCTGACCCCCGGCATCTACAGCGCCACCAGGACCTTCACAACCCCGCCCCTTACGCCCTCCGCCTTAACGGCCGTGGCCATCTCCTCCTATTCCATCCAATGGCGCTGGGACAAGGATATGTTCGCCGGGACGAATATCACCGGCTTCAATGTGTATCATTCCACCCTGACGGCCGAGAATTCGCTGCCGGCCGCGCTCGATAGGGGCGTGATCCTGGCCGCTCTGGCGCCGAACACCAGCTATTGGACCGAAGTCTTCGTGGACAGCGTAACCCTGGCGGCGAACTCGCGCCACACGCGCTGGCTCACGGCGGCCGGCTACCTGGAGGGCGAAAAGTCCCCGGTCATCCAGAAATACACCTATGCCATAGCCCCGGCCTCCGCCACCGCGGTATGGCTCGACCCGGACCCGCATTGGATAGCCCACGTCGGGCAGGAGTCCCTCTCCCTCCACTGGCCGGTCCAGGGAGCGTCCACCGCTATCTTCTCCGGCGATTGGCGCCCGGGCATAGCCAGCCAGTACGTGATCGACCATTCCACCACGGCCGGTTTCGCCGTGGCTGTGACGTCGGCCATAGCGGCCGCGCCGCCGCAGGCGGTAACGGGGCTGACCGACAACACCAAGTACGACCTGCGGATAGGGGCAATGAACGGCGACGGGGAACAGACCCCGGCGAACGCCCTGAACCCTTTCGCCTACAGCCAGGCCTACAAAGTAATGACCCTCCCCGGCCCGGTGACGAACTTCTCCTTCGCCCCATGGACCGATACGGCCATGCACTGCGCCTGGTCCACCGCCGCTTACACCCACCCGGAATATATCTCCGGCTACAGGATCGGCGATAAGCATATCAACCCGGACGGCTCGATCTACTGGGCCCCCCTGGATACCCTTACCGGCGTGACCAGCAACCAGTACAACCTGGATTACCTGATGACCAACAGCACCCATACTATAACCATCTGGGTGAACCAGCAGGACCCGGCCGCCGCGCCCGGCGACCCCAATTACTACAACAACTTCGGCAGCTACGGACGGGATACGGAAGGCTACACTTTCGCCACGCCCCCGAACGACGTCGGCTTCTCCACCAGGGCCCCGCACGGCCTGACCCTGGCGTGGAAAGAACCGGAAGTTCCGGCCACGCAGTACCGCGTAGAGCGCTCCACCACCCTGGGCGAAAAAGGCCCGTGGTCCTTCGTCTCCAGCGTCACCGGCAACAGCTACCACGACGCCGGCCTGACCGCTTTCACCACCTACACCTACCGCGTCGGGGCCATCAACGTTGTAGGCATACAGACCCTCGACATGTCCACGCACACCTACGGCCACCGCAGGGATTACAGCTACGCGGAAAGCACCATGACCGTGCACGGCGCGCCCTCGCTGTACGCCGTGGCGACCGGGACCACTTCCATACGCTGGTGGTGGACGGATATCTACTCCGGAGTGACGGCCTATAACCTTTATACCTCCACCGACGGCCTGCTGGCCGGCGGCCTGGGCGCCGGCGCGACCTATTATGACGAGGCGGGCCTTTCCGGCGCCAACGCCAGGTACACGCGCCGCGCGCGCTCGGTCACCGCCTACGACGGCGAAGGCGATTACGGCGAGGCCTCCGCCTCCACGCTGGTGAACGCGCCCGCTTCGCTGGCCATTACCAGCACCGGCTCCTACTCCATGTCGCTGGCCTGGCCGGCCAGCGAAGGCGTCCGTTACAAGCTCGACCGTTCGACCGACGGGATCAACTGGACCGGCATTCGTTCCTGGAACGACGTCCAGGTCTCCACGTGGTTCGCCGCTACCGGCCTGCGCTACGCCGCCACCTATTATTTCGCGGTCAGCGCCTATAACGACGACGGGGCGGTCTCCCTCTCGAGCGCCGTCACGTCCGGCGTGACCACGCCGCTGCCGTCGATGTACACGGCCGTCTTCGCGACCGATGCCGCGAAGAACGTCACGGCGCCGCTGCCGGGCGCGGGCTTAATAACCGTCACCATCCCGGCCGGAACTCCGGACGGCTTCTTCTGGATAAGCACCAGCGCCGCCGCGGCCCCGGTGGATATCTCGAAGAACGCCCTCGACGACGCCACGGCCAGGCTGACGGAAGCCACGCTGGTCCCGGGCAATATCGTGGAACTCCACCTGTTCGACATTTTCGGCAACGCTTCCACGTCCACCCTGCCTTCCCAGGCGAGGGTGGCCATTACCTACCCGGACGCCACCGGCGACGGCCTCGTCGACGGGAGCCCGGTGCGGGTGAACACGCTCCGGCTGTACGTCCTGGACACGGCCGCGCTGACCTGGAACAGGCTGCCGTCCACTCTGAACGGGGCGGCGAAGACCGTATACGCCGACATTCCGCACTTCTCCTTCTATGCGCTGGGCGGCGACGACGCGGCGGAGAGCTTCAAGGGCATAGCGCTTTCCACCGCCAGCATACAATGGAAATGGCCCACCGTGACCGGCGTCGACGGTTACTATCTGTATTCCTCCAGCACCTCCGCGGTCATCACCCTCAGCTCGACCACGAGCTCCTATACCGACTACGGCCTGGGCGCCAACAAACCTTATGTCAGGTGGATAGCCCCTTACACCGGCGCTTCTACTGGGACCGCGTCGCAGCAAATAACCAAATACACCTACGCCCTCCCGCCGGCCGATATTTATATGCCGCCGTACACCGTCCGGGTCGGCACGATCACCGCCACCAGCGCCTATTTCGAATGGCATTGGTCCACGGCGACCGCGTATGAGATACAGTGCTCCACCAACGGCGGGGCCGACTACTCCCACAACAGGGCCGCGTTCGTTCCCTGGCAGGAGATCCCTCTCCTGAGCAACAAGAATTATATTGTCAGGATGGGGGCGATAAACGGCGATAACGAAGTGACGCCGGGCATCTACAGCGCGACCAAAACGTTCATAACACCGCCGCTCGACATGACCATCTCTTCCGCCGTCGCCCTTTCCTCCTACACCATACAATGGAGCTGGTCCACCGATATAGCCGCCACCGGGATAGACGGCTACCGCATTTATTCCGATACCGGCGGGGTGGTCTATTCCACCACGTCCGTTGACGTCAGTTCCTGGACGGAGACCTACGTGGACGGCGCCGCGCCCGCCGCGAACTCGCCGCATACGCGCTGGATAAAAGCGTTCGGCATCCTCGAAAGCCCCGGCAAGACCGACTACAGGAAATACACCTACGCGATCGCCCCGTCGACCTGCGGAACGGTCTCCCCCGGCTTCCTGAACGTCTTTACGGACTCCGTGAACCTTAACTGGCAGCCCCGACTCGCGGCTTCCGAGGCAAGCAAGTACGTGATCGATTACGCCACCGCCGGCGTGGCCGAAAGTTCGGCGAATTTCAATGTGGCGCTGACCTCGTCGATAGTCGCCGCGCCCCCCTCCCTGGTGACCGGGCTGGCCTGGAACACCAAGCACGATTTCAGGATAGGGGCCATCAACGGCGATAATGAGCGGACGCCCGATAACGCGTTCAACCCTTTCGCCTACAGCGGGCGGTACAAAGTGATCACCAAGCCCAAAGTACCAGTCCCTTCCTGCGAGGCCGTAACGGATACCAGCCTGAAGTGGTCCTGGTCTACCGGGACCTTTACGGGGATGGGCTACCTCACCGGTTATTACTTCGCCGTTGGAAGCCACACCGCTGACTGGGGCGACTTCTGGCAGATATTACACACTATACCGGACGCGTCCGCCACCAGCTATATCTACAGCCCCGCCCCTCCGTCCGAGCCCTATCTGCTCACCAACAGCACGCACACGCGGGCCCTGGGCGCGCTCCAATCGTGGACCCCGAGCTGCTTCGCTTCTCCCGGCGACCCCGCCTGTTATTATTTCTACAACAGCGACGCCACCGGTTCCACCTGCGCGACCTTCGCCACTCCGCCCAACGACGTGTCTTTCGACACCGTCGCGGCGCGCAGCGTCGGCATCTGGTGGAAGGAGCCCGAGATCCCGGCCACCCAATACCAGGTGAAACGCTCCACCAGCATCGGCGAACAGGGGAACTGGGTCTTCCTTTCCAGCGTTACCGGGAACCATTTCAAGGACACGGGGCTTACCCCCTCCACGACCTATTCCTACCGGATCGGCGCGATAAACAGGCTGGGCGTCCTGACCGATGGCCTGGCCGCGGCTACCGACGGCAACAGGAGGGATTACAGCTTTGTCAGCAGCACCGTTACGAGGCATATAGCGCCCCTGCTGTTCGGCGCCGCGACCAGCACGACCTCCATAACCTGGTCGTGGACCGATATCTCCACGTCGGTAGCTGTGCTGTCGTACAACATTTACACAGCCTCCGAAGGCGTGATCGTCACCGGCCTCAGTTCGTCCACCTTCTCCTATCCGGAGATCAACCTGTCCAGCGCGAACGCAAGATATACGCGGTGGATACGCGCCGTCGCCTCCGCCGGGGAAGGGGACTATTCGGAAAAATCCACCTCTACCCTGGCGAACGCTCCCGCGGCGCCCGTCATTACCAGCTCCGGGGTCCATACCATGTCGCTGGGCTGGCTGGACAGTGACGGCAGCACCCGCTACAGGCTGGACCGCTCGCTGGACAGGAACTCCTGGACCACAGTGAAAGCCTGGAGCGATGTTTTTGTCTCCACCTGGTTCAACGACACCGGCCTGCGCTTCGCCGCCACCTACTACTATGCCGTCAGCGGTTACAATTACGACGGTATACTTTCGGTCTCGAGCGCTATCTCGGCGGGGAACATGACCCTGCCGCCGCCGCCCTCCTACACCATGGTTTTCGCCACCGCGGCGGCAAGCCAGAATGTGACGAAGGCGCTGACCGGAGCCGGGCTGGCGTCGGTGACGGTCTCCATCCCGGCCGGCACCCCCGACAGCTACTTCGCCATAAGTACCAGCGCGGCCACGAACCCCGTCGACATCCCGCTGAGCGACCTCCAGGCGGCCACCAACAAACTGACCAACGTGTCCCTGCTTAACGGGACGATCCTGGAATTCCACCTGTACGATGTTTTCGGTTCTTCCACCTCGGCCAGCCTGCCTTCACCGGCCAGGATAACCGTGACTTACCTGGATTCCCCGGCGGACGATATAGTGGATGGAACCCTGTTCCCTGTCACCTCGCTCAGACTGTTCAACCTGGACACCGGCGCGCTGGTCTGGAAGCAGTTGGCCAACACCGGACTTAACAAACCCACGCGGACCGTGTACGCCGACGTGCCGCATTTCTCCATCTACGCGCTCGGCAGCATCACTTCGTCCGTGGGAACTATCGCCGACGTCTTCGCCTACCCCAACCCGTATAAGCCCGGCAGCAGCGGGGCCTTCGGCCAGTCCGTATACGGCGATGGCGTAGTCTTTGAATCGCTGCCCGCCAGGTCCAGCGTAAAGATCTACAATTTGGCCGGCGGCCTGGTCAGAGAATTGAACGACGATGACGGAGACGGGCGCTGCCTGTGGAACGCGAGGAACGCCGACGGCGCGCGCGCCGCTTCCGGAACCTACTTATACCTTGTGTCCAGCCCTGCCGGCGGCAAAAAAACCGGCAGGATAGCGATCATTAAATGACCCGGCTTTTAACGAGGAACGGACCTATGCTGAAAATCTGCGTTCTTGCACTCTTCACCCTGGCGGCGGCCGCTGCAAGCTGCCAGGCCGCCAGCGAGGGAACCTCGGGAGCCCAGTTCCTGAGGATAGGCGCGGGGGCCAAAGCGTCCGGCCTCGGTGAGGCCGCCTCCACCGTCTCCGGCGCCCAGTCTATATTCTACAACCCGGCCGGCCTGGCCGGGGTCCTGGATACGGAACTCTATTTTTCCCAGGTACAGTGGATCATGGACGCCAGCTATTCCAATTTGGCGCTCGCGAAAAGGGCCTGGGGCGGCGTCTTCGGCCTGGGGATCAGCTATCTTTCCACCCCGGCCACCGACAAATACGACAAGTTCGGAACCAAGCTCTCGCAAACTTATTCCGCCTCGGACATGGCCGTCACGCTGGGCTACAGCGGCAGGCTCGCGGTCAGGACTAATTTCGGCGCGAACCTGAAATATATCTCCAGCAAGCTGGAGGACGAAGCCGCGACCGCGCTGACCATGGACGCCGGGGTCAAATACGCCGCCATCCCCGGGAGGCTGGTCTTCGGCTTCGCGCTCCAGAATGTCGGCGGCAAGCTTACCTATATAAACGACAGCGACCCCCTGCCCCTGAACGTCAAACTCGGCGGCCAGTACGCCTTCAGCCTGGACAATAACAGCGCCACGAAGAAAGACCTGACCGTCTTTACCGACGTGAATTCGATGAAGGACTCCGGCCCCGGCGCTAGCATAGGCGTGGACCTCACCAGCGTCTATGACAAAGACACCAACTTTTCAATACGGGTCGGCTATCGGACCAAGGCCGGGCCGAAATCCGCCGGCGTGGCCGGCGGTATCGGAATCGATATGAAAAAATATCTCATCGATTACGCCTACGCCCCCATGGGCGACCTGGGCAATACCCACAGATTTTCCGTCACCGTTAAATTCGGCGCAAAAAAAGCGGAGTAGCCGGCGCCGGCCGGATTTCATCCGGAAGCCGGACCAAGTTTCGGGGAGAACAGAGATGTTTAAAATCCTGGCGGTCGAGGACAATCCCGCCATTCTGTCTTTCTACAGGGAATTTTTCGCCGATACTGGCTTCGAGGTCCAGACCGCGGAGGACGCCCTGTCCGCGATAACCCTGCACCAGCAGTTCAAGTCCGACCTGATCATCCTCGACCTGAACATCCCGGCCGGCGGCGGCATGCTCGTTTTCGAGACCCTGAGAGTCCGCCTCTGCGACCCGGTCCCCATAATATTTTCCACCGGCCAGCCCGAACATCTCCCGAATCTTAAGAACCTTCATAATGTGTCCTTCATAGGGAAGCCCGCGGACCCCCAGCTGCTGCTGGCGGAAGTAAAAAAACTTCTACATAATGCCGCGAGCCCGGCCATGAACCCGGCTCCGCCGCCCCCGCCCCGGCTTAAGCCGGCCAATCTCAAACTGCTCGTAGTTGACGACGACATGACCATCCTGGAGCTGTACAAAGAAATACTTACGAAAGCCGGGTTCGAGATACAGACCGCTGAAGACGCGATAGGGGCGGTCACAAAGTTCCAGGAATTCAAACCGGCCCTTGTCATACTCGACGTGGACATGCCGGCCGGCGGCGGCAAGAAAGTTTTCGAGCGCCTGCGGATGCAGCTCATGTCCCCCGCCCCTATAATCTTCTCCACCGCCTCCCCGGAGGCCGTGGCCAGCCTGGAAAGGAACCTTAACGTCGTCGTCCTGAAGAAGCCGCTCACCCCGGACCTCCTTGTCGACACCGTTAAAAAACTTCTAAAGCTAGCTTAGCGCATGATCTTAAGCCTCAGGAGGCAAACTATGGACAGAACATCGTGGGAAAGTTTATTCAAGAAGCGGTTCATGGTAGTCCCGCCGGACGAAGAGTCGAAACCCGGCGAGGCCACTTACGCGCTCAGGGACAAGCAGTTCGTGGTCATCATCAGGGCGGCTTCCGCCCCCGGCGCGCTCAGGGCCGAATCGGTAACGGTCACCGAAGAGTGCCTGGTAGTCAACCGCGGCCAGGGCCGCAGCGCCTACGTAGCCTGGGACAAAATAGAAGCGATCTCCACTGTAGACACCTAGCACAGGAAAGTTTAAGTAAAGGGGACAGGCTACTTTTTCTAAAAAAGTAGCCTGTCCCCTTTTTCGGCATTTGTTATAATATAGAGGCAACTTAAGGTAAATATCGTCAGTTTCCTTCCTGAAGCTTTCTACCTTCTAATATAAATTGCGAAAAACGCTCCGCTGCAGCGAGAACAGCGAAGACCGGGACCGTTTTTAATTGTCTTCTATATTACTTCTATGGCTATACTAATAAGCAGTCAGAACCTTTCAAAGCGCTTCGGAGCAAGGCCTCTTTTCGAAGGCCTTTCTTTCGGCCTTTTCGACGGCGAGCGCGCCGGCCTGATAGGCCCGAACGGGACCGGGAAAAGCACTTTGCTTAAAATACTCGCGGGGCTGGAAACCCAGGATGACGGGAACCTCGCGCCGCGCCGCGGCCTCCGGGTCGGCTATCTGCCCCAGCAGGATACTTTCGAAGCCGCGCCGGAAGGTTTTACGGTGCGGGCCAAGCTGGCCGAGGCCCTCTCCGGGCTGAATCTGGAAGATTATGAAATAGATTTGCGCATAGAGGACTACCTGGAAAAAGCCGGTTTTACCGATTTTGAACAGCCGGTCTCGAAGCTGTCCGGCGGCTGGCGCAAAAGGCTGGCTATTTTGTCCCAGGTGGTCCGCGAGCCCGACCTGCTTCTGCTCGACGAGCCCACCAACCACCTTGACCTGGAAGGCGTGCTCTGGCTTGAGAATTTCATGTCAGACCTCAGGTTCGCTTTCCTCGTAGTCACGCATGACCGGCGCTTCCTTGAGCGGGTCTGCAACCGCATCATAGAGCTGGACAAGCGCTACCCGCTCGGGCATTTCAGCAGCGCCGGGAATTACAGCAAGTTCCTGGAGAACCGCGAATCTTTCTTCGACGCCCAATCCTCCCGCGAAGACTCGGTGCGAAATATAGTCCGCACAGAAATAGAATGGCTGCGCCGCGGCGCGCGCGGCCGAGCCACAAAGCAGAAAGCCCACATAGACCGGGCCGGCGGCCTGATAAACGAGCTCGCCGAACTAGAGTTCAGGAACTCGCAGAACCGCTCGGCGACCATAAATTTCTCCGCAAGCGGCCGGCAGACAAAAAAGCTGGTGCACGGAGTAAGCGTTTCCATGAGCCGCGGCGGCCGCAAACTTTTCAGCTCGCTCGACTTCATGCTCCGCCCAGGCGACAAGCTCGGCCTGCTCGGCTCCAACGGCAGCGGAAAGAGCACCCTGCTCAAGCTAATGACCGGCGAGCTCGCCCCGGACTCCGGAACTATCAAACTTGCCGAGGACCTGAAGATCGCGGTCTTCGACCAGCACCGCGACCAGCTCGACCTGAGCGTCACCCTGCGCAAAGCTCTCTGCCCCGCCGGCGAGAACGTTCTCTACCAGGGGAATTTCATCCATGTGAACAAATGGGCCCACCGCTTCCTGTTCCGCGCCGAGCAGTTGGACTTCCCAATGAGCAGGCTTTCCGGCGGCGAGCAGTCCCGCGTCCTTATAGCGCAGCTGATGCTGAAACCGGCCGATCTGCTTCTGCTGGACGAGCCCACCAATGACCTGGACATCCAGTCCCTGGAAGTTCTAGAGAACAGCATCAAAGAATTCCCCGGCGCCCTGGTCCTGGTAACCCACGACCGCTACCTCCTGGACCGCGTCAGCGGCGCCCTGCTCGCCCTCGAAGCCGGCGACCACGGCTTCTTCGGCGACCTGGACCAATGGGAACTCTGGAAAACCTCCCGCAAAGAAAAACAAAAAACGCGCTAATAAACCCTTTTCCTGTCCCGTCCCGGCCTTTTGTTTTTCTATAATGATAAAAAGCCGGGGGTATTCCGAGGAATAGGCATCTATGGCCGCTTTTCAAAAAATAATTATCGCCGTTTCCCTGTGCTTCTTCGCCTTCTTAGGCTACGTGGTCCCGCTCACGGAGAGGGGACGGGCCGCTACAGGCGAGGTGCTGGACGAATATTACCGCCGCTATAACTCCGGAGAGTTCGACTATATCCGCGGCTCCATGCTTACCGCGGGCGCCAGTGAATACTCCTCAGGAGAGACCATGAGGACCGCATACGAGAAGCTGGGTAAATATCAAGGCGGGACCCGGAGAAGCTTCAAACTGCTGGACCTTAAAGGAAACCGCTTCTATTACCGCTTCGACGCCTCATATGAAAAAGGTCCCGCGACCGACTCTTTCGTGCTGGTGAAAGACCAAACCGGCTTCAAAATCGAGAATCTGCCGAATTCCTATTTCCCCTGCCTCGGCAAGAAATAAACGAGAGCACAAAGAAAGAACCTATCCGCATGGGATAGAAGTAAAAGCCTCCCTAATCAAATTCTTCTATTGTCTCGAGCGGGCGACCGCGAGCGTCAGCGAGCTCTCCCCTATAGGGAAGATTCCCATCGCCACGGAATAAGTGAAAAGCCATCCTCTCTGAGTCCTCTATTGTATCGAGCGGGCGACACGCGAGCGTCAGCGAGCTCTCCCCTATAAGGAAGGATTCCCATCACCCGCATAAAGGAAAAGGCCATCCTGAAAGGATGGCCTAATACATTAAATCTGGAGCGGGCGATGGGAATCGAACCCACATCTCAACCTTGGCAAGGTCGCGTACTACCACTGTACGACGCCCGCATTTGCCGGAACTGAAGCCTTAAACTTCAAGGCACCATATTATTTTACCAAAAAATCAGCGAAACTGAAAATTTTTTTGGCTATTTTCCCGCCAAGTGAAACTTTCGGCCCCTTTCCGCATCTCATTAGTGCAGCAAAGCTATGGAGGCGGAAAAATGAAGCACTTAACCCTTTTTGCGATTTTATTCTCAGCTATCCCGGCAAAAGCCCTGGATAACAGCCCCCTGACGCTGTCCAGGGCGGTGGAACTCGGCCTTAAAACCGATAATGTGATAATGACGGAAGCGGCACGAGTCAGTTCAGCCAAAGCCGGCCTGGAGCAGGCTAAACTGTCCAGGCTGGGCGGCTTCAAGCTTAAAGGCATGTACACGAACGGAACCGACCCCGTTTACGCTTTCGCCACCGCGATGCGGCAGGGAACTTTCGGCATGGCTTCGCTGGCCACTATAAACGATCCGCAGGCTGCCGGGAATTATATGGCCGGGATAGAGGCCGGCGTTCCTCTTTTTACCGGTTTCGCTATAAGCCACGCTATGAAAATGGGGAATCTCGGCATCGAGGCCGCCCAGAACGGCTATGAAAGAGCGAAGACCGGGATAACCTTCAAGATCACCTACCAGTGGCTTACTGTGCTCCTCCGCGCAAAGCTCGCCTCGCTGGCCGCCGATACAGTGAAAGCGGCGGAAACTGAATTAAAAACAGCCCAGATGCTTAAAGATAAAGGAATGGTTCTCGGCTCGGACTATTACGGGGCCGAGGCTATATTGTCCGGGCTGCGCGGGTACAGCCTTAACTGGAACAAAGCGCTGGAGCTTGAAAAAGAGAAACTGGCCATAGCCCTCGGTGAGGACCCCTCTGCGGGCCGCGAGGTCGCCGGCGTACTTAATGAGTCCGCTTACTCCGACACAACCGGCTATAAGCCGACCGAGGCCGATACCGCCGGCCGGCGCGACCTGAAAGCTTTGGAAAAAATGGCGGCCATTTCCGTCGAATCGCAGACCATGCAGAAGGATTCATACCTGCCCGTGGTCGAAGCCTTCGGAAGCTGGGAGGCTAACTCGAAAAGCCTCTCGGATTTCAGGGGCAACCGGCTCCTGGGCGTCCGGCTTAATATGCCTCTGGGCGATCCTGGCTACTTCGCGAAAAAAGACGGGGCCAAAGCCGAGGCCGCAATGGCCTCAAGCAGACTTAAAGAAGCCCGCAAGCAAGCTACGGTTGAAGTAGCCGAAGCCCTGAACAATTACAATGCGGCCAGGGAAAGCCTGCCGGTAGCCAAAGAGACGGTAGAAAAAGCCAGCCAGTCGCTTGAGCTCTTCCGCCCGCTCTACCGCCAGGGCCGCCAGAGCGTCCTTGAAGTACTCCGCGCCCAGGCTTCGGTGCTGCAGGCCGAGGCGGCCTATTAC
The DNA here is from genome assembly GCA_964622585.1 of uncultured Elusimicrobiaceae bacterium. GTDB lineage: Bacteria > Elusimicrobiota > Elusimicrobia > Elusimicrobiales > UBA9959 > UBA9959. The sequence continues at coordinate 5,558 of CAZUQT010000039.1, read as the reverse complement.
GAGACCGTCTATAAGCTGCACCTCTACCATGCCCAGACTTTGCTGGCCTCCGAGACTTTGGACGCGGCGGCGGTAAAAGAAATGTCGGATAAACTGGCGTCAAAGAATTAACTATCAAGGAATAAAGCAGCCGGAGAACATTATGCAAAAAGATACACACCACAAATATGGGATCGCCGGGCGCATGGCCGCGTCCTTTATAAACTCGCGCCTCACGCCCATTTTGATCATCACTTTCATCCTGCTTGGCGTCTTCTCCACCTTCAAGCTCCCGCGCGAAGAAGAGCCGCAGATAAACGTGCCGATGTTCGACATCATGGTCCCTTTCTACGGCGCCACGCCCAAAGAAATAGAAAAGCACCTCGTCGAAGTGGGCGAGCGGAAGCTCTGGGAAATACCCGGCGTGGAATATATCTACTCAATAGCCCAGCCTAACTTCGCTATGTTCACGGTCCGCTTCAAGGTGGGAACCACTCCGGAAGCCGCGGCGAACCTTGTTTACACCAAAACCATGGATAACAGGGATATGTTCCCGCGCGGCGCCGGCGAGCCGCTGATAAAATTCCGCGCTATCGACGACGTGCCGGTGCTTGCCCTTACGCTCTGGGGCGAAGGGAAGAACGATTACGAGCTGCGCCGCGCCGCCGCCCGGATCCAGACCGAGCTGAACGCCGTCACGAATGTCTCGGAAACCCGCATCATAGGCGGGCATAAGCGCCAGTTCATAGTCCATTTCGACCCCGCCGCGATAGCCCGGCACCGCCTCACCCCGCCGATGCTGGCCGGCATAATAAAGATGTCGAACGCCCGCCTTCCGGCCGGGCACTACAATAACGGCGACGCAAAGCTCCTGGCCGAGACCGACGCTTTCATACGCAGCACCGACGACCTGAAGAATATAATAGTCGGCGTTTTCGACGGCCACCCGGTCAAGCTTTCCGAAGTGGCCGGGATCGTGGACGGCCCGGACGAGGAAGAGCGCGCGGTCACTATGCTGCAAGGCCCGGCTTCTTCGATTAAGACAGCGGTCTCCAGCCCGGCCGTCACTTTATCCGTGGCGAAGCGCCGCGGCGCGAACGCCACCGAGGTTTCCCGAAATATCATGGCCAAAGTCGAGGCGATGAAAGGCCATGAGATCCCCGACGGGATAAATATCACCGTCACCCGCAATTACGGCGAGACGGCCAAAGCCAAATCGGACGAGCTGATCTACCACATGCTCCTGGCCACCCTGTCGGTGACCCTGCTGATAGCCCTTACTCTCGGCCTGCGCGAGGCCGCGGTGGTCCTGGTGGCCATCCCGGTAACGCTCGCTCTCACGATGCTGGTTTACTTCCTTTACGGCTACACCCTGAACCGCATCACCCTGTTCGCTCTGATCTTCTCCATCGGTATTCTGGTGGACGACGCTATCGTCGTAGTGGAGAATATAAACCGGCATTGCGTACTGAACCGGAAAAATTCGCTGTACAGGAATATCCTGAACGCAGTGGACGAAGTAGGCAATCCTACAATACTCGCCACCTGGACCGTGATAGCCTCCATCCTGCCTATGGCTTTCGTCAGCGGGATGATGGGCCCCTATATGCGCCCTATCCCCATCGGCGCCTCGGTCGCTATGCTGTTCTCGCTGGGCGTAGCTTTCGCTTTCGCGCCCTGGCTTTATTCCAAGGTGGTGCAGCGCTGGCCTATCAAGCACGCCGAGCATACAGAAGAAGGCCTGCTCGACCGCGGCTACCGGGCCCTGATGAAAAAGCTGATCTACGAGCCCGCGAACGGGAAGAAATTCCTGCTCTTTACCACGGTACTTCTGGCCGGGGTTCTGGCCATGGTCGGCTTCAGGCTGGTCATCTTCAAGACCCTGCCCTTCGACAACAAGAACGAATTCCAGGTGGTCATAAACATGCCCGAGAGCTCCTCGCTGGAGCGCACCCAGCGGGCCGCCGGCGAGATGGCGAAATTACTTGCCGCGGTTCCGGAAGTCAGGGACCTGCAGGTTTATGCCGGCGCCTCCGCCCCGTATAATTTCAACGGCCTGGTCCGCCATTATTTCCTGCGCAGCGAGCCCTACCAGGCCGATATCCAGGTGAACCTCTCGGATAAGGGCGAGAGGAAGCGCCAGAGCCACGATATAGCCGTAGCAGTGCGCGAACCCCTGAAAAAAATAGCCGACGCCTATAATGCGAGAGTGCAGGTAGCCGAAGTCCCCCCCGGCCCTCCCGTAATGTCCACTATGCTGGTGGAAGTCTTCGACCCAAATCCGAAGAACCAGAAAGCCCTGGCCGAAGAGATAAAGAATATCCTGAAGAACACGGAAGGGATAGTGGACGTCGATTCCTATATCCCGGAGGACCAGCCGATAACCAGGCTGGTGGTGGACAGGCAGAAAGCCACCCTGAACGGCGTGGCGGCTTCGGAGATAGTGCAGACGGCCGCGCTTTCCCTGTCCGGGGCCGACATAGACTCGGCGCATGTCGAGGAAGAGAACGAAGCCGTGGATATACGCCTGCGCCTCTCCCCCGAGAAACGCCGGCAGCTTTCCACGCTTAAAGAAATAAAGTTCTTCTCCCCCAACGGCACGGTAATCCCGATGTCCAGCTTCGTAAGCGCCCAGAACGGGCTGGAGAACCAGCCGATCTACCACAAGAACCTGCAGCGCGTGGCTTATGTGACGGCGGACATCTCCGGGGGCACCGAAAGCCCGGTCTACGCCGTGATCGACCTGAAAGCGAAAATAGACGCGCTTTCGAAAGCGCGCGGCGCCGAGATCACCCAGTACTTCACGCGCCAGCCGGTGAGCGCCTCCGAGACAGCGATAAAATGGGACGGCGAATGGCAGATCACCTACGAAGTCTTCCGCGACCTTGGCCTGGCCTTCGGGATGGTTCTGATCCTGATCTACATCCTCGTTGTGGCCTGGTTCGAGGATTTCCTGACGCCCCTGATAATAATGGCCGCCATCCCCATGGCCCTTATCGGCATCATCCCGGCGCATTGGGGCATGAAAGCCTTCTTCACGGCCACTTCGATGATAGGCTTCATAGCCTCCGCCGGCATAGTAGTGCGCAACTCGATCATCCTCGTCGACTTCATCAACCTGAAAGTGCGCGACGGGATGCCGCTGCCTGAAGCCGTGATAGAGGCCGGCGTAGTCCGCTTCCGGCCGATGCTCCTTACCGCCCTGGCCGTCATAGCCGGCGCCGGCGTCATCCTGTTCGACCCGATCTTCCAGGGCCTGGCCATCTCGTTGATCTCGGGCCAGATAGCCGCGACCCTGCTCTCGCGCGTGGCCGTCCCGGTCCTCTATTACCTGGCCTTCATGAACAACCCTGAAAAGCTTAAGAAGAGCAAAAACCCGCAGCCGTCCGAAACGGACGAAGCGCTGGGCTATACCGGAGAATAAATACAATAGGAGCTTATAATATGAAAATAAACGACGCGCTCAGATTACTTGCGGGCTTCATGGTCCTGCTCAGCGTAGGCCTGGCGGTCTACGTGGATATGCGTTTCCTGTGGCTGACCGCCTTCGTCGGCGCCAACCTCCTCCAGTCGGCCTTCACCAAATGGTGCCCGGCGATATGGATGTTCCAGAAGATAGGAATGAAAGAATAAGGAATTTAGAAACCTTTTTTTAAAGCAGCCCGCGCGCGGAAGAGGCGGGTTTTGAAGGCGGGGACGGTTATCTTGAGGACCTTGGCGGCTTCTTCCATGCTCAGGCCCTGGATGTCGGCGAGAGTGACCGCGAGGCGGTAGTCCACGGAGAGTTTTGAAAGAGCTTTGGTAATGCTTTCGGAAAGTTCTTTGCGCGCCATATCGTCCACATGGGCGATATCCTCGAGCCCGCGCACATCCTCGAGACTCACAAGCTTTTCCGCTTTTTTCTTGCGGAACTTCATCCAGCAATTATTGGCCGCGATGCGGTAAAGCCAAGTCCCGAAGCCGGAGTTGCCCTTGAACTTGGCTATATTTTTGAAAGCCGAGATGAAAGTCTCCTGGTAAACGTCGTCCGCCTCGGACTTCAGCCCGAGACAGACATAGTTCGCCAGGCCGTAGATCTTCTCCTGGTATTTTTTCACCAAAGCCTCAAAGCTGGCCGTATCGCCGGTGCGGGCTTTTTCGATCAGATCTATTTCTTCTTTATCCATTTTACCCCCCGCGGCAAAACAAAAAATTACCCCTAAAATTTATAAGCCAAAGAAGCGCCCACCGCCCCTTCCGGAGAAAGGTAAGGCGCGAAATTCAGCGCCGAAGGCTCGGCCGGACCAGTGCGCTTCGCGGCTGTCCTGCCATGAGCGATGGCCTTGCCCACCCCGTAGCCCACGGCCAGGCCAAGCGGGTAATCGCTAGCCCAGTGCACGCCGTTGTTCACCATCTGGAAGCCAAGCGCGGTAAGCAGGGCATAGCCCAGCGGCTTCACATATCTATTGTCGGGATAATTCTCGGCTATCACCGTTATGGTCATCATCCCGGTGGCCATATGGCCCGAAGGCACGGCGTCGTAGCGCGTGCGGTGCGCCTGGAAATCTTTGAAGGAAGGGAACATCCGCCAGACGCCCCGGGATGCCGAGGCGGCGCGCGGCGTTTCACGCCCCGTAATGCGCTTAATGATCTGTGTGGTAAACCCGGTGACCAGGAGACCTTCGCCCAGCTGATGCCCGGTCTGGGAGGCGCGCCAGTCATCCTTGAGCCAACCGCGGGTCTCGAAATAGCCGAACAGGCCTATATTTATCCACCCGTCTCCCAGGAAATACATGGCCGAACCAAGATCGTCGGGGCCGCGGAAAACCGAAACGCCGCCTATCTTCAGGTAGGTCTTGGTCCTGTCCTTGCTTGAGATATTCAGCTTTCTGCCGGTCTTTTTGGTGCTGGTGTAGATCTTCTGGTCGTAATGGATCAGAAGAACTGTGGAGGCGCCGATAGCCCCGAGCCAGGGCAGGTTCTCTTTCCTGAAACTTTCTTTTACGAAGCCGCCCCAGTCCGAAGGACCGGAGCCGATAGTATGCCAGAGGCCCGGCTTGACGTAAGTAAGCGTCGAACCGTCTTTGTTCACGTAGGTCCTGGAAGACGCTTCCTGGGCGTACAGGCCGGGGGCGCAGAAAGCGGGCAGCAGGAGCAGGCAGGCGAGCAGGTTCTTCATCCGCGTGTATGTTTCCAAGTGGTGCCTTTCGGGGTGTCTTCTATCAGCACGCCCTTGTCTGAAAGGGCTTTGCGCAGCTCGTCCGAGCGCTTAAAATCCTTGGCTTTGCGGGCGGCTTCCCGTTCTTTTATAAGGGCGGCCAGCTCGGCCGGAAGTTCTTCGGCCGCTTTCTCGGCGAACAAATTCAGGGCGAGGACTTCCTCGGCAGCCAGGGCGAAAGCCAGCCTCTGCGGCGCTGGTATGGAATGGTCCTTCAGGGTCTCCCAGAGCACGGCGAGAGCCGCCGGCATGTTCACGTCGTCGGCCAGAGCTTCCGAGAAATCCTTGAAATATTTAGCTTCGCGGTCCACAGGCGGGACCTGGCCGGGCGCCTCGGACTTCACTTTCGCGGCCTGAGAGCGGAGGCCGTCGAGGCCGCGGG
>CAZUQT010000038.1:0-20281 GCA_964622585.1 uncultured Elusimicrobiaceae bacterium | reverse complement strand
TGCCACGGTATTTTATCGTGTGCCGGCCCTCGGCAAATTTCAGGGCCTGCGTATACTTAATCCACGGTCCAGAGTCTACCGCAGTTTCTATACGCTCAACACCAGCGGCAACTTCATTCGAAAGCGGGTCAGCCGCCGCAAATGTCAAAGCGCTCGCCGGCGTTATGTAGCGCGCGCCGTCTTTAAGGTACAGCGGTTCGGAGATATTGAATGAGGTAACAGGCGGCGTCGCATCCATAAATACCGAGCTGGACCTTTCTACTTCCAGGTTCTCCACATTATCCCTGCTGCGGTATTTAATGAGATAGTTACCATCAGCCGCAGGCAGGTTAAATTTAGCAAGTGAAGTTAAGATGGCGCCGCTGTTTATATTGTGGGAGGTCTCTTTTACGCCGCTGGCAAAGCCGCCAGGGTCTACAGGGGAAAGCTCAAAGAGGGTCCACGTAGAAACATAGTTAAGGTAGGCCGGACCCGAAACGCGGTTAAACGCCGTTTGCGGCGCGGTATTATCCACTATGAACGTGCTGATAATTATTTTTTCAATGTTTCCCAACACATCCTCTGAATTATAGGAAAGGCCGTATATTCCATCAGCCTCCTGGTCGAGCCTGAAGGCAGAGGAGAACGTCGCCCCCTGCCCAGGATTTGCGTTCTCGAACGAAAGCCCCCTTATCAACCCAGTACCATCGACCCTTACACTTAAACCCTGTTTCTTTACCCCCAGGCCGCTGTTATCCATGGCGGCCACCAGGTCGTCTATACTGGACAGGGTAAACGTAGTCCTGCCGGTCACATACGGTGCTGGATTAGCGCCTTGATATTTATCGCCGGCCGTGGATAAGCCCGTCCTGGGCGGCAACACATCATGGATGACCTCGAATAATCCGCCCGTTGCAAGGCTTGCATTATCCGCAAAATCAGTCGCGCTCACACTCAGCCGCCACATGCCGTCGTCTATATCCAACGGCTCTATCTGCTGCCCATTTACAACAGCAATGATCGCAGGCCGGACGCCTCTCGGGCTGCCCCTGTCTTCGATCTGTGTTAATAGCGCAATAGTTCTCGCTGCGGGATCCATATTATCAGACACAGCAAAAGAGATATTGATTTTCTCTTTAGTCGCTATAAAATGACTTCCAGCCACCGGCGAGGAAATATTTATCTGTGGCACTGTTTTATCAATATTTAAGACCAAGGTCGCTGTGGACGAATTGCCGGCATAATCCATACAGTAACCGGAAACAGACTGATTAAGACCTTCGGTCGCTATTATTTTGGCTGGCACACAGTACGAGATTCCGGAAAGCGCGTCGGTCCCGGTAACTGTTACGGTCACAGAAGTATTATTCCAGCCATTACTGTTTTTCGATGGTGCCTGTGAAGCAGAAACGACAGGTTTTGTAAGGTCCAGATTCACAGTTGCCGTTGCATAGGCCATATTACCAGCATAATCCCGGCACCAGCCAGAAACCGCTTGCGAGGAACCCTCGACCGAAACTGTGCCGGAAGAGCAGTCCACGACACCGGACAAAGCATCCGTCCCGTTGAAAACAACTTGAAGCGGGGTATTATTCCAATCATTCCCATTCGGCGCGGGGGTAAGTGTATAGCTTACCTGCGGCAGGGTGCGGTCTATCTTAAAGGCCATTGTTTTTTCGACCTCGATATTTCCTGCCCTGTCTGTACCGTAATAATACAAGGTATACTGCCCGTCCGCATTTACGGTCACGGATGAGTTATATATGCCTGAACTTACAATATCCACACCCCGCTCCAGGCGGTAACTCGTCTGATTAACCCCTGAAAGAACGTCGCTTGAAACAAGCGTTATAAAAACTGCTGTATTATACCAACCATCCACAAGGGTTCCGGAAAGCCCAGCCGTGGTCACGGGCGTGGTCGTATCTATATGGACCGCGCGGAAAGCGGAGCGTGAATTCCCCGCCTTATCCCAACAGGAACCGTGTACAATCTCCTCCCTGACCTCTGATGACACTGTTCTGTTGCCATTGCAGCGGAGAATCCCTGAAATAGCATCGGAGCCCTCGAACGTTATGGCTACAGGTGTATTGTTCCAGTTGAAGCTGTTGGCCGCCGTACTGGTAACTACATTTACAACTGGCGAGGATATGTCAATTTTAACAGTAGCGGTTGCATAGCTTATATTGCCTACTATATCACGACACCAGCCGGAGAGCGTCTTGCCTGAACCCTCGATATTAGTCCGGGAAGAAATGCAGATATCCACGCCTGATAAAGTATCCGTCGCATTAAACACTGCCTCCACGCTGGAATTATTCCAGCCTTCTAAATTGGGCTTGGGATTAAGAGTATACCCGACCTGCGGCGCGGTGCGGTCTATTGAGAAGGGGATAGTTTTCTCCGCCTCTACATTCCCGGCTTTATCTCTTGAATAATACCTGCCCGTATAACCGCCGTCCGCGGATATTGTTACAGGTGACTGGTAGGGCGAGAATACCGCACCATTTAATGAATACAATGTTTCCTTGATGCCGGACAGGGAATCTGTGGACGTCAGAGTGACAGAGACAGACGATGAATACCACCCGTTTTTATAAGTCCCTGAAAGCGCGGCGCTGCTTAGCGGCATTGCTTTATCTATGTTTATGCCGGTAACCGAAACCATCTTTGAATTATCCGCATTGTCGAAGGCTTTTACTGAAGTGGAAATATTCACGCCCTCCCCGCTCAAAAGCATCTCGGCGGGGCACAACTTCACCCCGGCTAGCGCGTCGGAGCAGGTGAACTTAAGCGTGACGCTGCTGCTATTCCAGTTAAACTCGTTTGGTAAGGGTGTTTGAGCGTACTGCAGCGAAGGCGTTGTGGTGTCTAAATTTATCGTCAAGGTAGCCGTAGACGACAGCCCGGCATTATCAAAACAGAACCCGGAGACGGACTGCCCCGCGCCCTCTCTTGATACAGTAGAGCTCGAACTACAATAAGCAATACCGGAAATGGTATCAGTGCCGGAGAACAATACGCTGACCGGCGCGTTGTTCCAACCATTCCCATTGGGGATCGGGGAAATAGAGGATAAAATAGTCGGCGACGACAGGTCTATTTTGGCCCCGAAAGTTTTTTCAACTTCTTTATTGCCTGAGGCATCGGTTGAATAATAGTTCAGTACACGGGACCCCTCCACCGCCAGGGCGAACGGGGACGAATAAAGACTGAACGAAGAGCCGTCAACGGAATAATAGGTTCCCTGTACCCCGGCTACCGCGTCGGTCGAGGTAAAAGCGACCGGAACCGGGGAAACATACCAGCCGTTCTGCCCGGTTGCGCCGCCCAGTAAGCTGTCAGTTACGGGCGGCTTCGTGTCATAAACGATCAACCGCTCTTCGGAAGGCGCGCTGAAGCGGCCCAGGTAATCCTTGGCGGCCACGCGCCAATAATACTTGCGCTCGGCCGGCAGGCTGAATTTGGTTTCTGTCGGCGGAGGCGCGATGAAGTTGAAGTTTATGCCCCTGAATACAGGGCTGACGTTTTCGGATGTCGCCCTGCTGAATACGGCCTTGAACTGCAGCGTGTCCCCGTCTTTAAAGCTGGCGGCGTCAAGTTCGACAACAGGTCTGAAGTTTCCGCCGCTCTTCGAGAACTCCAGCCGGATATCGCCGCCGTTCAGGTCATAGTCCGGCAGGAAATCTCCGACGCGGTAGGCGCCTTCGGGGACCGGGTAGACCTGGCTCAGCCACTCGCCGGATAACGCTCCGGGCTCGGTTATTAGTTCGGCTACAAGGCCGTTGAAGCGCAACCCCTCGTGAGAAACAGCGCTGAGCGCCGAGGCGTTGGCCTGGTAGCTACGGGGCTGGGAATACGTATAGGGGTAACAGTAGTACCTGCCGCAGTACCAATAGGTCCACGTAACCAGGTAATTAACCGTGAATTCGATCCTGGTCAAGGTCGGGCTGGCATCGGCGACCGCGGACCGCCGCAGCGTACTGCGGAAAACCAGCGAATCATAGCTACCCACGCTGAGGCTGACGTCCGCGCCGGGCTCTATGGGCCGATAAGCCGAGGCCCAGTACGAATTCACTATGCCGTATTCGTGGCTGATGCTGCCGGCATTGGTGGATTGCACAACGGTAAAGCCGCTGATTCCCGTGGTGTTGGCCGGCAGGGAGATGCGCGGCGTCTCCATAACGCCCTCGAGAGTGCCGGTCCACAGGCCAGCAGGCTCCTGATTTGTTATGAGCCGCAGCGGCCCGCCGTCGTATACCGACTCCAGCCCCTGAACGCTGAGGCCGGCCTCATTGATCAGGATCGTCACCTTCACCTGTGAGGAGACCACATGGGTAAACTCAGGCGTTGTGAACCCAGGCTCGCCGCCAAGCATAAGGTCGTATTCGGTCAGCGAGAAGAAAGTCGTGGTCTGATGCTGCCAGGTGAAAGAGACCGTGGACCCCAGCGCCGCGAAGTTGTTCGTCGGCGCCGTAACGATGGGCGGTAGCAGGTCGCCCACCACCACGTCCGCCTTCATCTCGGCGACGTTACCCACATTGTCCTCGGCCACCACCCGGACCTCATGCCTGCCGAGCGTGAGCGGAGCACTGTGCTCTGAGCCTATCACCGTCAGTACCCCGTCCAGCTCAAATGTGACCTTCTTCAGTCCGCTGCCGGACGAAGGCTGGTCGATAACCGAAACATCCAGCCCGCCCGAGGTGGAGGAGATATGGATTACGCCGCCCGGCAGCCTTGAGAACGGCCCGTCGAAATTCATCTCCACGCGCGGTTCCTGGGCGTCCTTCATCACGAACATGCTCTTCGCCTGCTCAGTATTACCGGCCTTATCCACGCTTCTATACTGAAGCGTATGCCAACCCTCACCCAACCATAGGGGCGCGGAATACGTCGCAAAAGGGCCGGTGGAGGAATCCAGCCTGTATTCTGTCCACGCAAATCCTCCGCTGGACCCTGGGTCCGCACCTGAGAATACTACGCGTGTCGCGCTTGATATAAAAATATTTCCTGACTTGTCGGTGTATTTAACTCCACCGGAAAGTCCCAGCATCGTCACAGGCGGTGTTATATCATTGCCGAATACCGCGTAAAGCGAGAAAGAATAGGTAACCGCCCTGATAATATTATTCTCAGTGTCCACCACACCCGCTATCCGCAACCATTTGCTTTGTGCCGGGTCGTATTTATAAACCGCAAGGCCTAGCTCTATTTCAGCACCCTGGTCAGCGTACGCAAAATGTATGGTAGCGCCTTTAGGCAAGCTGCTCATTGATGGGCTGATCTCAAATATATTACTGTAACGCGCCAATCCCTGCCCACCCGAAATTTCCTTGGCAGCCATAATTGCAGGCTCCTGCGATTCTACCGGAACTTGCGTAATGGCTACATCCGGTATTTCTGAGATCACTTTTACTACCGGCTGATCGTTTATTAGCGCCTCACTATTCGCAACCTCCAGCGTTCTTACGGAAGTTATATTGGAAAGCGACGAGTTTAGCAGTTCATCCAGGGCTTTTACGGCGAAATAATAGGTTTTGCCGTTCTCAAGCCCGGCTATTATAAGCGTTTGGGTTGTAGTTGCTATCTGTGGAAAGGGGATACCGGCGGCCAAGGTTGCCGATTTAAAACTCCCGGTACTAATCGAATCTGAGGAATACCGTATTTCATACTTCATGGCCGTGCCGACAGTCCCATCGTCCCCTGGGGATGCCCACGCCAGAGATACCAGCCCCGCCTGCGGGGCCGTGGCTGTCAGGGTGCTTATTGCCGAGGGCGCGACCGGGTCTATGCCGGCGTAATAGCCCAGATAAAGCCTGTTTCCTTCCGTACAGCTCACGTTCTGACACATCACTTCCTGCGCGGTTTGCCCGGAGGTGGTATCCACCATGGACGGGGCGGTAGTTGTGCTCATGAAGCCGCCGTAGGAAATCACCAGTCTGGCGAGCTTTACCGTCCTTGTGGCGGTGTCCACCACGAAATTTGAAGTATATTCATAGCTCCCGGCTGTCACATTTATTGCGTACGTCCCATCGCCGGTGATAGCCGGGTTCACAGGAATCTGAAGGGGCACTCCGGGACTGACTGGCCCACTGACGATTTGACCGTCAACCACGAACGTGGCCACGATCACCTCCGGATTGGTTATGGTAAGCGTTACAGGTTGCTTATAATCTATCACGCCGAAGATATCGGTAGCATAAGTGATATTCAGCGGTGTTTTAACAGATTTGACCTCACTTGCTTTTGTTAAGCCGGTCTCATTGGTGACGGTTATTTTATAGTAGATATCAGCCGGATTCGGAAGGCTTGTTAGCGTGATTCCGTGGGTCCTACTAGAGGTAGTCTCCATGTACTGGCTGCCCAACAAAGTGGTCATGCCATAGTCTATTACCGCCGTGGTCTCGTCATCAGTGGCCCACTCGATGAAGGCGGTGTCAGGCGAGAAAGCCGTGGCTTTTATACCGCTTATCACCGGTGTGCTCCGGTCAACAAAAGTCTTCGCTATCGTGGGCATGGCCGGCCCTATATTACCGGCCTTATCAAAAGCCTGCGTATAGAACTCCCAGTGGCCTTCCGCACCCTGGGTGTTGAAGAGAAATACCCCGCTTGAGCCGGAGAGAACATAGGTTGATGAGGACCATTCCGCGGAATTATTCCTATACCAAAGTATGGTTTTATCTATGCCGCTGCCGGTTTGTGGTTCGCCTTCGTCCGTAGAAATAAATGATACCTGCACGCCGCTTTCATTGCTTAGCGCCGGCGCGTTCGCGCTGGAGAGAGGTTTAATATCATCATACAGCAGGGTTAAATAATCGGCCGTCGCGGGGTCTGCATTGCCCGCGTTATCTTCAAGCCAAAGCCATATCCTGTTCCCCTGCCCGTTGGTTATCTCCGTGGAAGAGTAAACAAGGTGGGTCTGCGCTGGATACAATACTCCTTCACTGTTTAAAACCGGCTTCGTCACACCAAATTTTACCCGCGCCCCGCCGATCCCTGAGACATCGTAAGGATTGGTCCAGGAGAGGTTGAAACTCTTAAGGTTCTTCCACGGACTTGGATTTAAGTGGTCAGCAAGCAAATTAGCAGGCGATGATGGAGGGGTGTATTCTTTAAAATATATTTTAGCCTCGTCGACAGCGGGCGTTAGGGATCTATCGCTTGTTTCTAATTGCGCCCCCCACCGGATAAACCTGTTTGGGGAACTTTGAATAAAATAGCCGGGAACAATCGGTATTTCCGCGCCCCAATTAACCCCGTCAGAGCTGCTTTGCGTGAAATATGAAACGGATGTGTTTGTCGGCTTGCTATCTGATACAACAAACGGCCCCCAGGCCACATTATCTGTTCCGATATCCAATGAAGGAGAAACATATTTTCCTTGACTAGCATATTGCCTGCCCCAAAGGCGAAAGGTCCAATCAAAGGTCTCCCCTACCTGACCAATACAATCCTTGTATATAGACCCCAACGATGCAGAAGTATTTGGCAAAACATCATTTTTACTTGCAGCAATTATATTCCCCCCCGGATTATAGGTATCCGCATTATGTATATAAACCGTACCTGAAAGAGGTATCCGAAAGTTATCAAGGCTAACCCGTTTAAATACAAATGTTGTGCCGACATCACAGGTATCAACATAGGCAATATGACTGCCTACAGTTTGCATAAACTCAAACTTGGTTTGCCCACACCCTCCGACCCGCTTAATAAATGGCGCAAACCCTGTCATAAAAAATCCGTTTACAGAGTTTATTACCTGGTTAAAATACAGGGAAACTCCACTACAATGACCACCGGGGTCAGATGCAATTTTTTGAGGGATTTCCATATCAAACAAACTTTGATCAAATATTAGTTCTTCTTGCTCTAAAATAACCTGTAATTTTCCGTCATTTAAGACTGTTGATGTAGTTGGAAGAATTTCAATACTACTTGATACTCCTCCGGTAAAATTATTAATTGTTGTCCATGTATAGGCTCTTCCCTCAAATTCAGCGATATTTACTGTCGTTACGGAAGGGGTTGAGGCGACTATCCCATCGCTCACCGTGAGTGTAACGTTAAATATGCCTGATGAAGTGTAGGTATGTGAAGGATTAACACCGACTCCCGTGGCGCCGTCGCCGAAATTCCAGTTATATATTAAAGCGTCGCCGTTACTGTCGTATGATAATGTCCCGTCAAAAATCACGTGCTTGCCTATAAATGCGGCATATGGCCCCCCCGCATTCGCGACCGGCCGCGAATTTGTTATTAAAATTCCGTCACTGGTCCCGATGTCGCTAAACAGTCCGGCTCCATTTTTTGCTTTTACACTGAAATAGTATGACTGGCCTTTCGCTAAATTCAGGCCAGTTCTGGTTGTTCCTGTATTCGTGCCAGCGGAAGTAAATGGAATTACCTGCTCGCCGCCGGGTGTTGTGCCGATAGCATATAAATATTCCGATATTCCGGATTCCGAATCCTGTGAACTCCATGAGGCATGAAGTTGTGTGGGATTCCCGGTAGTAGTGCCGTCATCAATAACATTTGGTGTTGATGGCTGGGTGGTATCGGTCGGTGGCGCAATGTTTATCATAAAGTGCGCCGCGCCGCTCCAGTTTCCAGCCCCGTCCTGCGCGCGTATATGGAAATACCATGTTCCCGCTGAAATATTTGACATTGAAACCTGGTTAACCATACCGTTAGAAACAGCATTGGGAATGGTTGATGCACTTGTGTCTAAAATCCAGGAAAACCCATTAACGGGGGATGGATCAACCGGAGTATTCCAACTAAACTGCGGACTGCTATTTGCATAGGATGAGTTCTGATCGGGATGCGTGCCGGAGTTAACGACCGGCGCGGGTGGCGGAGTGATATCAAGATCGGAAAGTGAGCTTTGTATCTGGAATGTCCAGGAATAACTGCTGAGTCGCCCGATTTTATCTTTAACTTCTACCTGGATTGTATGCGCCCCATAACTCAGATCAGTAGCGGGGGTAAATTCTACCCCAGGGCCATATGCGATTGATGATACCACTGAACCATCTAAATACATTTTTACCGTCGTTGAATTTATCCCGGAGCCGAGATCCGAATATAGCGCGCTGAGAACAGGTCTTTTGTTATCGTAAACAATTGAATTATTCAAGGGAGTTTCAAGAAAAATCATGGGTGGAGTGTTATCTATGACAACATCCATAAATTGCTGAGGGCTCCAATTCCCGGCAATATCATCCACGCGGGTGTGGATTGTGGCCGGCCCGTCTGAATTGCTTTCCGTATTCCATTCATACTCGCCGGCGCCCACATTGCTCTCGCCCGGCAGAAGCTCATTTGTGGCCAGCATCACGTCACTGCGCGCATTGCGGTAACGATATAATGTCTTTATTTCAGCAGGCGGAGTGGAAACCGAAATATAATCAAACCGGATGTTTTCAAAAGACGGGTTATAAAATGATTGCAGGGTTGTCGAGTGATACGCCTCGCAGTTGACCTTATATACTCCTTTACGATTGCCGCCGTCGCGCACGCTCACCAGCACGTCCACTTTACCTGAAATGACCCGTTTGCCATCGACGATGGGGAAAGCGGATGTTGTGGCATTAAATGCGTCCCCGTCTTTTATCCCGGTGTTTTCATTCTCCCGGATTACGGATATAGATTCGGTCCCTATGCCGGTGCTTTCCGCAAATGCCGGTATGTCATTATCGGTGTAAGCAAGCCCGCCCGAGCGCAAGGGGTTTACGCAAGCAGTACCCGAGATTTCATTGAGATGAAGATGTGTGTCGCCGTCAAGATTCTGAAGTGTTGCAATTTGGGTTGCTGTAGTCACAGCAGAGTTGGCTACTAATGTTTCCGTTGGATTAACATGAAGATATTCAAAAATTCGCCCACTGCTTGACTGGATCCTTATACTAGACGTGCCTTTACTAAGGACCACACCCGCTTCAATAGATTGGATTGACACCCCTGCTTGAAACCCCAACGCTGCGCCAGCCATGTCCACCCCCTGGTGGAATCGATAGGGAACCCCAGCGCCACCCTGTGGGGGATACTGCTTCCGCGGCTCGCCCAAAACGGATGAGATATTTGATGGAGTCCTATCTTTACCATCCGTTCGAACATAGTAGGGGTACAATAACCCTTGCCCCGACAAGAAACATATGACGGGCACGATCAAGCTGCGCTTTAGGCCACCAGGCAAGAGTTTCATCTGATTATTTAGTGTTTCTCAAATAATTTCCACACGGCTTTTCCCCGGGCATCATAAACTTCAACGCCCGAATCTGATATGGCAATCCTTCTGATCTTATCCGGATACTCCCATAGCAAGTACTCTCGGTGGTCCACAAAAGTCTCGATCCCGTCCGCAGGCTCGGGGCCCCAACTCGCGATGCCAAGCACCGCTTTTTTCCCATCAGGTGAAAGATTAAGCGGCTCAAGCACAGAATCCGGAAACTGAACCTCAAAGGGTATTTCACCCATGAGATTTCCTTTAATATCAACTACGCCGCAAAACTTATCGATTTGAGCATTTTTGTTTAACCATTTCATTCCGGGCCATTCATCCCCCAACATAATACGTTCATCCCATTCTTCTTTCGTGGTCGGCATGTATCCCCCATCTTCGGATGGAGATGTGCATAACAGCAACGTGCCTTGTTCTTGCTCTAGGGGCGCGTGATAGCAATGTCTTCTGAATGTCATTGTTTTATGCGGCTTTAGTCTAACTTCTGATGTGGTATGATAAACATCTCTAGGATCCGAATAGTGTCTCTTTGTTTTAATTTTATATACAGAATTGACATGGCTGAATTTGATATGCCCAACACGGCTCGCATAAGGTTCTTCGCCGTATTTTCTCAACTCACCATCCCCCTCAGTATCAAGATAGACCTCAATATCGGCAGGCAGCTTGTAAAATTCAAGCCGATACTGATAGACCAAAGCGACATTATTACTTGATTTAAACACCTTTGCCCAACTGTCTTTTGGCGTGAACGGCTTTTTTATCAGCTCCTCCCTCTTTCGCGCCAGATCCTCTCTTGCTTTTCTATGATCAGAAAGCTCCTGGGGCGGGTCTGAAACAAGGTCGGGGTATTTTATCTTTAAGGCTTCCACTTCCCGGATATACTCCAGGGCTTTGCCTTTCTGTCTCAGGCGGTTGTAGTCTGCTGTTAATACCCTTAATAGATAATAGGCATCGCGATAGTCACGTTTAGCCTGCCTGAATTCTTTTAATTTCACCTCATGTTCCTCTATGCTTCTTTCAGTATCTTTTCGCACATCATCGCGCAGCTTGATTTCAGGATGCTTGTTCTCATGCTCACCCAGTTCATTTTGGTATTGTCTCGATTTTTCCTTGTCTCCCGCTTCGCTGTAAAGGTCCGACAGATTCATCAGCACCATCTGCAACTCACGGTCATTTAATTTCCATTTCCCTTGCTTGTATTCCGTGATTACCTTCTCATAATGCTGAATGTTTCTTTGGGTTTGTGATGCTTCAGGCGTTACGATCTGCCCGGTTGCTGCTTCAACAAGTTTTCCAGGTGTTGCGGCATTTTCACCGCTAAAACATGTTATCGCTGGCACCGTTATCATTAATATCGAAATAATCGCACTTTTCATGACTCCTCCAGTTACCAGGCAAAAGAAATTGAGGTGTAATATATAATTGGACGCACCTTAAACGGTTCCGGTTCAGCATTTAGTTTTGGGCCATAAAGATATCGCGCTTCAAGATTAACGTGGAACTGTTCTCCTGATAACTGTGTGCCAACCAGAAAATACGGCACAATCTTTATCGTTGATATGTTGTCATCCCCTGTCAGGATATAATTATTATCCCAGGCAGTGTATTGGTAATCTATTTTCATATAACTTCCACCTAAACCCACAAAAGGAGAAATCCAAAAGGGATAGTAAAAATACTTTCTTGCCCCGAACAATATAGGAATACTGACAAGTTCCTTGGAGCTTTCCCATTCACTGGAGGTGGAACGAAGGCCCTTCATATAAGCCCCAATAAAATCAAATCCCCAGCCGCTACGAAGGTTGTACTTCCAAATCATTCCCAATCCCCAAAAGCGCTCACCTCGCTCAGTCTTATTAAACCCATATATCAACCCAAGGTCCAGCAACTTACGTTGGCCGCGGAATTTAATGGTATCGCCAGGTTCTATTATCACTTTTTGCTCATAACTGGTGCCGATGGATATGGCGTCAGCAATCGCCTCTACCTCCAGTTTGCTCTTATAGCGCCCGCTGGAATCATGCACAATATACACATCCCGCTCGTGAACTTTATGCACAGCCCCTTTATCTATTTCCACCAGGCTTCCCTCAACCCTTCTCACCATGCCCGCTTTTTTTCCTTTTTGCAATGCTTTTCTTAATTCACTGACCAGATGCGTTAAGTATTCATCTTTTTCCCGTGATTCCTTTATAATGGTCTGTTGAATGTAATGGATTTCAATATTTTCTTCCGGTCTTTCATTTTTCAGTTCTTTATAGAGCCTTTCCAGGTCTTTCTGTTCGCCGTTTATAATCTGCTGTTTTGGGGTTTCAACCTGGCCGCTTGACAATCCATACATAAAACAGAGAATACCAAACGCCATAAGACCGGCGGTTAACATGCCTTTGAGAAAAAGAGTGGGCATGTTAATCTTTGTCATGGATATACCTGCTTCAGATTTTTACCGTCCCCGTCTGCCCAGAATAGTTTTGTGTTAACAACCGGAGGCACATTGCCGTTCCCGTAATAATCTATCGAAAACAGTAAACCCATACCACTTGAATCCCAGCGAAAGAAATTACATTCACCCGAGGCGACCTGAGAACTCTCCCCGGTATCAAGCTTTACAAACCAAACGCCAGCCGCCGTGGTATAAGCAAGTTTCTTCGTGTCAGGTGACATGTATACCCGCAGCACCGCTTCCCTGCTAGTCACTTTGGCATATTTCTGCCCGCTGGAGTCGATAACCCACATCTCTGTTGGATTAACTAGCAACACTCCTTTTTCCGTATTACTTTCCCACAAAACTGCCGCATGGAACGGCATAGGATTTGATTCGGCAAACAGATCTGAAACTGTGCTGCTCCCCACTAACCATAGTGCTAGAATTCCGAATAGACGTTTGTTCATAATTCACCTCCAGATCAGTACTTAATCAAATAAGACAATGCAATGTTGCGCGGTCGGGTCTCAGTACCACTTAGTTTAAACAGAAGATGGTAATTTTTGCTGCCGGTAGATGAGCCACTATACACACTGCCAGACCACGATCCATCCACAGGGATACTCGCAGACAAAGGAGTTGCATACCCACCGGCTGAGGTAGATTGAACCTCGGATAATGTGTTTGTCCCCTGTGGTTGCGGGCTGCCAAATGTACGGCCACTATCAATTCCCCGCCCAGCATCATATCCGCGGACAAATTCTCCGCGCAAATCCGGGACATTAAACGTAGAGGAATCCGGACATCCGAATGAGCATCCTATTATACCGAACAACTCTGGATAAGCTGTTTTGTTAAAAGCCTGACCATTGCAATAAAGCCATCCCTCTGGCCGTGTTACTGCCGCGTACGTTATTATCGTACCAACGGGCACACCAGGAGCATAAAATGGTGACCTTAATAGGCGCTGCCTAGGAACCAGAGGCGGATCGCCGCCGACTTTTATTTCCAGATAAGCGTCCTGAAGATTTTTTACCGCATTTTCAAGGTCTATCGATTGCACAGAACTATCTCCCGGCCCCTTTAAATCAACCTGGAAATTACCGTTTTGCACTAGGATATTCGGCATGGTCTTCTCCCATGCTAAAGTATTAGCCGCATCGAAGACTGAGAATTTTATCTGGAAAGTGCCGTTCTTGTTGTCCCCATTGGTGTCTGTGAGGCGGCCTTGGATATTAAACCCGGCTTGTATCGCCCAGATATTGCTTCCGGCTAGCAATAAGAGAGCCGACATTATCACCCAATTTGTGGTTTTCATAATTTCTCCATGGCCCTAACAAAAAAACCGGCAGAGAAGCTGCAGCCAGCCCCCACCGGTTATTTAGATGCGCGGAAAAACAACCAGTTATTGCGCGCACCAAATAAAAAGCCCAAACACCCGTAGATAGTATGGGTGATGGGTTGATGCAAGTCAACAACAGGGGTGTTACTCTTCCCGTTTTCATTGGGAAAAGTATTTTTATGATTTTTACGGAAAATCGCGGAGCGGGAATTTATCGGGGGTCGGTTTCTTCGAGGGAAGGCGGCACGTAAGCCCAGCCGACGCCTCTCTGGTTCTGGATACGGCCGGCAAGAGTATCGCCAAGGTCCCGCCTAAGCCTGGAAATCAGCATACCCACGGCTTTGGTCTTTTCCCCGGTAAGGTCGGAATAATAGACCCGGTTTACAATATCGTCTTCTTTTACAAAACAAGGACTGCTCTCTACCAGCAGCGAAAACAGGGTAAAGCGCTCCTCGGAAAGCCGGATGAGGGGTTTAGAATTCAAAAAAACCTGGAAACTGGCGGCTTCCAGGCGGATATCGCCTTTTTTAACTATACCGCGGTCCCAACAGACGCGCCGCGCAAGGCCGCGGAGAATTTGATGAATTATCCTGTTCGGGGTGCCTTTAAGGACAAAATGGTCGGCCTGGCATTCACTATAGGAGGCTTCCCTGCGGGTTTCATCGCCGCTGAGTATTACTATAAGGGTCTTTTTCAGCGCCTCGCTGGACCGGATGCGGGCGCATACCCCGGCTGCGGTGTCGCCCTGGAGATGGTAATCCAGCAGAATAAAATCGGGCCGCAGTTCCTCAGCGAGCCGGATCCCCTCCGCGGAGGTGGCGGCTGTGTGGGTCTTATACTGTTCGGCGGTGAAAAAGTCGGCTATTACGTCACGGCAACATTCTTCATCGTCCACAATGAGCAAAGTACGGCCAAACATGGTCCAAACCCCCTTGAAGCATAAACTTATTATATAAGAATACAGAGCGACATTGATATTGCTTCCTTAAACTTACAACAACAAGTTGTCCTCCATTTAAATTACGCCGCACCGCGCGGCGGGCTAGCGCCTGAGCAGCCGGTAAAGATTGCTGTACTGGTCGGTGAAAACCAGCGTGCCGGGAACAGGCGGCAGGGCCGCGGCGCTGCTTTTCACGAGGGGATCGCCGAGGAACTTCTCATCGCCGGAGACGAGCATCCAGGTGGCCGCCTCGGCGCCAGCCGTTTCGTCCTTGGGGTTGTCGACCAAGACCGCTTTCAGCCCTCGCTCGAGCGCGAGCCCCCGGACTAGCGGCTCCAGGTCGAGGAAACGGTTGGTAAGGTGGACGGCCAGAACCCCGTCGGGCCCGAGCCTTTCGAAATAGGTCCCGAAGGCTTCCCGCGTCAGAAGGTGGAGCGGGATCGCGTCGCTTGAAAAAGCGTCGATCGCAAGCAGATCAAGCGGCTCCGGCCGGGGCGCCGCGCCGGCGGCGGTCTCCCTTTCCAGGCTGAGGCGCGCGTCGCCCATCACTACGTCCACGCTTCCGGCGGTATCGCGGAGATAAGTGAAGTACTCGCCGCTCAGGCGGAGGACAAGCGGGTTGATCTCGTAGAAGGTCAGCCGGTCGGAGGGCCGCGCCCAGGCCGCCATCACCCCCGCGCCGAGCCCCACCCCCCCCAGCCTGAGGGGCCGCCGCGCGCCGGGGCCGCGGAGCGTCCGGATAGCCACGCCGAGGCCGCTGGCCCGCCCGTAATATGAAACCGGATCTTTCCTCCGGGGATCGCCTTCGGCGAACTGGAAGCCGTGCTTGACCTGCCCGTGCATCAAAGTAAGGATCTTCGACCCGCCGAAACTCGACTCGAACACCTGCAGCGTCCCGTAGAAATTCCTCTCCATGACGAGCAGGGACCTGGTTTCAAGCCTGTAATAGCCGTAAAGCAGGGCGGCGAAAACGATGTACAGACAGAGGGAAACAAGCCTCAGGGAGCGGTAGCCTATGGAGAAGGGCGCTTTCTCTTCGCTCAAAATGACGGCCAGCATAATCGACGGGAGAAGCAGCCAGAACAGCGGGTACTCCCAAGGCCCCCTGAACAGGAGCGGGGCGGCCACGGCCACCAGCAGTCCGCCGAAAGCGCCGCCGGCGGAGACCAGGACGTAGAAACCTGTCAGGTATTCCGGGGCCGGTTTACGCGCGGCCAGTTCGCCGTGGCAGACCATGCAAGCGATAAAAAGCGTGGAGGAACAGACGGCTATCAGAAGCAGGGCCGGGACCGAGATATCCGAGTAAAGCACGTAACAGATCCCGGCGCAGGAGCAGGCGAGAAGGACAAGCCAGGCGGAACGCTTATAAAAACGCTCGCTGTCGAAGCACAGGATGAAAGAAAGAAGATACAGGCTGAAAGGCAGGATCCACATGAACGGGACCACGGAAACGTTCAGAGTGAGCTGGTTGGTGGTGGCGAGCAGCAGGCCCGACCCGCAGGCGGAGAGGAGGAACCACAGACTCCGGGAGCGCCAGCCGGGCCCGGTCTTACCGGCGGCTGCGGCCGGCACGGCATAACCGGGCGGCGCCGCGGCGGCCAGCGCTGAACGCAAAAAAGCGATCCCGCACCACCCGCAGGCAAGCACGAAAAGAATATAGAGCGCGGCCCAGAGCGCGGCCTGGTTCTTAAGAGCCAGGAGCGGCTCGAAGATAAAAGGATAGCTCAGCAGGGCGAGCAGGGAGCCGGCATTTGAAAGCGCGTAAAGCCTGTAAGGGGACCGCGGGCTGACGCCCCGGAACCAGGCCTGGGCGAGCGGGCTGGTGGCCGAAAGCGCAAGATAGGGAACCCCGACATTAGCGCCAAGGATAAGGAGGATGTTCCAGGCCGGCGAACCGCCGCCGGAAGGGCTCCAGGCGTCCGAAGGAAGGATCTTCAGGAAAAACAGGCTGGCGAGCAGGAGGGCGAGGTGGACGAAAACCTGAGCGCGCGGACTTAGCCTGGTAGCTATCAAGTGCGCGTAGAGATAGCCGCCGAGAAGCAGGACCTGGAAGAAAAGCATGCAGGTGGTCCAGACTGCCGGGGTTCCGCCGAACCAGGGAAGGATGGCTTTGGCCAGCATAGGCTGGACCTGGAAAAGCAGAAAGGCGCCCAAAAAAATGGTTACAGCGTACTGTACGCCGTAACCATTTTCCCGAGGTGCGGCTGACGGGCCGCCGCCGCTGTTTTCCTGTAGTATGATTAAGTGGTTCCCTGGCGGCCGCGCCGGGCCTTATCTTCCGGGACCGAAGCTGGAGATTAGTTCCCGCCTCAGCGGGCCTACGCTCTCTTCGTCGAATTCCAGGGAAGGAACCGCGATTTCCCTGGGAGTGTCGCCGCCGAAAGTTCCCGAGACTATCAAATGTTCGTAGGTCGCTATGGTTTTCTTGAAATCTTTCATCCCGAAACTGAAGATCTTGATGCTCACACCGGCGTTCGCCTCGAGCCCGCCGTAAAGGCCCCAGTTCATTACCGGCGGCTTGAAACTGACCATGGCGGCCTTGCTCTTAAGATAGCCGAAACCTTCGACGTAAGGGCCGGCGGTATTGTAAAAATTAAGTTTTATCTTCGGCCCGGCGTAAGCCTTCAGCCAGCCGTCGGCACCCATGAAGGACAGGAAACCTTTGAACGACTTCTCGTTCGTTTCGGAGATCCCGCTCCAGGAACCGTAAGCGTAGCGCGTCCCGTACCTGCCTGAAAGCTTTTGATTTATATTCACTTTCACTTTCCCCGCTACGCCGACGTCAAAACCGGCCGACACGGTGACGATCGGGGTAAAGACCACCGGCCCGACTATGACCGGGGCGAATTCGTACTCCATCAGCTTGAATTCCTTTTTAAAAGGCAGAGGGATCCTTATCGGCGTGCTTAAAAGCACGTCAAAAACCGATTTCTGGTCTATCTTGTTCGCGAAATTCAGCTCGCTTATCGAATTACCGTCGATCTTTATGTTCCAATCGAGGCCGAGCAGGAAATTCATGCCGCCGTCCAGGGCTATCCTGTCGTCGGTGGTGGCCGGGTTCCCGTCGTAGTCGTAAAGGACCACGTTATCCAGTTTTAAATTGAATTCCTTCCCACCCCCCTTGGAACCGTCCAGGCTGAGACCCTTGTAAAAATACTCGGCCTTTTTAAGGTCGCCCGGTTTCAGCTCCCCGTTGTAGGAAGCGTCCAGAGATTCGAAAGCCTCTTCCATGGAGGCTGGCCGCGTCTTAAGAGCTTCTCCCTGCCTGGAGAGCACCTTCGAGATGCTTCCGCCGTTCTCGAGCGATATCAGGATCGCGCCTTCCTTCAGGTTCCCGGTATCCAGGAAGTTAGAAGAGACTATCTCGGCCCCCGGGCTTAATTTATAGTCAATCCTGTGATTTTCTTCAGCGCTTAAACTAAAAGGCAGAAGACAGGCTATAAAAAACAGGTGCATTTTTTTCATAATAAACCCCTTTAACCCCTCTAACTATCCCTATTTCCCCGTAGTGTGATTAAGAAGTCCCCCGGCGGTCAGGATGGCCCTCTGGCGCGATGAAAGGTCGCAGACACACTCTATGGAAGCGCCGGTGCGGGCGTTCTTGAGAATGACCGGTTTCCCTTCGGCCGCGGCGGAGCGCCAGTCCCCGCAGGTCAGTTTGTCTCCGACCTGGATGGTCGCGTAATCCGCCTGGTTCTTGAAGGTAAGCGGCGCTATGCCGAAGTTGAGCAGGTTCGCGGCGTGGATGCGCTCGAAAGATTTCGCGACCACGGCTTTCACGCCCAGGTACATCGGGCACATCGCGGCATGCTCGCGGCTGGAGCCCTGGCCGTAGGATTCGCCGGCGATTATCACGTTATGCGCCCCGGCGGCTTTGCTCTCGAGGCAGCGCTTGGAGAAAGTGGCGTCCACGTTCTCGAAGACGAACTGCGCGTATTTCGGGACATTGGAGCGGTATTTCAGGCGCGCGCCGGCGGGCATGATATGGTCCGTGGTTATTTTGTCGCCGACCACCAGCATAGCGACGCCGTTCAGCTGCTCGGGCATCCTGGCATTGCTGGGCGGTTCGCCGATGTTCGGGCCGCGGAAGACCTCGGTCTTCGCCGCGTCGGCGGGCTTGATCACGAAAGAATCGTCCACCAGGAAGGTCCCCGGCTCTTTCACGGCGGGATAGTTTATCCCGGCTTTGCGCGGGTCGGTGAACTTCCCGGTCAGGGCCGCGACGGCGGCCACTTCAGGGCTGACCAAATAGACCTGGGCGTCGGCGGTTCCGCTGCGGCCTTCGAAATTGCGGTTATTGGTCCGCAGGGACACGCTGCCGCTCTTGGGCGAGAAGTGATTGCCGATGCAGAAGCCGCAGGCGCTCTCGAGAAGGCGCGCGCCGGAGTCGAGCATCGCGGTGAGGGCGCCTTTGCGGGCCAGCATCTGGAGCACCTGGCGGGAGCCGGGCGCTATGCCGAGGCTCACTTCGGGGTTCACCGTGCGGCCTTTAAGTATAGCCGCCGTGGTCATCATATCCTTGAAGGAAGAATTAGTGCAGGAACCTATGCAGACCTGGTCCACCTTCTTCCCCTCGAGCTCGGAGATCTTCTTGATGATGCCGGGGCTGTGGGGGCAGGCGGCCATGGGCTCCAGGGCGGAGAGGTCTATCTCTATCACCCTGTCGTATTTCGCGCCGCGGTCGGACTTCAGCTCGGTCCAGTCGGCCTCGCGGCCCTGCGCTTTCAGGAATTTCTTGGTGACATTGTCGGAAGGGAAAACGGAGCAGGTCACGCCCATCTCGGCGCCCATGTTCGCTATGGTGGCGCGCTGGGGCACGGAGAGCTTTTTCACGCCGGGCCCGCCGTATTCGAGCATCACGCCGACATTCCCCTTGGTGGAGAGGATCTCGAGCATCTTCAGGACCACGTCCTTGGCCGTAACCCAGGGCTGAAGTTCGCCGGAAAGCTTCACGAGGTAAACTTTCGGGGCCGCGGTGTAGAAAAGCCCGCCGCCCATGGCCACGGCCACGTCAAGGCCGCCGGCGCCTATGGCCACCTGGCCTATGCCGCCGCCGGTCGGGGTGTGGCTGTCGGAGCCGAGCAAAGTGGTCCCGGGTTTGCCGAAGCGCTCAAGGTGCACCTGGTGGCAGATCCCGTTACCGGGGCGGGAATAGACCACCCCGTATTTCGCCGCTACGCTCTGCAGGTATTTATGGTCGTCGGCGTTCTCGAAGCCGATCTGCACGGTATTGTGGTCGACGTAGGAAACGGAAAGGTCGGTCTTTATTTCTTTCAGGCCCATAGCCTCGAACTGGAGGTAGGCCATGGTCCCGGTGGCGTCCTGGGTCAGGGTCTGGTCTATGCGTATGCC
>CAZUQT010000037.1:0-20451 GCA_964622585.1 uncultured Elusimicrobiaceae bacterium | reverse complement strand
CTGCAAAGAATTGATTTTGATTTGTTACAGACTTGCCCGCGCCCGCCTGCGGCTTCTGCTGAAGCCGCCCGCGTCGCGGGCCTGTTCCTGATAATGTTGAACGGCATTTATGCCGGTGGCCCCGTATTTATAAAACACCACCACGGCGTCCACTGCTGTGGCCGCCGCGATGGTCTTTTTATGTTACTAATTTGTCGCCACCGTCCAGCAACAGAGGCCGCACAGAAATAAGGAGAACCAATCCCGGTACTGCCGGGCAAGCCGTCTAGCCCCGGCATTGGCCGCTTAAACAAAAGGACAGGTCCGCGTAAAGCCTTTTAACTTCATCGAGACGGATTAATCAGGTGTAACAACAGACTCCTTGCTTATTCCTTTAATCGCCAATGGCGCGGCCAGGCCCAGACGGAACAGCATGGCGCCAAGTTCCAGCATGAGCCTGGCAAGGATCTTCTTTGCAAGCGAGGCTTTTAAAGGGGGTAGGACACTGGCCGGAATTTCAGGAGAAAGGTCCCTGAAATAAGTGGCGACCGGACCCAGACCCTCGAAATTATGGTCCAGGTTGATAATGCCGGCGGCGCTGCCCATCAGGGGAAGAGTTTCCGAAGTTCCCAGCAGATACTCCGGCACCGGGACTTTGTTTTTCAGCATCCTGTGGACCAGTATTATATCCACCCCGGCCAGTTCCCGGTAAACTCCTATTTTTTGCCGGACCACATCTCCGGCGTGGGACACGAACTTGATATTGAGATTACGGATCTGGGAACAGCTTTCACAATCGCAGGTTCCTACAGAGATCATTTCCTCTTTTTTCAGCGCAAAGCCGCGCTGCATATCGCTCACAGTATCCGCCAGTGGAGGCTGAGACGCCCCCTCCGGCCAGGGAAGATGAAAGAACACGGCG
Source organism: uncultured Elusimicrobiaceae bacterium (assembly GCA_964622585.1). Taxonomy (GTDB): domain Bacteria; phylum Elusimicrobiota; class Elusimicrobia; order Elusimicrobiales; family UBA9959; genus UBA9959. The sequence goes on along the minus strand of CAZUQT010000037.1, from coordinate 19,550 downwards.
TCCCCTTCAAGTTTCGCCACTTCCAGGGGGCCGGCCTCCCCCATAACAGCTTCCAACAATGCCGCCACCACGGCTTGCGCGTGCATCAGGCTCTTTCTGCGGTCGCGCAGGAACTCGGTGTACCCGCCTATATCCGCTATCAAAAGCAATTCTCTGGCCATATAGCCTTAATTATATCCCTTATTGAGCCCGGTTTTCATTGGATCGGCGCCCCAAAAATTATACACTGAACTTGCCCGCCACAGGCGGATGTTTTGCCGCAGGGGCCGCCGAAAATATGAAATTCTCGGTTATTATCCCTTCGTACTGCGAACAGGCCGGTATCGCCCGGGTTGTGCGGGAAGTTCAACGCCTGCCGGGCCGCGCGGACCGCGAGATAATAGTCGCGGACGCCACTCCGGGAACGGCGGTACAGAAAGCGCTGAAAGGCTCCGGCGCGATAACGCTTTGCGCCCCTAAAGGACGCGCCGCCCAGATGAATGCCGGGGCGAAAAAAGCCGCCGGGGAGATCCGTTTAGTCCGGCACGCGGATACCCGCCTGCCGGAAAACGCCTTCGGGGCTATCGCCAGGGCAATGGACTCCGGGTTATACAGCGCCGGGGCCTTCAGACTGGAAATAGACTCCCCTAACCCCTGGCTCCGGTTCGTGGCCTGGACGGCTAGTATCCGCAATTTTTTCACCAATACTCCTTACTGGGACCAGGCCATCTTCGTCAGGAAAGATCTCTTCGAGAGGCTCGGGGGCTACCGTGAGATCCCGGTAATGGAAGACCTGGACTTTACCGAGAGGGTAAAGGCGCAGGGCGGCAGAATAGTTATTCTCGACGAGGCGGTCCGCACTTCCGCCCGGCGCTGGGAAACCGAGGGCATGCTTTCTACGACTTTAATGCACAATGCTCTGCGGCTGCTCCGCCTTACTGGTGCCGCGCCTGAAAAGCTGGTCGCTTTCAGGCTGGCGCCGGGCTTAACGGGCAAACTTAAGGTCCTTTGCGGCCGCAGGCCGGTTTCCGGAGAACAGAAATGAAAGCCGATAGAGCGCTGATACTTTTCTGCCGCAAGCCCGTTGCCGGAAAAGTGAAGACCAGGCTGGCCGCTTCTTTGGGCGGCGACCTGACCGCCAGGCTTTATACCTGCTTCCTTAAAGACCTCTCCGGAGCCGCGCGGAAGAGCGGGGCGGAAGTATTCCTGTTCCACACTCCTCCAGCCGGTGACGGCACCGCTTTGAAGCGTATTTTGAAAGAAAATTTTAAACACCTGCCCCAGCGCGGCGCGGACCTGGGAGAGCGGATGCTGAACGCTTTTGTTTCGGTCTTCAAAGCCGGTTTTAAGGAAGCCGTTATAATAGGCAGCGATACCCCGGACCTGAGGGCCGCGGACCTGCGGGCGGCGTTCCAGGCGATAAAAAAGAAACACGCGGTCATCGGCCCGGCTTACGACGGCGGCTATTATCTGCTGGGATTCGGCCGGGAAAATTTTCAGCCGGAAGTTTTCGCCGGGATGCCCTGGAGCGGGCCGGACGTTTTTGCGCTGACCATGAAGCGCCTGCGCGCGGGCGGCCGCCGGCCCGCCCGTCTTAAGAAGCGCCGCGACATAGACACGCTCAGAGACCTGCTGTCTTTTCACATCCGCTGCCGCCGCAGCGGCAGTAATCTGAAAACTTTCAGGGAGATACGGCTGAACCTCGCTGAAATAAAAGCGGCGGGTTGTCGGCGCGGGAATTAAGCGCGCCCTCCCGCGTCTTCAGCAGCAGCTTCCTCCGCCGTCCGTCCCCCTGTCTGTTTGCGGAGCAGGGCCGCAGGGGAAAGCCCCGTAATGCACCACCGTATCACCTACCACCTTAAAATGTTTTCCATAGCGCGTGTCGCTTAACATCGCGGCGGTATTTCCGCAGACCAGCATAGGTTTATGCGCTATGAACAGGTGGTGGTCGTCCAGGGCGAACTGGTGCTGGTGATAGGGGATAGTCCCCTGGTAATACGCGGTCTGGCCGTAATCCTCACAGATATCCTCCAGGCCAGGCAGTTTAAAAGCCCGAATTGTCATGGAATAGAAAGCGATATTTCCCAGCGCCACGGCAAGCCGCGGATCGTCTACCGTAAGTTTGCGCCTTGACACAACGCGGTAGTCTGGGCAGCCGGTCACCTTCAGCAGCCGGCGGAAGTCCTCTATATACAGCGCCCCGCCCAGGCATTCGCCGTAAAGCACAGGGTCGTTCTTAGCATCTTCCGGTACGCGCCTGTCGGCGAACACGTCCGAAAAATAAAGTTCCCCGCCGGGTTTGAGCACCCGGAATATTTCGGAGAATACCTTGTGCTTGTCGGGGGAAAGATTAATTACGCAGTTTGAAATCACTACGTCCTGGGAGGCGTCCGCTATCCCGGCGGCTTTCAGGTCCTCGATATAGCCTTTTTTAAAAGCTACGTTGCAGCGCTTGAAGCCGAAGCGCTCCATCTGTGCGGCTTTATGCTTTTCGGCTATCTCCAGCTGTTCCTCGGTCATATCTATGCCGGTCGCGAACCCGTTTTCCCCGGCTAAAGCCGCGGCTATATAAACGTCCCGCCCGGAGCCGGAGCCCAGGTCCAGGACCTTGCACCCTTCCAGCAGCGGCGGGATGGGGGAACCGCAGCCGTAAAATTTAGACAGTATTTCCGGCTCTATATTTTTAAGGATGGCCTTTATATGCCCGGGGAAAGCGTCGGCGGTACAGCAGGCGCTTGTTTTAAGGTCTTTTTTTGTCTTGAGCACCTTGCCGTAATACTCCTTAACGGTTTCCTTTTTATCCTTTCCCGCTGCCGGCTTCGGGCAGGCGCTTTCTCCGGTCAAGGCCCCCTGGCAGCCGGAACCGCTGCCCGCGGTGCAGGCCAGGCAGTGCCCGCCGGTCATTATTTCCCGCCCCTCCAGTTCGCCGGTGGTTAATTTACCGATGTCCAGACTGCCGCCGCCGGCATCTTCAAGGGCGCAGCCCAGGGCTAGATTGAAGTCGCAGTCATAGACTCTCCCGTCGTGCCCTACGCTTAAAAAAGTGCGGCACATCAGGGTAGCCAGCGTTTCGGGGTTAAAACTGCTCTCCAGCAGCCGGGAATATTCTTCAAGCTTGTTCCCGGCCTTGAGCGTGTCCTTGAACCTTTTTACCGGCACATTGGTTATTGTGAGCAGCCTGTTGAAGCTGACCCCGTAATCCGCCCCCAGCACCCTGGCGTAATCCGCCCTCAGGCTCTCCTGCCCGCCGGGCAGGTCGGCCCCGAGGGGGTTACAAACAAGGTCTAGCTGAAGGTCCCGGCTTGCCGCAAAGCCTTTCTGATTCAGCAGGTTCAGCGCCTTGACGCTTTTTTCAAAAACCCCGGCCCCACGCTGCCGGTCCACGTTCTCTTTTGTATAGCATGGCAGCGAACAAATAAGGTGCACCTTGTTCGCCCTGAAAAATTCCGGCAGATTTTCTTTCCCTTTCTCCAGGAGTACCGTCAGGTTGGACCTGACTATAAGCTCGTCTACCAAAGGCCGGGCCGCTCCGGCCAGATATTCGAACTCGGAGCTTAATTCCGGGGCGCCGCCGGTAATATCAAGGGTTCTTATTTTATTCGCCTTCAGAAAAGCCAGAATATCGTCGGCCACTTTGCGCGACATTATCTTTTTTCCCTTAAGGGACGCCTCGATATGGCAATGCGAGCAGGCCTGGTTGCAGAGGTCCCCCATATTTACCTGCAGCGTGGTCAGCCGCCCCCTCCTGAGGAAGTCTTTCCCGATCCCGTGTCTTTCCAGCACATTAAAGAATGCGTTCATATATGCACCTCAACCCGCGCAGCAGCTTAATTTATCCATGTCCTTACCGAACGCGATGGCGGCCAGTTTAATGCCCTCGCCCAGCGTCAGGTAAGGATACAGGTTCTCCGCCAACTCTTTCACCGGGACGCCGTATTTAACGGACATGCTTAACAGCTGGATCAATTCCCCGCCTTCCGGCGCCACGATTCTCGCCCCCAGCAGTTTATCGGTTTCGGGGTTGCGGATAAGCTTTATAAAACCCCTTGTATCCTTCGCCGCCAGCGCGCGGGGAACCGCGCTTAAAGGCAGTTTTGAAACCTGAAAAGGGATCTTTTGCTTTTCGGCCTGGGTCTCGTCAAGCCCCACCCCGGCCACCTGCGGGTCCGTGAACACCACCCAGGGCAGCGCGGAATAATCGCATGTTTTCCCCGCGCCGGTAAAAGCGTTCTCAACGGCTATTTTCCCCTCGTAAGCGGCGGTATAAACATATGGCGGCGTGTCGGCGGCGTCCCCGGCCGCGTACACCTGCGGCAGATTGGTCTCCATTCTTGCGTTTACCGCCACATGCCCTGTTGCGGTAAGCCGCAAGCCTATTTTCTCCAGGCCCAGCCGCCGGGTATTCGGCCTCATACCGGCGGCCGCAAACACCTTCCCCGGTTCGGTGAGCTCGGCGCGGGAGCCGCCGGGACATTTGCAGTCTATAGTTATAGTCCCGTCTTTTTGCCGGAGTCTTACCGCCCGGAAATTGGGGAGCAGCTCAATGCCTTCCCTGCGCATATGCCCCGCCAGCTCTTCGCTTATGTCCGGGGTCTGGCTGCGGAGCACGCGGTCGGTGAACTCCATTACGCGCACCTTAACCCCCAGGCGGTTATAAGCCATAGCCGTTTCAAGCCCTATATAGCCGGCGCCCAGGACGGTGAGGCTTACCGGTTTTTCCTCCAGTTCGAACAGGGAGACGTTGGTGAGGCAGCCGATAGCGTTTATGCCCTCGATATCGGGTACATTGGCGGAAGCCCCGGTGGCGATAAGGAACTTGGAGGCCGTGTATTTTTCTTTTCCGTCCACTATAACGGTCCTTTCATCCAGGAACTCCGCCCGGCCTTTTAACAGCCGCAGGCGTTTCAGCCCGGCGGCCACAGTCAGATATTTCTTTTGCCGCAGGGAAGCCACCAGTAGTTTTTTAGCTTTGATGACCTGCGCGAAGTCTATCTCAACGCCCTTCGGCCTTATGCCGGCAAAGTTGGAATGCGCGGCATGATGGGCGGCTTCAGCGGCTCTTATCAGCGTTTTAGAGGGCACGCAGCCCACATTCACGCAAGTTCCGCCGAACTCCAGCCCGCTGTTCACCATTAAAACGGAAAGCCCGAGCTCGCCGGCTTTAATGGCCGCGGAGAACGCGGCGGAACCGCCGCCGAGGATGATAAGGTCGTAATTCATAACATGTTCCCTTCAATCTGTATTGAACGTTTTATAGCCCGCTGTCTTTTTAACCGCGTTATTAAGGGGCGGTAATTTCTCAGTACTTAAAGCCGTCTCTTACCGCTCCCTCTTCCAGGTTCACGCCCAGGCCCAGCACCAGGCGGTTGACGAAGTTAAAATAGGCGGCTATCTGTACGGCGTCCAGTACTGCCTGGTCGTTGTAGCCAGCGGCCCGCAGCGCCGAAACATCCGCTTCCGTAGAATCTGACGGCTTAAGCGTCAGCTTCTCGGCGAAGCGGCAGAGTGCGGCTTCACCGGGCGGGAACTCCTCCCAGCGTCCGGCTTTAGCGGCCTCAACCCTGGCCGCCGCTTTCTCATAGCGGGCGAAAGCGTCCGAATGATGCCCCACGCAGTAAGCACAGCCGTTGGCCCGCGACACGGCCACGGCTATCAGTTCACGCTCCCGGCGAAGCAGCGGCGACTGGCCGAACAGCAGCGTCATATACAGGTCCATATGCGCGCGCAGGCTTTCCGGATTGAGGCTGTGTATCTTGTGAACGGCAGCCAGCGCTCCGCGTTTTTTCAGGGTCTCGTAGTAAATTTCTTTAAGGCGGCCCTGCGCCTGCCCCGGTTCTATAACCTGTATCCATGGTTTTCCCACAATGCCTCCTTGGCGGCCGCGCCGCCTATTTTATTACCTCTCCGCCCAGGAGGGCGCTCTTTATCAGCGTCCTCATCCAGGGCTTGAAGCCCCGTTTCAGGTAAGCGAAAGAAGCCGTCTTAAGGATCTCGCTCTCCGTAGGGTAAGAGAAAATCACGGAAGCGAAAACTCCGGCTTTCATTTTTTTAGTGACGGCCAGCGAAACCGCGCCTATCATTTCCCCGGCTTTTTCGCCTACCAGCGTGGCGCCTATAAGCCTGCTTTTCGGCCCGATGACGAATTTCAGGAAACCGGCGCGGTCCTCTTCGGTCATGGCCCTGTCGTTCTCGGCCAGGGGTACTATTACCTTGTCCCGGTAAAGCCCTTGTTTTACGGCTTCGGGCTCGGTAAGGCCCACATGCGCCACCTCGGGCCTGGTATACGTGGTCCACGCGATATTTGAATAATCAGCTTTGGCCGGCAGCCTGAAGATGATATTGCGGATGATGATCCCGGCCTGGTAGCCGGCCATATGCGTGAACAGGTAAGGCCCGGCGCAGTCGCCGCAGGCGTAAATATTCGGCGTGCTGGTCCGCAGTCGGGCGTCAGTTTTTATATAACCTCTTTCATTTAATTGCACACCGGCTTCGGCCAGGCCGAGCCCCCCCGTAACCGGTTTGCGGCCCAGCGCCACCAGCAGCGCGTCTCCCTCCGTTTCCTGCGCCGCCCCGTTCCGCTCGAACTTTATTTTTATGCCGCCGCCGGTCTTTTCCACGCCGAGTAGCTTAGCCCCGTCATGGAAGACCATGCCGTCTTTTTTCATCACGTCCAGCATGAGCGGCCCCACTTCGGGATCATCCTTGCCGAAGAGGCCGACGGCGAGGTCCAGCATTTCCACCCCGCCGCCCAAATGCCTGAAGGCCTGGCCCAGTTCGAGGCCGATGGGCCCGGCGCCGAGCACCAGCAGTTTTTTGGGCAGTGTCCTAAGCGTGAAAATATCGCGGTTCGTGTAGTACTTCACGCCGTCCAGGCCGGGTATCGCGGGCACCATGGGCTCGGAACCGGTGGCCAGCACTATGTACTTGCCAGTGATCACCTTGTCGCCGGCTTTCACCGTATGCGCGTCCACCAGCGTCCCGGCGGCCCGAAACACGTCCACACCGAGGCCGCGGAAGCGCTCCTCGGAATCGCGCGGGGCCACCTCGCCTATCACCGAGGCCACGCGGGCCATGGCCTTCTCCAGGTCCACACCTTCCACGCGCGCGCCCACGCCGAAACGGCCCAAGTCCCGGGCCGCCGCCGCGGCGTGCGCGCCGCGCAGGAAGGCCTTGCTGGGCACGCAGCCCGCGTTAAGGCAGTCGCCTCCCATGTGGCTGCCCTCCACCAGCGCCACCCGAGCGCCGAAATTGGCGCAGCCGGCGGCCGTCACGAGCCCGCCTGAACCGGCCCCGATAACTATAGCGTGATAATCGTATTTCATTTTGTCCCCTTCTCTTCCCTGATTATGCCGGCGGCTTTTTTAGCCACCAGCGTTAGAATTATCGCCACCGCCAGGACGAATATAATCAGCGGCAGCGGCGCTTTGCCGGTCTCCAGCGCCTTGGTGAAAATATCCGCGCCCACCACGTAAAGCACGGTGCCGGGCAGCATGCACAGCCAGGACCAGAAAAGGTAGGTGGTGAAATTTATCTTTGTAAGACCGAAACCGTAGTTAAGCAGCGTGAAAGGGAAGACGGGCACAAGCCTGGTTACGGCCACTATGAGCTCTCCGTGCTTTGCTGTCAGTTCGTCGAGCCGCCGGAATTTCGCATTGCCGGCCAGCCAGGCGGCCACGCGCTCGCGCGCCAGATACCTGGCCGCCAGGAAGGAAAGGCCCGCCCCCAGCGTGGAGGCGGCGCTTACCACCAGTACGCCGGCCAGCGAGCCGAAGATGGCCCCGGCAATAACCGTCATGGCGGAGCCTGGCAGCGCCAGCACCGTAAAAACGGCGTAGGCGGCAATAAACGCGACATAGCCCCAGTTCCCCAGCCCGGCTATATAGTCGCGCAGCTGCGGTATGTGTTCCTGTATCCCCAACCGGCGCAGCAGCACTACTACCGCGATCACAGCGGCCAGCACCAGAATAACTTTTATTTTTTTCATAAATTCCGATTCATTATCCCGATCTCCCTATTCGGCCTTCTGCGCGGACGGCTGCTCGTTCAGAGACCAGTCATAATCCAGATAGGAGACCTTAAACTTCCCCTCCTTAAGGTAAGCGCTGTCCGTTTCGTCCACGTAGCGTGAAATAAAAGCGGGCGCGTCCGGCCGGAAGTCCGCGGAGTACCACTTGAAGATGGGCGAGAGATAGACTTTCCCGGCCTCCCGGTCTATGCGGAACTTCGCGGGGGTCTTAAGGAACTTCCGGGCCTGGTCGTCCAGCTGGGCGTCCAGCGCGGCGCCGGTATACGCCTCGGCGCGCAGTTCCGGGCAGCCGAGCGAAGCGCAGACAAGCGCCATGTGAACGCGCGGGTCTCCGAACTTTTTGCGCAGAATCTTGTGCTCTATGTCACCCAGCGTGGTTTCCAGGCCCATAACCCGGAACTTGAGGCTGTCCCATACACCAGGTATCTGCCTTATGCTGTTTTCAGGGTAGCGCAGCGAAGCTTTCCAGTTGGACTTAATGGGATAGTTATCCAGGATGGCTTTTATGGTAAAAACGTTATAGGCGTTTATCCAGAAGGCGATCTTTTCCGCCCTGGGCCAGGCCTCATATTCCGCCGGGACGAGTGTTTCAAGCCCCTTAAGATAATCCTCAAGCGGCCGTGGGGAGGCCTTAAGGTTTTTATAATCGAACAGGCCGGAGTGGAGTTGTTGTTTTACCACTTTATCCAGCAAGGTATGCGACCGGTCGAAAGCCGCGGCCGGAACGCCCTGCAGAACCGCCAGCGCCGCTGCGGCGACGCCATTTAGAACGCGATAACCCCTCTTCATATCAGAACGCCTCCATGATAGTAAAGTAAAGCTCGCCGCCGCCCTCGCTGTTCTTCCCGTAATCCAGCCGCAGATTGATCTCTTCTTTTTTGCTTAACCCTACCCTCAACCCGGCTCCGCCCGCGAGTTTGACATTGGAGAGATGGATGCTGCCGAACTCGTTATAAACATTGCCCGCGCCCGCGAATAAAGCCGCCATGACGTTTTTAACCAGGCCGAATTTATACTCGCTTTGGACCGTAAGCATGTTCTTGTCCCTGTACATGGATTTTTTATATCCCCTCAGAACAGCGCCGAGCCGGGGGAGCATCTGAAACGGTATTTCCCCACGCCCGAACTCGCTTACCCCCTGCAGGGATAAAACAGAGCCGTTCGCGAACGGAATAAACTTCCTGAAATCCAGCCGTAAAATGCCATACTCATAATCCCTGGTAAAGGGCTTGTTGAAATTCAGGTAGGACGCTTCAAAGAAATAGCCTTTCCTGGTAAAAAGGACATTGTCCCTTCCGTCGGAAGTAATTACCAGTCCCAAGCCCAATTCATCAAGGCCGCCCGTGCCGGGGATGGTTCCCCGTGATAAGCGCTTTCCTTCTTCGACTTCGGGCAGCCTCTCTTTCCTGTAATAGATCCTGGGCCCGGCCCTGAACCTGTCGGACAGATTGTACGCGGGATTAAGTTCCACTATCGTGATGTCCGCGGTATATTTTTCCGGCTCGCCCATCTTATCGCCGATCCCGAAAAATTCGTCGGGAAAATGCAGATATTGGATATACCCCATAAAATAGGCCTTTCTCTCCGGGGGGTAGTATTCGCCCATAAGCAGGGTGTTGAACTGTTTCAGTTCGGTATAGGAAAACATCCCGTGAAGATTACTGGCCTGTTCCGCGCCCGGCAGTCTTTTAAAATAGCCGCCCATCACTCCGTACCCCAGCTTTGTGTCGGGCATATGGTACAGCACCGGCATAACCGCCAGGGCGCCGTCTTTGTGCGCATGCTCTCCCGCAGCGAAACCCCGCACAACGGTAAAGCCGGAAAAAAGCAGGATATACAGGAATATCTTTGCTAAAGAATCGATCCAGGATATACGCCGGCACGCGGTTATTTTCATAATCCTCCTGTTCTGTCTGTATCCACTCCGATCAAGCTTCATAGTATAAGATTTAGCGCCCAATAGGCCGTGGTGCCGATAATTCCGGCGGCAGGCAGTGTAATTAACCAGGCCGCGAGTATCTCGCCGACCACTTTCCAGTTTACGGTGCCGGCTCCGTTGCGCAGCCCCATTCCCAGGATGGCCGAACTGGACACATGGGTAGTAGAAACCGGAACCCCGTGCACGGCCGCGCCGATAGTTAAGACCGAGGTCGCGAGGTTTGCTGTGAAACCTTCCAGATGATCGAATTTAGCCATTTTATACGCCAGCGTATCCGTGACCTTAAGACCCATAATTATCCCTCCCAGGGCGTTGGCCGCCGCCAAAACGAGGAAGAACCAGCCCGGGACAACCTGGGCCGAGCCCGCAAGGAAATAAAACGCCAGCCCCAGCGCGGCTATCTTAGGTGTGTCGTTGAGACCCCGCGCAAAGCCGCTGGACATGGCGCTCAGCCAGTGAGCCCAATGGCAGTTCAGGCAGTATTTCCTGCGGCAAACCCAGAAAAGCGCTTTAAAAAGCGCATAGGCCAGCCCCAAAGCCAATACGGGGGATAAAAGCAGCGGCAATAATACCTTTTTAGCCACCCCCGCCCAGGCCACGCTATTTAAACCGAAGGCGGAGACTGCGGTAAAAATAACGCTGCCCACAATGGCGTGTGTTGTAGAAACCGGCAACCCGAACCGCGTGGCGAAAAGAACCCAGCCGATAGCGCCGGCCAGAACCGAGAGGGCGAAGAACTGGGTGACCTGCGCCTGCGCCGTGAGCATTCCGTTTGTAAACAGCAATGTCATCTTGACAGCCCAGACCGCGGCGAGAACGGCCCCGGAAGCGACAGCCAGCGAAGTTAAAATTACGGCTCTTTTATAATCCGCCTCGCCGCTGCCGACCAGCGTGGCGATGGATTTTGAGATATCGTTGGCGCCGTTGGCAAATGCCAGCGCCGCCGCCGAAGAAAGCCCGACAAAAGTCATTGTAATCATTGTTCAGCTCCTTTAACTTCCGTGATCTGCATATAGGTGGCTGAAACTGATAAAATGTTACAGTTACTTGGTAAAGTCATGGCTTCCACACCCTTTAAAAAACAACCAGGCGGCCTCCTTAAACACGACGCTGCCGCTATAGAGGAACTGGTCAGGCAATACAGCGGGCCGCTGTATGCCGGCTGTCTGGCAATGGGATTTCAAGACTCCGACGCGGAGGAACTGGTCCAGGACACCTTTGTGTCTTTCCTCGGCGCGGCCGGCCGCTTTGAAGGCCGGTCCACAGTTAAAACCTATCTCTTCGGCATCCTTTATAACAAAGCTTCGGCAATATGGCGCCGGCGCCGGCGAGAAACATCCCTTGACGATGCGGAACCGGATTTTGAGCAGCGCTTTGACGCCAGGGGGATGTGGGCGAGGCCGCCACAGGGCCCGGAGGACGCGGCTCTCTCCGGCGAGGTCGCGGCCTGGATCAGGCGGTGCTCCGAAAAACTGACTTTATCCCAGCGCTCCGCTTTCTTTATGCGGGAGGTGGAAGGAGAAAGAACGGAGTCGTTATGTAACATCCTGGGGGTTTCCCCCACTAATTTACGTGTGCTCTTCTTCAGGGCAAGAACCAGACTCCGCGAGTGCCTGGAGAAGAACTGGCTGGATAAAACATGATGCTTCCATCCTGCCGCGAGGTAAGCTGCTGCCTGGCCGAAGGTGAACTGGAGAACTCCCCCTGGCACAGGCTTCTGCTCGTCCGCCTGCATCTTTTGATGTGCGCGCATTGCGCCCGCTTCGCGCGCCAGCTTAAGCTCCTGGGGCTGGCGTGGCGGGAACGCTTCGCCGTTCAGTTGCCGCCGGAGCGCCTGGAAGCGCTAAAACGCAGTATCCTGGCGCGGTTAAGAAACCGTTAATCCCGGATCAGGCTCTTTCCAACTCCACACCCAAAGCCCCGTTAAGCCGGTTAAAAACGTTCATCAGTCCTATAATGAGCGTCAGATTGACAATTTCGCTTTCGCTGAAATGTGAATTGAGTCGCCGGAACAGCTCCTCGGGCACGGTTTCCGCGTCCCTGGTTACCTGGCCGGCGTATTCAATAACAGTATTTTCCTTTTCGGTAAAACTTTGAGCGCCACTTCCCGTCTTAAGCGCGGTTACCTGCCCGGCGCTCACTCCCGACATTTTTGCCATCTGTCCATGGTGCACCAGGCAATAATTGCAGCGATTGATGCGGGAAACCTCAAGATTCGCCAGTTCCTGCAGCCGCGGCTCAATTGTTGATTCGCCCGCTATCGCCTGGTACAACTCCATTATAGGCTTAAGCGCTTTCGGGTAATGCGCGATAGTGGCAAAAAGATTTGGGATCATCCCGAACTTTTTTTCAACAGCCTCCAGGATAGTTTTTGTCTCAGCCTGCGCATCTTCTTTTTTCAACGGTTTAACCCTTGCCATAATGTTTTCCTTTATTTTTATCCGCTAGTTTTCAATAATTTCACACCGCCGTTCGATCTGCACAATGCCGACAGGCCAGCCCTCAGCTTAACTTGCCGGCAAGAATCAGCGCCACTGCTTCCAGCAGCTTCTTGTCTTCGGGCGTAAACGCCGCCGGCAGGTCGCTGTCTATATCGATCTCGCCCAGAACCACGCCGTTGCGCGCGATAGGAACCACTATTTCCGAGCGCGTCTCAAGGCTGCAGGCCAGGTAACGGGGGTCGGATTTTACATCGTCCACTATAACGCTCTTGCCGGTGGAAGCCGCCGCGCCGCAAATCCCCTGATTCAGCGGAATGCGAGTGTGAGGCGTGCACTTGCCGGCGTAAGGCCCTAGGATGAGCATGCCGTCCCGAAGGAGATACACTCCTGCCCAGTTGTAATGCCGCTTTTCGCGGTGGAGCGCGGCCATAGTTTCCGACATCAGGACGGTCGCGTCAGCGGCGCGGGATGCGGCTTCTTCAACCAACTCGATCAATCTTTCATTGCTTAACATATGGATATCCGGTTCCGATAATACCGTCCGGTTTATTCACGCAGCGGCGGAGTTTTATTCCGCCGCCGCGTTTGTTGCTCCGGCTTATTTGCAGCAGGCCGCCTTTTTCTCCCAACGCGCGGCGGAAAAAGCCGCGTCCAGCGGGGTCTCCGCCGCGTGGTTTATGTAATTGGACATAGTCTTCATGGCCACCCCGAGCAGGACCTCCAGGATATGGGTATGCGTGTAGCCGGCGGCCAGGAACGCTGCGGTAGTATTCGCGGCAGGATGCCCGCGCGTTTCCACAGTAGAACGGACAAAAGCGCGCAGCACCTCAAGCTTGGCGTCGGCTATCGTCCCGCAGGTACGGACGGAGTTCACTACAGATTCCGGGATATGCTGCATCTTCGCGATGGCGGTGTGCGCGGCCATGCAGTACGTGCAGCCGTTTGCAGAGCTGGCCTCCAGCAGCACCACCTGGCGCTCGGTCGGCGTGAACGCGGTCTTATCAAATGCCGCGCCCAGCGCCACGTAGCCTTCAATAACGGCGGGGCTGGCCGCCATAACACCCATCAGGTTCGGTACGAATCCCAGATTCTTCTGATACCCTTCCAGGATACCCCGGGAGCCCGCCGGGGCGCTCTCCGCAGTTTTTATTTCGAATGACATGTTTCCTCCATTTTTATTTTTTAATTCTTCTTTCTTCCCGCCTCCGCAGGCGCGCTTAGGCGCTGCAAGTCTTTAGTCTTCAAGCTTTACAGGCACGTGCAGGACCCCCGCGTCCTTCGCGGACCTGCCGCAGGCTTTGCAGATAAACTCCGGCTTTTTCGCCGCCTGCCTGACGGCCTCAAAACCGTTTTTGTCCTTAATCAGCTCGCACATATACTTTTTAGCTGTTTCACCGGGCACGACTCCCGATTTAGCGCAGCAGTCTTTTTTGGTTTCTTCCATGGTTTTTCTCCTTATCGTTTACTTTCACTAAAATCCTTAACAAGCGGCTGTTAGCGGACACCGCGCTTTATTTGAGTGCTTTAAGGATATCTTCGGGATCGGCCCGGTGCGTATAATCCGGGTCCACGAAGGCGTAAATGATCCTGCCGTCTTTCCCGACGACATAAGTGGCGGGGACCGGCAGCTCCCAATCCGGGTTGCCCTGGCTTTTCTCAAGGTCTATCCCGAACTGAAGATAGAGCTTTTTCAATTCCTCCGACACGCCAAATACAAGGCCTAGTTTTTTTGCCAGTTTATTGTTGGCGTCGCTGAGGATCTTAAATTCAAGTTTTTTCCCTTCCCGCATAAGGGCCGTCAGGTCGGGCTTTTCGGGCGTCATGCCTACAAGCTGCGCGCCTTTGGCCTTAAATTTTCCCAGGTACTCCTGGTAGCTGGCGAGCTGGGCGTTGCAGTACGGGCACCAGCTGCCGCGGTAGAAAGCCAGTATCACCGGGCCGTCTTTAAGCAGGTCCTTCAGCTTTACCATCCCGCCGTTGGAATCCGGTAAAGAAAAGTCCGGCATCAGCCGGCCTGCTTTCAGCGCCTTTTGGGCCAGGTGAGAGGTACGAAGCTCTTCTACCGCCTCCTGCATTATTTTCTTTTTATCCGCGGGAATCTGGATTGAGGAAGCCGCTTTCATCAGCTCCAGTTTCCTTGTGAGGGTCAGTGCCGTAAGGTTCTTTTCGATAAACTCCTTCAGGACCTTTTCTCCGGTAGCCCCGGTCTGCCTGCCGGTTTCAAGCGTTCCCTGGAAGGCGACCAGTGTGGACTGCGCCGTGACCTTCAGTTCTCTTTTGAACTCCGTCTCTTTATCATAATCCACGCTGAATAGCTTTATCCCGCGAAGCACTCCATCCTTCTCAAGCCCGGCCAGTTTCTCCTTCTGCGTCCTGCAGGTCGGGCACCAGTCGGCCTGGAAATGCAGCAGGATCTTTTCATTGTTTTTTTGAGCCGCCTGGAAGTTTTCCGGCGTAAACGGAGTTTCTGCGCGCGCTGCCTGAGAAAAACCGAAGAACAGCGCGGCAATTGCGATAGTACAGTACATGATAGTCCTCCTTAGAATCTTGAAACAAAATCCGCCCAAAAAGCCGGCAGCGCCCGCGTAAGCCGGGCCTCCAGCAGCCGGTCCGAATTAAAAGCGACAAGTAGCCCAAAAACGACCATGGCCGCGCCGAAAATTTTCTTTATCAAGGAAATAGCGGGAGCATGCTCTTTAAAGCGGCCTATAAAGCCGCGGGCACCGTAGGAAAAGAGCAGCAGCGGCAGGACGGCCCCGAGGCCGAAGACAAAAAGGGTAAAGGCGGAGCGCCCGGCGTTCCCCGCCTGGGCGGCCAGGCCGAGGGCCGCCCCAAGGCTCGGCCCACTGCAGGGAGTCCATACGACGCCCAGAAGGAGTCCCGCGGCGAATTCAGGGTAGAGAGCGCCGGCTTCGGTCCTGACGGAAGCGGGGTTGGCCCCGCTTGTCAGACGGGACAACAGCGCTCCGAACCGGTCCGAAAGTGCCTGTGACAGGAACAGCGTCCCGCTCACGGCAAGAAAAAAACCGGCAGTGCGGCGCAGCAATGCCGGGTCGAGTCCGAAAACAAAACCGGAAAGGCTTACCAGCAAAGTGATACCGACAAAAGTTACCAGGAGGCCCGCCGCCAGCGCCAGCGGCCCTGCGCGGCTCTTACTTAAGGAAGCGCCCGCCACAAAAGGAAGCACCGGTAGAACGCAGGGGGACAGGGTTGTAAGCAGCCCGGCGATAAAAGCCAGTAATAGGTTTATCCCGCTCATACCCGTTTCCCCGTGCCGATAGATTCAAGCGCCTGATCGGCAATGTCGCGTAAAAAATCCGGCTCCGATTTGAATTTAGATATTTCCCGTATAGTGAAAGCCGCGGCGAACACGCGGCCTGCGGCTTTCTTAGGGTCTATGTTCCCGGGTATTTCCCCGGTTTTAAACGCTGCCAGGAGCAAGTGCTGGAAAAATCCCTCCAGGCGTTTCACTTCGGCCAGAACGGGAACAGTTAAACGGGTTTTTTTAGCCCCGAATTCAAGCCCGCTGTTAAATATCAGGCAGCCCCGTCTGCGGCCGGACGGCGAAGCCGCCCCGGAGATTAACTTCCTGAAAAGTAGTACCAGTGTATCTATAGCGCCTGTTCCACGCTCCGGCTGCACCGGCCCTCGGGCAGCATAGTGTTTGAGCGCGAGATTAAAAAGTTCCTCTTTATTCCCGAAAGAAGAATAGAGACTCCCTTTTTTAAGCCGCGTCGCCCGCATGATATCGTCCAGCGAAGTCCCGGCAAACCCTTTCTCCCAGAAAAGAAGGGTGACTTTTGAGATTACAGCTTCGGGGTCGAACTCTCTTGGTCTTGGCATGGAGCAATTGTACATTGTTCTGGACCGGTCGGTCAAGAATACACAAAACGCCCTGTCGCGGATACCCGCAAGCGCTTGAGCGCGCTTGCGGGCCGCAGTGGCTGGTTATGCCGCCTGCCCGATCCCGGCCGCAAGCAAAGACGCTGCGTTTATCGGTTCGGTCTTGCAGCACTCAAGGAGCCTGCCGTCAACCACAACAGCCGGCATCCGTTCTATTCCGTATTCTGCGGCCTTGTGGCGGCACTCCCCGGTCGCACAGCCTTTATTAACGTCGTATACGATGACCTCACAACTGGGGCAGGCGAGTGACTTAACCAGTTCCACCGTCTTATCGCAGACGGGGCAACCGGCCGTAAATACTTCCACCTTTCTCTTATTTTTTTTCATATCGTTTTCCCTCCCCTTTAATTTTCCTGATCTCGGCGATAACATCCCCTAAACAGCATGTGCCCTGGGGATTCTTCTTTTTGCAGGCGCAGTGCCCACCGGCGATACCCTGCCGGATCCGTTCGGGAATGCCGGTGTAACCGGATGCCGCCAGGTCCCGGCGAATATCAGAACGTTTAATGCCGAAACAGTAGCAGACAAAAACATCGTCTCCCGGGTCCTTCTGTGTTATGGGCAGCAACGTCTCTCCTTTACGTATAGTCACTGTGCCGTTAAAGTAAACCACTTCGCAATCAGGGTTGGCACAGAATCCGGCCGTCTCACCCATTTCGGCGCGGTGAGCCGGAGCCAGGTGGTAATCCAGTGTCACGCCTGCGACTTTCCGGCCGGGTTTGCCGCAGACAGGGCAGGCCACGGAAACTCCGGCGGGAAGTTTACAGCAGTCTTCAGGATTTTCAGCGGGGTTTGTCATTGTTTTTTCCATTAACCAACTCGGCCTTGGCCGTTTGGCCGTCTGAGGCGCATAGCGCTTGTTACGGCACTGGCACAGCCTTGTAACCTGCCGCGGCCACGGCATTAAGCACAGCCCGGGGATCGGTCCTGGGACCGGCAGTGACTTTTGCAAGCTGGCCGTCAAAGTCAATATCGGCTGATATCACGCCCGGGACTTTCTCCACCGATTCTTTTATCGCCACGGCACAGGCCGCGCAGGTCATGCCCGAGACCTTGAATACCAGTGTGCGCGCGTCCGCCGGCGCGGAGGCGCGACTGCCGCTGGGGAGCAGCGAAGCCCAATAAGGGAAAACCGCCATAGCCGCGGCAAGAACCGTCACTACCCACAGCACGGTTTTTACGCTGCGGCTGCCGGGGCGTTGTTCACAGCTTCCGTCCGCGCAGGGCGCGGAACGCTTCCTATACGCGAAATAGAAGGCGGCTATCAGAATAATGACGGTTAACACCAGAAACAGCGGCCTGTACCGGCTTAGTGCCGCAAACCCGAGACTGCCAATTCCCAGGCCGGCCAGAACCAGGGGTCCTATGCAGCAAATGGAAGCCAGGCCCGCCGAGCCCAGCGCCGCCAGCGCCATGAGTTTCTTATTCATTGTTATTTCTCCTTTTTCAGACTCTCAAGAATCGGGCAGAAATCAGTTGTTCCGCGCCGCGCGCAGATTTTAAGAAGCCGCTGAAGCGCCCTCTCCATGGCGCGCAGACCCGCGATCTTTTCCCGGACGATCTTAAGGCGGCCCTGAGCCTGGCGTTTGGCCGGACCGCATTGCGCTTTGCGGCCGATCCGCAGCTTTAGAAGAATACCGATTTCATCCAGGGAAAACCCCAATCCCTGCGCATTTTTAATAAAGCGGATGACGCGCGCGGCCTCCGGTGTGTAAAGGCGATACCCGGAATCGCTGAAGCCGCTGGGGGTCAGAATGCCCCTCCGCTCGTAGTATCTAACGGTCTGGATGTTCACTCCCGCACGTTTGGCGATTGTGCCTATAGTCAGTCCCGTGTTCATATTCCGCCTCCCTGAAAGTATACAGCCTATACCCAGGTATAGAGTCAATGGCTATATTTTCACCACGCCGATAAAAGCCGCCGCTGAAACGAAAGCGGCAGGTGTTATCTATCTGTGAAGAGTGAGGGAACGCGCGTGCATAAATCTTTTCAGCAGGTTACCCGATCAGCGGTTTTAGCGCTTTATAGAGTTTCGGTGGGAAATGCTCCTTCCGTGTAAGAACCGAATTTCTCATCAGCTCGGAGCAATTTGTGCGGCAACCGGCCTGCGCGGCCAAAGGGACGACCCGCACGATCAGGCGACGGATATTCTCGATATTTTTATTAAGGGTGGCGATGACTTTGTCTTTATTAACTTCTTCGCCGGCTTTCCAGCAATCATAGTCCGTTACCAACGAAACGGGCACATAATGAAAGCCGGCTTCGCGGGCCAGCTTGGCTTCGGTGGCAACAGTCATGCCTATAACCGAATACCCCATCTTCCTGTGATAATAGGATTCGGCTTTGGTAGAAAACCCGGGGCCTTCCATGCACGCATAGGTTCCGCCCAAATGCGATTTGATGCCGAGTTTAAGCGCTTCTTTATGCAACAACTCGGACAGGACAGAGCAGAAGGGCTCTGCCAGCGGAACATGTCCCACGATGCCTGCGCCAAAAAAAGTGGATACGCGGCCCTTGGTTTCATCTACGAACTGGTCAGGGAACACGAAATCGGTCGGGGTGAGTTCCGCCAGCAGCGAACCAACGGCACTGGCCGAAATAACGGTTTTAACTCCCAGTGATTTCAGCGCCCACATGTTCGCGCGCTGATTGATTTCCCCTGGCAATATGGTATGCTCGCGGCCATGACGGGGCAGGAACGCCACCGGGACCCCGGAAAGCCTGCCAAGAACGAATTTATCCGAGGGATTGCCGAAAGAGGTTTTAATCGCAATTTCTCTAACGCTTTTAAGCTCCTGCATTGCGTAAAGACCGCTGCCGCCTATTACAGCTATCCCGGCCGTAGCTTTGTTGATCATAGTCACTCCTAAATATCCGCACCGCAGAGCGGAATCCGCATGATGCACGATTGCGCAGATGTTTTTTACTAGTTACAAGCCATTAAGCAAAGTGGAAATCGGGATCCGCAATGCTTTAGCCAACTTTTCGATATTTGCTAACGTTATATTTTTTTCGGCGCGCTCTATCATACCTATATATGTACGGTGAAAGCCGGACTTTTCAGCAAACTCTTCCTGGGATAGGCCCAGCTTTTTCCTTTCAACACGAACCCGCTTTGCGAACTTGAGTAAAATCGGTCTTTTCATTTCAAAAGTCTATTAATTCGCTAACTATAACTCTACATACGATAGTTGGCTATTTCCCTTTCTATTTTATATAATTATTCGAGCGGTAGGGTGCACCTTATTACAGCAAAGATTGA
>CAZUQT010000036.1:0-20682 GCA_964622585.1 uncultured Elusimicrobiaceae bacterium | reverse complement strand
TCGAGGCTTCCGGTCTCCACGTGGCGCTGCTGGACTTCCCCGGCCACATAGCCCTGATGTTCGACACCGGCGAGACCGACGCGAACGCGGTGGGCCTGCCCGAGGACTACCTGATAAAATACAACAACACCTGGTGGGTGGGCGTCGAGACCACCATGGTGGGCAAGAGCTTCCAGGACTCGATACTGCACGTAGCCGACCTTTACAGGAAGATGGACAAGGACGTGAACGTCATAGACGTGCGGACCGCCTGGAACGAGTTCGAACCGGTCACTCTGCCCGAGACCCAGGCGGATACCTACTCGTCGGCGGCGCTGCCGGACCGCATCAAGGGGGCCATCGAGTCCCTTATGGCCGCCCGCTACGACTACCTGAAGAAATACTACGGCCGCATACTGCAGGAAATGCCCGGGGATATAGAGACCAACCTCAGCCTGGGCATAGTGCACGCGCAGTACAAGGCTTATGACGCGGCCGCAGGCTGCTTCCAGAAGGTCCTCGACAAGGAGCCGTTCAACGCCGGCGCGCTCAATAATATGGGCAATTTGAGCTTCACGGAAGGCAAGTACGACGAGGCCAAGGACTATTATTTCAAGGCCTCCAAGGCCGACCCTTTCGACGGCAATATCTGGCTTAACCTGGCCAGGGTTTCCGGGAAGCTGGGCAAGAAGGACGACGTGAAGACCTTTGCCGAGCGGGCGGCGAAGATAGAGCCCGAGCTCAAGAGCATCGGGGATAAATTATCCAAGTGAGGCGGATAGAACGGGAGGGTATTCTTATGAAAAAAGCATTAATAGCGCTGGCGCTGATCTTCGCGGTGGGCGTGGTTCACGCGGAAAGCGGCAAGGACTGGAAGGGCTGGTATAACACCATGCTCAAGGGCCTTAAGACCAAGGTGCAGAAGAAGCTCGAGTCCAAGACCCGCGTGAGCGCGGTCGCGGCCGTGCGCGGCGCGAAGCAGGGCGAGGACGCCAACGCGCTTTACTGGAAAGGCGGCGTCTCGGAGAAGGCCCAGAAGAAACTGGCCGAAGAGAAGAAGCAGCTGACGGACGCCGTGGAACTTGTAGTCGGCGGAGACGTCGAGGGCGGACGCGCGGCCCTGAAAAAGTTCCTGAAGGACAACCCGGAGAGCTTCTTCGCGCAGGACGCGAAAGAGGCGCTGGACAACCTGCCGGCCGCCGAAGTGAAACCCGAGGAAACCAAGCCTGAAGCTCCCGCCGAGGAGCCGGCCGCCGAGGAAAAGCCCGCGGCGAAAACCGGAAAGTAATTCCCGGTCCGCGTCAATTAAAAAACCCCGCCCAGGCGGGGTTTTTTATCGGCCTCAGTTCATCCTTAATCGTCCAGCGGCTCGTCCTGTGCGGGGGCGGTTTTAGGGGGCTCCTGCGTGGCGGGGCCCGCCGGGGCGGCGGGAGCCTGCTGTACCGCCGGGGGCTGCTGCGGGGTCGTGGGAACCACCCAGGTCTGGTCCGGTTTCTCGGGGACGAGCGCGGGTTCGGACGAAGAGGGCGTTCCTTCCAATACCTGGCCTTCGGGGAGCCAGGTCCTGTCCGGCTGCACCGGCGGGCCGGACATAGCCGGCGTTTCTCTTTCCGGCTGCGCGGCTTTAGGCGGGAGGTCCCGCGGGGCCGCCCCGGCCGCTTTCAGCTTCGCGTAAACGTCGGTGGCGGAGCGCCAGAGCATCTGCCTCAGCAGGCCGCTCTCGCGGGCACCCGGAGAAAAGAAGGGGTAAAGCGGCGCCATCAGCAGGTGGAAGGTCGTTTTGTGACGCGCCTCGGTCTCGACGCGCAGGGTCCCGGTAGAAACGGCGAAGTCGGCGGTGAGATAATAGTTGACCCGCAGCGATGAGGGAATAATGAAAATGAAGCTGGTGTCCACCAGGTAGGAGCGGAAAAGGTCGCCGTAAGTCCACCGCCCGAAGCTGGTCAGCTCCAGGCGCAGGGTCCCGCGGCCGCGCGCCTTGTCGTAAAGGCCCGCCTGCGAGAAGACTTCCCTGGCCTTCCGGCCCAGAGCGTCGGCGTCGGCCGGCTCGACCGGCAGCGGCTTTATTTTTTTCGGCCTGGTCGAACCTTCGCCTATGGAATCAGTCGGAGCGCGGTAAGGGAAGTTCTGCCAGTAAACCTGTATTTCGGAAAAAGGGATGATCTCTTTGTCCTCGAGCATGGCCCGCGCGGTAGAGCGCTCTACGCGTATATCCCCGGAATTAAAGGAGGCACAGCCGAAGAAAGCCGGGAGGGCCGCCAGGAGCAGGAGTAGTTTAATTGTTTTCATGTCGTGATATCAGTCATTCAGAAAAGCCGCGTCATTTTATATACTATATTATACAGTTGTATTCATCAAGAGGGTTCAGGGGAGCATATGGCGCTTAAAAAAATAGAGAGGATCATAAAGACCGAGGGCAAGCCGGATATCATCATCAGGCTGGCCAAGGTGCAGGACATGCGCCGCATCCAGATGCTTTACGCCGAGATCTACGGCGGCAGCTACTCGGTACCGATAGTTACCGACAAAGAGAAGATGCGCCACGCCATAGAGGATAACGACTACTACTGGCTGGTGGCCGAGTGCCAGGACCGCGTTGTGGGCAGCCTGGTCTACGCGCTGGACCACACCTACAGGAACTCGAAAGCTTTCGGCGCCGTGGTCAGCCAGGAGTTCCGCAAGCATAACCTCGCCTATACGATGATGAAGCTGGTCCTCGACGATATCACCACCAACAAGGACCTGGTGGATTTGGTCTACGCCACCACCCGCACCGCGAACCACGCCCCGCAGAAACTGACCGAGAGCCTTGGTTTCATAAAGCTGGGCATTTTCCCGAACACCCACAAAGTGCAGGACAACGAGACTCACTGCCTGACCGCTTATATTACCGAGAAGGCCCTGCAGCGCCGCAGGAAAAAGCCGCGCATCATCCCCGAAGTGGCGCCCTTTTACGATATCGTCCGCAAGCAGATCGCCCTGGAGAGGCCGCAGATAAAGAACGTAAAAGGGGAGTACAGCGACCACACGCAGAAGATCCCGCTGCTCAATTTCGAAGTCATTACCGCCCCCGAGTTCATAAAACACAGGTACAAGAAGGTCAAGCAGACCAGTTTCTTCGAGCATACGGTAATGCCTTTCCACGACCCGAACCTGCTTCTGATAACCCCGGACCAGGGCACCGAGGTCTACATGACCTATAACGCCAAGGACAAGTACAGCGTGGTGGTCGCCGGCACGACCAATGAAAAAAGCTTCGCCGTGGTGCTCGAAAGCATTGCCCGCAAGGTCAGCGAAATGGGCATGGCCTACGTCGAGGTCATCATCGACGCCTACTCGCCCGCCATCCAGCGGGACGCGCTGGACGCGCGCTTCATCCCGAGCGCCTACTTCCCGTGCGCGAAGCGGATGGGCGGCAAGCGCTACGACTGCGTGATCTTCTCGCGCACCTTCGAAGTTCTGGACTTCCGCAACGTCAAGATCATCTCGCTCTACAAGAACTTCCTCCGCGAGTACCTCAAGCTCTGGCGCGAGAACTACATCGAGCTGGTCTTCAAGACGGACCAAAAATAGACGAATAGAAGGGGTCAGGTCTTTACTTTTGACCTTTTTCGGGAAATGAGGGGGAGGTCAAGATTCAAGATTTGACCCCTGACCCTGTGCCCTGGAGCAATGTGTGACAGCGCCTGATAAATTGATGTGCGCAAGTCAGTTGAATAGATAAAGGAATGGGGGGAAATGCTGCTTCGCCTATTTATCGTTTCTTTAATCGTTACCGCTTCCGGTTGCGTCAGCAACCTGTTTTCCGAAACGGTAAAGTTGGTAAACGGGAAAGCAATTGTAGGCGACCTTATTAAAGTGGCCGCTGAGACGGTTTCCGTTGAGTCCAAGGGCGAGGAAGTGGTCATAAGAAAAGACCGGATACAGTCAATTGTGTTTCAGGAGTATGTTGAAGACGTGAATAAGGAAGAGGCCGTCTCGCCCGATGCATTAACTCCGAAAGAGATGCACAAAACCAAGCGCTATGCGATCGGTTTCGAAGTTGCTCAAGACGCAGATCAAAAATTGGATCCGTTTGGCCTTTCGATATATATTCAGCATATTTGGGACTCCGGGGTGGGTTTCCAGGCTAATTTAGGCGTTTATGGCGCAGATGTGGATAGTTACCATACCCTTGGGCATGTGAACTATACCATCCCCGTTATTTTGCATTATCACTTCTTTAGGGATTCCGTCATTAGGCCTTTCGCCGGAATCGGGGTAAGCAGGAGCCAGTATACTTCAGAGAAATGGTGGGGTATGTCCGATTGGGCGAGGAAAGAGAAAAAAGGATATTCCCCACTTGCAGATATTGGCTTTGCTTTCGGTGGGGATTCTCCGCTTCAGGTTGTTGTGAATATGAAGTATTTCGTGAGCCTTTATACATCAAAGGCTAATATGCTTACAGCGGGAGTTGGAGTAAGTATTAACTGGTAAAGTGAGGGGAACCTTCGTACGGGAAAAATGGTCAGGTCTATACTTTTGTCCTTTTTTGGGAAATGAGGGGAGGTCAAGATTCAAGACCTGACCCCTACTCCTTGTCCGACACCCCAAGACCGGGCAGCTGATCTGGATACCGCCCAGGCTGGACGTGGACTTCAACCCGGCCAAGGGCTTATTGAACTTGAAAGCCAAGTTCAGTACACGCGTACCAAGCAATTGTTCCCCGGGCAGCATAAGCCCATAATTTTAAGCTATGCATACATATCTCACAATTTTTCTTCTCTTGCTTTTATCTGTCAGCGGCGTTTCTGCCCAGGAATTCTTTGTCGGGGATGATTACTTCGGTTATTATGTCAGACCTTTTCGCGACCGCTCTGAGCGTTTCCGCAGCGCCAGAGTTAATGCGTTACAGATGCGCTTGGCCGTAGACGATGAGAGTGACACCATTACTCTTGAGAACTGGGGGGATAACAGAGCAGACCTGAAATCAAAGACATCCGCTATTAAATTTAACGCGAATGTCGCACGTGGCGATGTCCATTCCAGCACTTCCAATTCTAAGAAAATTGGTAATTCGGGTGGCATTTATGCCAAGTTCGACCGCTTAGAGATTGAAGCTGCCTCTGTCCATCAAGTTACAAATAATGGTACACCTCCGAACACTGAATACCATAAATTGTCTGCCGGAGCTGCTTTCGCCTTCGGCCCGGAGGATTTTTCCTTCGGTGTTCATGCTGATGGTAATAGGGAGGGCGAAAACACCTCCATCGGAGTTGCGGCTATATTGAGAAAAGATCTCTATGAACTGGGCGCCACTTCGGATTTTATTTGGCATGGTGCCGATAATCCCAGGACAGGACCCGCTCTCGGCGTGCAGGTTTTATTGAAACCTTTCCAGGGTTTAAAGACCGCGTTGCGAGGTTCCAGGACCACGCTTGCCATGGATGATGCCATAATTGACGCTTCATCCTACAGGAACTATAAAATTTACCGGAGTGAATTTGGTGCGCGCATGGAGTTCCGGTTTAACACGGTTCCCCTTACCCTGGGGGCCGAATACTCCAGTTGCCTGGATGACACTAGCTATATCACCGGCTCTAGTTGGAAAATTAAACACGACACTAACTTGTTGATTGTTGGGGTGGCAATACACCTGCTGGAAGAACGTCTGATGTTCGGTGTGGAAACACAAAAATTTATTTCGGAAAACACATACAGTCCCGGTTCCAGTGTGATAAAAGTTGATAAGGATGGGCGGACACTAACTGGTGGTGCAGAACTGTGGGTACTGCCCGGGTTCGCTGTCAGGGCTTCCGCACAAAAAATAGACACAGCAGCCTATGGCAATGAAGTAGATGGCACGACATTTGCTGCCGGTGCAGGTTTCAAAGGGGACAGATTTTCCGTGGATGCATCAGTCCGCAGGAATGAGATGGGGTTTCCCGCGCTGGGATATAAGTACACGGACGTACATGTAACTGCCAACCTAAAATTCTAACTCTAAAAAAGGAAGGCACAAAAAGCTCCGGAGCGGACTTAGACCATTTCAGGGAAAAGGGGGTTTCTATTGACCTTTTTCGGGAAATGAGGGGGAGGTCAAGATTCAAGACCTGCCCCCGACCCTTTCCCGGGAACCTTCTCAAGGCCTCTTCTTGTAAGGAAACGTGGATTTAGGCATGAAACGATATTTGTTTTGTCTGGGCTTAACGGCAGTGGCAGCACTGCTCCTCCTTGTTACGGTTAACGCTCAAGTTCATTTCGGTTTTCCTTCCGCTGTTAAAAGTGCGGTAAGGAAACTTAAGGACAAACAAACCGCCGCAGCGCTCGCCGCAAATCACGCGCCTGTAATATCTTCGCTTACCGTGAACCCAGAGGTAATAAATGTAGGGGGATCTTCGACACTAACCTGCACGGCTTTCGATGCCGATGGGGACAACTTAACCTATACCTGGTCCGCAACAGGCGGGACGATATCGGGAAATGGTTCACAAGCGGCCTATACCGCGTCGTTGGTGCCCAGCACATATACGGTTACTTGCAGTGTCGCGGACGGGTGGAGAGCATCAGTACTCAAAAGTACGAATGTTGTGGTTTCCCATAATTATTACGTGCCGCTGGACAATAATTACTGGGCAATAGCAGCCAACCCAACCCTGATTCCGGCAGACCCTTTGGCCTTGGATTGGGCGAGCGAGACAATGCTGGCGCACGACATAGATCCGCTCGCCGCCTTGGACGTCACGCAACAGGTGCTAAGCATCGCCTACGACTTTTCCATCTCATCAGAGGTTTCTATAGTGTATCCTCTCTCATCCACAGGGTTGGATTTTTCGAAAAAAAACCTGCTTGAACTGGTGGCTTTCGGGCAAAACGGCTCAGGCCCCGCCGGGCCGCAATTCAACATACACCTTGGACTGATCAACGAGGACGCTGACAATACCGGCGGACTTAGCTACATCTGCGCTTCCGGCCTCGTCCTCGTCCACGCGCCTAAAAGCGAAGATCTCAATTGCGACGGCCAGCTCGAGCCTGCAGAGGACATAGGCTGGCTCTATGCTCCGCCGGGACAGAGTCCAAGACGCTATGGTGGGGCCAACGGGCGGATCGACTCCGAGGATCTGAATAAGAACGGTGTCCTGGACGCTCAAGACTTTACGGGGGGGAGCTTCGGATATGTCACCGGTTCCAAGTTCACCGACAGCAGCGATTCCACGGCTAAGAATACAATAGATTTCAGCGGCTGGCACACTCTTGATTTCCCGCTGTCCATAGCCTCCACTGATACATTCAAGTGGGACGCTATAAAGCAGGTGCGCATCTCACTTAAAAAAACGACGGGAGGCGTTAACACCGGGTTAGTGAAATTTGCACGTATCGCCGCTATGGAAAACCCCTAAGCCAGCAGATTATGAAAAGAGTGGCCATGTTTTGGTTATTCCTGCTTTCTCTGATTTCCCCGGTGGCTTGCCGTGCGGGGAACTTAAGCCTTGGCGTTGGGTATCCCTATGTTTCAACGAAATACAACTTTAAGACATTGGCGGTTGAAGGGAAATATATCAACGGTTCGGGCGTGCAGGCGTATATGGGGCGTGTCTACTGTAATTTATATCGCTCTGGAAATATAAGGGGGTTCACGGGGCTGGAAGGAGGATATGTGAAATTCAACACCCTGAACACAAAAGGAACCGGCAATGAAGCCGCGTTGTTTGTGGGTGGCGAGTATTTCGCAACAAAAAATCTTTCATTAATGATGGATTTCGCACCAACGCTTATATCCCTGAGATCCGGCCACACGAACCTCAGTCGCGTAGAGTATGTAATAAATTTCGGTCTATATGTGCATTTCGGAAAAACAACCTCCTAAAGGCAAAAAGTACCAGGAGCAAAAGGAACAAAAGGGGTCAGGTCTTTACTTTTGACCTTTTGAAGCGCGACATGCCCTTGTCGGGGTGATATCTTATACTATATCTGGCGTTATACTGCGGAACGGAGGTGTATATGGCCAGACCTCTTCGTATAGAATATCCTGGGGCGGTTTACCACATCACTTCGCGCGGCAACCGGCGCGGAGGGATTTTTCTGGACGATGAAGACCGGAGGATTTTCCTGACGGTATTAACGGAAACTCTAAGGCGCTTCAACACGTCCTGCCATGCCTATTGCCTGATGGGGAATCATTACCACCTTGTAATAGAAACGCCTGAGCCCAACCTTTCGCGCGGAATGCGTCACCTGAATGGCGTATATACGCAGCTATTCAACAAAAAGCACCGGAAGTGCGGTCATTTATTGCAAGGGCGCTATACAGCCATAGTGATAGAAAAATCCTCTTATCTGCTGGAGGCCGCCCGCTATGTGGTGCTCAATCCGGTCAGGGCCGGGATTGTTACCGCTCCCGGAGATTGGGAATGGAGCAGTTATAATTCAATGGCCGGGCTGGTCGAGAAGCCTGACTTCCTTACTATCGGATGGCTGCTGGAACAGTTCGGGGAAGACATGGCTGCTGCCCGGTCCGGATATGCTGAATTCGTTGAGGATGGGCGCGGCAGCAAATTGTGGGAGGATCTGGCCCACGGCATGGTCCTTGGAAGCGAGGATTTTGCCGGGCGCTGCCGGCTTTTAGCGCAAAGAGAAGGGGACATCGGTGAAATCCCTAAAGAGCAACGGTATGCCGACAGGCCCGAGCTGCCTGCTATACTTAATGGGCCCGGCTTTAACGGCGAAAAATGGATGTTGGCCGTGGATCATTTTGGGTACACCCAGAAAGAAGTGGCGTCGCTAATGGGCATGCATTATTCATATATAAGCCGCGTACTTACGCTCGAAAGGTCAAAAGTAAAGACCTGACCCCTTAAAAAAATGTTTTAATACTGGATTATGGCTGACCTTTCTATTGAAGACCGATTGCCGGCTTTTTATAAGCCGCTTAAGAGCCGGGCCGCGGTGGACGTTTTTTTCGAGACGCCGGCTTTCGAGTATTCTCCGAAGACCTCGAAAGCGTTCTGCGCCGCTATGCGCGCGGCGCTTGCTTTCCAGGGCGGGCGCGCGCCGGTATTAAAAGCGCTCTACAAAGCCGAAGGGTTCGACCCCTCCTCCGTGAAAACGGAGAAGGATATCGCGAAGATCCCTTTTATCTTCGTGTCCGCGCTTAAAGAACGCGACCTGACCACGCTTCCTTATTCGAAGATAGTGCTTGAGCTTAAATCAAGCGGAACGTCGGGCCAGCGCAGCCGGATGCAGCTGGACAAAGGCTCGCTGATGCGGGTGCGCCGGATGGCCTGGCAGGTTTTCGCCGGGCTCGGGCTGACGGACCTGGAGCGCGCCCACGACTATATCTGCTTCACCTACGACCCGGAAGTGGCCAAAGACCTAGGCACGGCCTGGACGGACAAGCTGCTTTCCGGCTTTACGAAGAAAGGGGATATCTTTTACACTTTCCGCTGGAGCGAAGAAAAGAAAGATTTTTATTTCGACATTGACGGCGCGGTGCTCGCCATGAAGAAATTCGAGGAAGCCGGTTCGCTGGTACGCCTGGTCGGTTTCCCCGCTTTCGCGCTTAAGCTGACCGAGGAATTTAAGAAGCGCTACGGCCGCTACCCTAAACTGAATCCTGAGTCCAGCGTAGTGACAGGCGGCGGCTGGAAGACCCTGGCCGACGAGGCTATGGACAAGAAAGTTTACCGCAAGATCCTGGCCGATAATTTAGGCGTGCCGGTGGAGAACGTAAGGGACCTGTTCGGCATGGTGGAGCACGGCGTTCCTTACGTGGACTGCCGGCTCGGGAATTTCCATGTGCCGAACTACGGCCGCATCATAGCGCGCCATCCCGGCACGCTTGAGCCGCTGGGTTATAATAAGGTCGGGTTGCTCCAGTTCATTACGCCTTACCTCACCAGCTACCCCTCGCTCTCCGTGCTGTCCTCCGATTTCGGCCTGCTGCGCCCGAAGTGCGCTTGCGGCCTGCCCGGCCCGGTGCTTGAAATAAAAGGCCGCGCCGGAGTTACAAAACTGAAAGGCTGCGCGATCTCCGCCGCTACGATGCTATGACGATACACAACACTTATTTATTCGGCAAAGTCCTGGATAAAACTTCCTGGACCCCGGCCGAGCTTGAAAAGATCGGGCTGCAGGCGCAGGCCGCCCGCGAAACCATGCGCGGCGCTTCCCGCGAATATATAATCAATACCCTGGTAAAAGCCGGGAAGCTGTTCGAAAAAGGCGGGAAGTACCGCAAGGCCGCGCTGGCCCATCTCAAAGAACACATCACTTTCTCCGAGCCGGTGATAGACAAAAGCCTGGACGTGATACCGGAGCTGCTGGACAAACAGGGCATGAACAAGCGGATGAGCATGGAGCTCTTCCTGCCCTACGCTCTGGAAGCCACGGTGGAGCGCCGCGGCTATTCCGGCCTGATCCGGGCGATGCCGAAAGGCGTGGTCCTGCATGTGGGCGCAGGAAATGTTTTCCTCGGCATACTGGACTCGCTGGTGATAGGCTTCCTCACGAAGAACGTCAACATCGTCAAGCTTTCCTCTTCCGGCTCCAACTTCATAAATATTTTCATGGACGCGCTGAAAGAGGTGGACGAGGAAGGGATCCTTGCCAGGTCCGCCGCCATAATCAGCTGGAAAGGCGGCAGCCAGGGCCTTGAAGAGGCCGCGCTGAAGAACGTGAACGCCGTTTTCGTCTGGGGCGGCTACGAAGCGGTGCAGTCCTACCGCAAGATAGCCCCGATAGACGTGCGGGTGGAGGGCTTCGGCCCCAAGACCAGCGTGGGGCTGGTCTTCGAGAGCTGCGTGCTGAACGAGGGCATGGACGCCGTGGCCCAGCGCGCCGCCACCGACGCTTCGCTGTGGGACCAGGCCGCCTGCTCCTCGCTGCATACGCTTTACTTCATCGCCCCGGCAAAAAAGCATAAAGCGCTCGCCGCTGATTTCCTGAAAGCGGCAAAAAA
The DNA here is from genome assembly GCA_964622585.1 of uncultured Elusimicrobiaceae bacterium. GTDB lineage: Bacteria > Elusimicrobiota > Elusimicrobia > Elusimicrobiales > UBA9959 > UBA9959. The sequence continues at coordinate 9,767 of CAZUQT010000036.1, read as the reverse complement.
GCATTTTACGCAGCTGGCTAAAGACCTGCCGCCGGGGAAGCTGTCGCCCGACGAGATGGTGGAGATAAACAAGGCCCGCCAGCTAGCCCGCGTGGACGCGGCCCTCGGCAAAGCCTCTTATGAAAGCTCCGCGCCGGAGACAGACTGGACGGTAATTTACGAGAAGGACCCGGTTTACCGGGTCTCGCCGCTCAACCGGGTGCTTTACGTGAAGACCGTGGAGAGCCTGGAGGAAGTCAGGGACCGGCTGCTGCCGATGCGCGGCTATATCCAGACCGTGGGCGTCGGTGGTTCGATAGAGCGCAAGAAAGTGATGGAGGTGCTGGGCCCCGCCGGCATAGCCCGCATAGTAAGGCTGGGCAAGATGCTGGAGGAGTCCAACGGCTCTCCGCACGACGGGATCTTCCCGATGATGTCGCTGGTGAACTGGCTGCCCATCGAGGAGAAGCCCTCGCAGCTGGACCGCCTGAGCGAGATGGTGGAGCACGCGAAGAGCCGCAGCGTTTTCTACGGCCGCCATTTCAAGGCCGTGCCTAAGATAACCGGCATGGAGGATTTTGCGAAGGTTCCTTTCCTCGAGAAGCACCATGTGCTGGACAATACCCCGCCGGACAGTTCCGACCTGCTTACCTCCAGGGTGCAGCGCGGAATTTATTTCGCCAGCGGCGGCTCCACGGGCCAGCCCAAATATATTTTTTACGACCAGAAAGAATACGACCATACCTGCCGGATGCTCGCTTTCACTTTAGAGGCGGCCGGCCTGGGCGAAAGGGATACGATAGCGAACCTGTTCATCGCCGGGAATCTCTGGTCCAGCTGGCTGTCGGTGGAGAAGGCCATCTCCTATACCAAGGCCATCTCGGTGCCGGTGGGCAGCAATCTGCCGCTCGAGAACATAGTGGGCTACCTTGAGGATTTCAAGGTTACAGCCGTAATAGGTCTGCCGTCTTTCCTGGTGAAGCTGGCTGAATACGTGAAAGCGAACCCGAAGCTGTATAAGCTCTGCGTTAAAAAGATCTTTTACGGCGGCGAATATGTCGGAGAAGAGATGGTCAAGTTCTTCAAAGGCGTGTTTCCCGGCGTGGACGTGCGGTCGGCCGGTTACGCCACCGCCGACGCCGGCGTAGTGGGCTTCCAGTGCCCCGTCTGCGTGAAGGGGCAGCACCATATTTTCTCTTCCAGCCAGTTCATAGAATTCGTGGACCAGGACACCATGGCCCCGGTGAAAGAGGGGGCGGTCGGCGAGCTGGTGGTGACCTGCCTTTCTAAAAAGAGCATGCCTATCATCCGCTACCGGGTCGGGGACCTCGGGCGCTGGATCATGAAGCCCTGCGCCTGCGGCAGGAAGGAGCACCTTTTCGAGATCCTGGGCCGCTGCGACGACCGCATCCACGTCGGGGGGGCCCACCTCTTCGTGAACGATATCCAGAACGCGCTGGGGAAAGTTCCGGAGCTCAGCTTTAATTTCCAGGCCGTGATCGACAAAAAAGGCCACAAGGACACGCTGAAAGTGCGCGTCGAGGTCAAGGACGCGGCTTCGCTGCCGCGTTCAGCCGAGCTGGCGAACGTGCTCTGGCTGCAGATCCAGAGCCACTGCGAAGACCTGCACGAGAGCGTGCGCCTGAAATGGCTGGATAAGCCCGTCATCGAGGTCCTGAAGCCCAACACCATAGAGCGCATCCAGCGCACCGGCAAGATCCGCAAAGTCATAGATAAAAGGGTGAAGGTTTGAACATGAGGGAGCGCATGAAGAAGCGGGAAAAAAGCGGCTTAGCGTGGCTCCTGCTGGCGGCGGCCTGGAATTTCGCGTCCGTTCCCTGCTCGCTCGCGGCCGGGTCTTCCCCGGCCATCCCGGGAGCGGCCGAACAGCTTTATGTTTTTTCAGCTGAAAAAACCGCGGCTCCGGAAGTTGCGGCCCCGGTTCCCGGAGAGGTTGCCCAGTCTTCCTCCCGGGGCCCTGCAGACGGGTATAATGCCCTGATATGGACTCCGGCCATTACGGGCGACTGGTATGAGTGGTGGTACTACAAGGTCGTAGTGCCCGGCACTGCCGACGCTTTTTATTTTTGCTACGGGGTGGTAAACCCTTGGGACGCCAACCAGACAAAGCCGGCTTCGCGGTCCTATGTAAGCGCCGGCAGCTTCGGCGATAATGAAACAGTAGAGCAGACCTTCAAGCCCGGAGATTTTTCAGCCAGCTCGGAGGCAACTTTCGTCCGCGTCGGCGGCAACCAGGCCACGGACAGGATGCTTAAAGGCCGCCTGACCGCCCCGGGGGGCGGGGAGATCTCCTGGGACCTGACCGTGGAGAAAGACTGGGGCGTGAACCTGATGGCCTGGACTATGTCCCAGGGCTGGCTCTCGAATATCTACTGGTACCCCGCCCAGGCCGGCGCCCGGATGAGCGGGACGATAAACTACCGCGGCAGGACCATCTCTTTGAACGGGGCGCCCGCCTACCAGGACCGCAACTGGGGTAGGAGCTTCCCGAAGTGGTGGACCTGGCTGGTCTCGAATAATTTCAAGAACTCTCCCGGCACGGTCCTGGCCTCCGGCGGCGGGCAGCCGAAGATCTATCCGGGAGTGGAACCTATACAGACGGTGACTATCGGCCTCCGCCACCAGGGTAAGGAATATTTGTTCCGGCCCACCACCGGCGATATCGTCACCGTGGACGTGAATTTCGGGAAGTGGGAAGTGAAAGCGCGCAATAAATGGGGCGAGAGAATGGAGATCTCCGCCTACGCCCCCCGCGAGAAATTCCTTCTTCTGCAGTTCATGACGCCGCAGGGGAAGATGTATAACGATTATGAGGCTTTGAAAGGAAATATCAAAGTGAAGCTGTACAAGGGCTCAAAGCTTCTCGCAGACCTGGAGACGGAAGACGGCGGCATCGAATTCGGTTCTTTCGCCTCTTTTGACCCGAAACCTAATAGCGGAACTTCCGGAGAGGTCAGCTTTGACGGCCTTTTCTCGGGAGAAAACCATTTACAGTAGCAAGCCGACGGGTCTTTTTTCATTTCGGCACTGGGTCTTTATGCCCATGCCTGCCGGGGTTCTTCCTGTTATCCTCTATAAAGCAGGTTCCCTCATCGTCTTAGGATGAGCGGAGCCTAAGGAGAATTGTGAATACAACAGGATATCTTCTAGCTTCGATATTTCTGGCCCAGGCGGGCCTTCTTTCAGCTCAGACAAACGCGCCGGTTCCCGGCTCCACCAGGGAGCTGCTTCTCGCGGCCACAGACCATACTAAAGATTCCAGGTCCCGCTGCGAAGCTATGAAGGCGCTGGGCGACAGCAAGGACGAAACTGTCCGCTATATCCTGACCAAAGCTATAATGGACCCCGACGCCGGGGTGCAGACCTGCGCTTCGATAATAGCCGGTGAAACCAGGAATCCCCAGGCCGTGGACCTGCTTCTGAAGAACGTCAAAGGCTACCTGGCCTCAGGCGCAGGTGAAAAAGCCGTTAAGTCCCGCCTGGCCGCTATAAATTCTATCTGGGCGCTCGGTGAAATAGGCAGCAAGGGGATAGCTCTCGAACTCAGGGAGTTTTACCGGACCCCTGATACTACCTTTAAAATAAATAACCTGATCAGCATGGGAAAGCAGCACGGGGACGCCGCGGCCGCGGCTTTCATAAAGAGCGTGGCCCTGTCTTCCGCAGAAGCCGGCGCCGTGCGCGCCGCGGCTTTTGAAATGCTGGAGGAAATGGGAAAAAAACTGACCGTCCCCGGTTTGGCACTCTCCGTCAATATCGGAATACCTCCCGGGGATATTATCTATTCCGGCGGCCTTACCGGGGAGATCAACGAGTGGGTAAGCCCCGACCTGCCCGTTGGCCACTCCGGGATCCTTGTAGGCACCGAGGCCAGGAACGGGCGGATCTACGTTCTTATCGGCGACTGTGTACCCGGCTTTTTTACCCCGCCCGACGTGCGCAATATCAAAGCCTGGAAGAATTTCACCCACCAGTTCAAGTATCCTTACTACGGCAATAAAACGACCAGCCCGGCCCCCACGGCCGAGCAGCGGGCGAAGATCGTCGCCTTATCCCTGGAGCTTGGAACCAAAGGCTATAAATACGACTATACGCATATCTCCCAGAAAGGCCCCGTTAAATTCGACTGCGTGGGGTACTCCGAATATATTTACGAGTCCGCGGGCCTGAACCCTACCGACAATAAATACGAGTCGGGCCTGGGCTGGCCGCTGACCCCGTGGGAGCAGTACTCTTCCCTGGTCCCCGGCAAGTCGCAAGCGGTAGTCCCCTCTCCTTTCCCTCCGGCTTCCGCGGTCCCGGCGGCCCCCGCTGAAATGCTGAGAAAAGGCCCCTTCGGCGCCGCCGTCGAGCCCGCCGAGGTGAAAACAGATATAGCTCCGGACCCGGCCAGGTGAATCACTGGTAACGGCAAAAGAAAGACCCCGGCTCGCAGCCGGGGTTTTTTTACGCCAGGGGATGGCTTAATACGGGCTAGAAGGGCCTGGTTCATGTCTTGACATGCCATATACAAAATTATAATCTTCCCTGATACAACAGGGGGAATAATTAAGCCGGAGCGCCGCTATGAAGAGACGGCCGGTTTTAATAATTCCGGGGACAATAAACTTCACCGAACGCGCCGCGTAAAATAGCCGTTGCTTTTACCGCGCCGCCATGCTTTTGATCTTGGTCTCCAGGTACCTCGCGGATGTGAATTCGCCGAGGTATGTCTTCTTTTTTTATGATTTATATCCGGCGGATGATAGATGCGCTTTAAAAGATATTTACTCTTCTCTCTGCTGTCCGCCTGGGCCGCCGCCAAAGCCTCGGCGGCGCAGCCGGGCCTCGAAGAGCTGCTTTCCTACGACCCGGCCGACCTGATGAACGTCGAGGTAGTTTCCGCGTCTAAAACGCGCGAGCCCGCGAGCGAGGCCCCGGCCACCGTCCGCGTGATAACGGCCGCCCAGATCAAAGACGGCGGTTTTCTTACGCTGGAGGAAGCCCTCTCGGTCCTGCCGGGTTTCCAGTTCCGGGACATTTCCGGCTTCAACAGCTATGTTTTCATGCGCGGCTTGCCCAATCAGAACAACCTGATCCTCCTCCTGGTGGACGGGGTGCAGATAAACGAGCTTAATTCCGGCGGCTTTTACGCCGGCGCGCAGTACAATCTGGCCAATGTAAAGCGCATCGAAGTGGTCTACGGCCCGGCCTCGGCACTTTACGGCACGAACGCCATCACGGGCGTGATAAATATCATAACCAACGAGCCCCGCGACCTGCAGGGGGGGAGCGGCAGCGCCACGGCGGGCAGCTTCGGGACCCGCGCGGCGGATTTCAGCTGCGGCTGGCAGAACGAAACCGGGGACCGCGGTCTTAGTTTTTCCGGCCTGCTGACCCAGACCGACAAGTCCGGCCTGCGCGGCCCCAAGGGCGACAATAACTGGTCGCAGAGCATGGAGAATTTCGAGAACGACGGTTCATTCGACGGCAAGCTGGTCTATAAGGTCCTGACCTTCGGGGCCCTCGTCCAGGATAAACGGTCGTCCATAGCGACCAATGAGAAGACCACCGGCTCCAACCTTATCGATTTCGGAACCAACTGGCATATCCGCTTTACGAACGCCTACCTGAAACATCTGTACGACAAGAACGAGGCCTGGTCGCTGGAATCCAAACTTTACTACCGGGAGAGCACGGTGCTGGACGACACCGTCACCCGCGTATATTCCACCGTGTGTTCGACTTGCGGCCAGCAGGGCCAGTACAGGCCCAACGACCTTGTCGGCCTGGAAAGCCAGCTGACCCTTAAACCCGGCGAGAGCCTTGAGCTCACCGCGGGCGCGGTGGCCGAGCATGAAAACCTGTCCAGAAATTTCTCCGATACATACAGCGGCGATCCCTTGGCGCGGCCCCCGGCCCCGAGCGCTCCCTCCATGGCCTCCAATGAACTTGTCAGCCTCTATGCCCAGGCCCGTTATGACCTCGCCGCCGGCCTCCGGCTTAGCGGCGGGCTCCGGTACGACAACAGCAGCAGCTACGGCAAAGTAGGCACGCCCCGCGCCGGGCTCGTATACAATAAAGACAAGCTCGCGCTGAAGCTGCTTTACGCGGAGGCCTTCAGGGCCCCGCGCCCCTGGGACCGCAACTTCGGCCTCGGCAACTCCGGTCTTGACCCGGAGAAGCTGCGCTCCCTGGAACTTTCGGGCGCTTACTCCTTGAACAGTCACTTCAGGGCCGACCTGTCGCTGTACCGGAACGCCCTCGACGGGCTGCTTACCCTTTCAGGCAACCGCTGGGAGAACTCCGGCGGGGTGGAGACCCGCGGGGCGGAAGCGCAGCTGGAGTTCGCGCAGGGCGGCCTTAAAACCTATCTCAGCTACACTTTCCAGCATTCTGAGGACGACGCCGGGAGCGACGTGGCGGAGATAGCCCGGCACAATGCCGGCGCCGGGGTCCTGTACGCTTTCAGCAGAAAAGTGAAACTGGACGTGAAAGGCCGCTATCTGGGCAGGCGGAAGAACACGAAGACGATAGCGGCGACCGGGAGCGGGTATGTGGGGAGCGCCGTAGTGACGGATGCCGCCCTCTCCTTCCAGGGCGCCCGGAATTTGCGCGTCCAGCTGCTTGGAAAGAATATTTTCAACGAAAAATATTTCCATACGTCTAACCGGCCGCCCGACCGCTACCGGCAGGCTGAAAGGCAGATACTTATCCGGCTGGGCTACCAGTTCGGTTTATAAGCCCGGTCTTTTGCCTTGGAGCCGGCGCTTTGTTTCTTATGAATGATACGGGTTCTCCGATAAAATATTGCACGGCCCTGGCGCTCGCCGTCCTGCCGCTCCTGCCGTGCGGGGTTCTTGCCGCCCCCGGCGGCGTAACGGAGTCCGACGTAAAGTCCGCCTATATCTACAACTTCATCCAGCTTGTGGACTGGCCCGCCAGGGAAAGCGGCCCGGCCGCCGGGCCGATAAAGATATTCGTGATAGCCGGCGCCCCCCTCTGGGAGGCGCTGGCCGAACTGGAGGGCCGCCAGGTCAACGGGCGGGACATCCGGGTGAGCTCCGCCGCCCCGGCGAACGTTCCCCTGGCCGATAACCATATCGTAGTTCTGGGCGGCGCCGCGCAGGCCCAGTTCCCGGAAGTTATGAAAAAACTCGAAGGAGCGGACGTCCTTACCGTGGGCGATATCCCGCGGTTCGCCCGTAAAGGAGGGATGATAGGCTTCGTGACCGAGAACGGCAGGGTCAGGATAGAGATCAACCTCCGCGCGGCCAGGCGGGCGGGCCTTAAAGTCAGCGGCAAACTGATGGAGGTGGCGAGGGTTATCCAGTGAACCCGCGGATGCCGGGACGGCGACTTTGGTTATTATGTTTTCCATAAAGAAACTGCCGATAAAAGCGAAACTCATACTGATGACCATGGTCATCAGCGTCGCGGCGCTGGTCCTGGCTATGGCGGCCGTTCTTACCTATGTCACCGAACGGGCTAAAAAGGACCTGGTCAACGATATTTCCACCACCGCGCGCCTGATAGCGGACAGGAGCGCCGCCGCGCTGCTGTTCGACGACGAGAAGCTGGGCAGGGAGAACCTTTATTCGCTCCGGGGAAAACCGTCCGTCGCCGCCGCTTGCATCTACAATAAGGAAGGCGCCGTTTTCGCGGGCTACAGTTCCGCCGACGGAAGCGGCGTGGCTTGCCCGGCCGCCGCCGGGAACAGCGGCTATAGTTTCCAGAAGAACTCCCTGACGCTTTTCGAGCCCGTCCTTTTTAACGGCAAACAGGCGGGCTCGGTCTTTATTTACGCCGACCTTAAAGAGCTGCGGGGGAAGATAAAAGACCTCCTGGCGCTGGCCGCGCTTATCTTTCTCCTCCTCTCCGCGCTGGCCTTTATCCTCTCTTTCAGGCTTCAGAGCTTGATCTCCGGGCCGGTGACCCGCCTGACCGAAACGGCCAGGCTTATCGCGGTCAATAAAGATTACGGGGTCCGCGCCGTAAAGGACAGCGAGGACGAAATAGGGGTGCTGGTGGACGCTTTCAACGAGATGCTCGAAACGATACAGGCCCGCGACCAGGAGAATAAAAAGCTTAACGCCGAGCTCGAAGCCCGCGTGCTGAGCCGCACGTCGGAGTTGGAAGCGGCGAACAAAGAACTTGAAGCTTTCAGCTATTCGGTTTCTCACGACCTGCGGGCCCCGCTGCGGCACGCCAGCGGCTACGTTGACCTGCTGGTGAACCGCTTCAGGGAGGGCCTGCCGGAGAAGGCCATTCATTACCTGGACTCCGTGGCTGATTCCGTGCGCCAGATGGGCCTGCTGATAGACGATCTGCTTCAATTTTCAAGGACGGGGCGCTCGGAAATGCGCCGGGCGGCCGTGGATATGAACGGTGTGGTCGGCGAAGTCCTGGAGCCGCTGCGCCAGGACAGCGCCGGCCGCGAGGTGGACTGGGTCATCGGCGGCCTGCCCGTGGTTTTCTGCGACGCGGCGCTGCTGAAACTGGTCTGGACGAACCTGCTGGGCAATGCCCTGAAGTTCACGCGCACCAGGCCGCAGGCCCGGATAGAGGCCGGGTTCCGCGAGGAAGGGGCGGAATTCGTCTTCTTCGTGCGCGACAACGGCGTCGGTTTCGACATGCGCTACGCCAAGAACCTTTTCGGCGTTTTCCAGCGCCTGCATACGACGCAGGAGTTCGAGGGGACGGGGATAGGGCTGGCGAACGTCCGGCGGATCGTCCTCCGCCATGGCGGGCGCACCTGGGCCGAGTCCGAACCGGAGAAGGGCGCCGCTTTCTATTTCACCCTGCCCAAGAACAGACAGGAGGTCCTATAATGGTCCCGAAAACGATACTGCTGGCGGAAGATAATCCGAAAGACGTGGAGCTGACCCTCGAAGCCCTGACAGAACACGGCCTCGCCGGCCAGGTGGTGGTCGTGAACGACGGGGTGGAAGCGCTCGAATTCCTCCGCCGCGAGGGCAAATACGCGCGGCGCAAAGAGGGGAATCCCGTGGTGCTCCTCCTGGACATAAAGATGCCGCGCATGGACGGGATCGAGACCCTGCGGATGATCAGGGGCGACGCCGCGCTTAAAGCCATGCCCGTGGTCATGCTTACTTCTTCGCGCGAGGAGCAGGACGTGGCGAACACCTACAATCTGGGCGTTAACGCCTATGTCGTGAAACCGGTGGGGTTCAAGGAATTCGTGGAAGCGCTGAAGATCATAGGGGTATTCTGGGCGGTTATCAACGAGCCGCCGCGGGAAAAGGGAGCCGTCTAATGGAAAATATAGCCGAAGAACTCGCCCCGCTCAGGGGACTGTACCTGGAAGATTCGCCCATGGACATGGAGCTCGTAACCGAGCTGCTCGCGGTCGCGGCGAAGAACGTCACGTTCGACCGCGCCGCCGACGAGAAGGAATTCAGGTCCTTCCTCGCCGCCCGCCCCTACGACGTGATACTGACCGACTTCAGGGTCTCCGGCTTCGACGGTTTCGCTTCGCTGCGACTGGCCTCCGAGCTCCGCCCGGGCGTGCCGGTGATCTGCATCTCCGGCGCGATCGGGGAAGAAACGGCGGTGGAGCTGCTTAAAGCGGGCGCCGTGGATTATATACTTAAGGACAGGCTGGCGCGCCTGCCCGCCGCCATAGGGAGAGCGGTAGCCGAGGCAAAGGAGAAGAAAGCGCGCCGGCAGGCGACGGAAGCCTTGCGGCAGGCGAAGGAGGAAATGGAAAATTTCCTTTTCATAACCAGCCACGACCTGCGCTCGCCGCTGGTGAACATACAGGGCTT
>CAZUQT010000035.1:0-20809 GCA_964622585.1 uncultured Elusimicrobiaceae bacterium | reverse complement strand
GCTGGCAGACGCTGGACAAGAAAGTGAATATTTCCGCGCGGCGCGCGGCGGTCGTCGAGTATAACAATACCCACGCCGATACAAAACGCGGCCTTTCCGTGGTCCCGGTCAGTTTCGGGATCTCTTTCGCGCAGATGGCGCTTAACCAGGCCTCTTCTCTGGTCAATATTTACGTCGACGGCAGCGTCTCGGTAAGCACCGGGGCCGTGGAGATGGGCCAGGGCGTCAACACCAAGATCCGCGTCGTGGCGGCGCGCACGCTGGGCGCCGGCGTGGACAGGGTCAGGGTGGATACCACCAATACCTCCAGGATCCCCAACGCTTCGCCCACCTCCGCCAGTTCAGGCGCGGACCTTAACGGCATGGCCACCAAGTTCGCCTGCAAGAAGCTTTACGAACGTCTGCGGGACTTCGCCGCCAAACAGCTCTCCCAGGCCGACCCCGCCTCGATAGCTATCCGCGACGGGATAATATACGCCGGCGGGAAGCCCGCCGGGCTGACCTGGGAAAAACTGGTGGCGGCCGCGCAGTGGGCGCGCGTCGACCTGTCGGAACACGCTTTTTACGCCACGCCGAACCTGCATTATGACCTTAAAGCGGAACGCGGCCGGCCTTTCGCCTATTACAGCTACGCCACCTCACTGACCGAGGTTCTGCTGGACTGCGTGCGCGGAACCTATACCATAGAGGCCATCGACGTGGTGCAGGATGTGGGCGAGTCGCTGTCGCCCGAAGTGGACCTCGGCCAGATCCATGGCGCGGTGGTTCAGGGGATCGGCTGGGCCACGCTGGAACAGCTCCGCTACGGCGCCGACGGCAAAGTCTTGACCGGCGTGAACGCCTACAAGATCCCGGATATCAAATTCGTGCCGAAGCGCTTCGACGTGACGCTGCTGAAGGATTCAAGCAACCCTTACGCCGTGTGCAACAGCAAGGCCATAGGCGAGCCGCCCCTCGTGCACGGGCTGGGCTCTTACTTCGCTATCCTGGAGGCGCTGCGCAGCGTGCGCAAGGACAAAGCCGCGCCGTCCCTGCCCATAACTCCGGAAAAGGCTTTTATGTACCTGCATGCTCCGGCCGCCGGGGGGACAAAATGAAAAAGAAAATAAGGGTGCGCTATTTCGCCCTGATAGGCGAGCGCCGCGGCACCCAGACCGAGGCTTACGAAACGGAGGCCGGCACCGCCCGGGAACTGCTTCATGAGCTGCAAGCCGGCAATACCATCCCGCTGACCACTAATATCTCGAAAGCCATCATAAACAACAAGATGTCGGAGTGGGACGATCCTATAAAGGACGGCGACCTGGTCACGCTGCTCTCGCCCTTCTCCGGCGGCTGACTAGTTCCGGGGACACAATACTTAATTCAATCTGCCTGTAACTCTTTTCTTTCATCTGAAATGGCGCATTTTTACCACGACAAGCCCTTGTCGGGTTCATCAGCTATGCTATTTAGGCAAGAAAAGGGGGGTATATGGCAAGAATCGCCAGGGTAGTGGCTCCGGGATATCCGCATCACATTACACAGCGCGGAAACAGGCGGCAGCGCACCTTTTTCTGTAACGAGGATTATGCGGTCTACCTTGATTTAATGCGTGAATGGTGTGCCAAGCACGCCGTGGAAATCTGGAGTTATTGCCTCATGCCCAACCATGTGCACTTTGTAGCCGTTCCGCTGGAGGGGGCAGATCTATGCCGCGCTATAGGCGAGGCGCACCGGCGCTATACGCGGTATATAAACTTTAGGGAAGGCTGGCGAGGCTACTTGTGGCAAGGAAGGTTCTCTTCGTTCGTCATGGACGAACCGCATCTTATCGCCGCTGTAAGATACGTGGAACTGAATCCCGTAAGGGCAGGGCTTGCCGGGAAGGCCTGGGATTACCCCTGGAGCAGCGCTGCGGCACATTTGTGCGGCGTGGATGACAGGTTGGTGAGGGTAGCGCCATTAAATGGAATAATTGGGGATTGGAAAAGATATCTGGAGGAGCCGCTCAGCGAGGCAGAGGCTGAAAAATTCCGGAAGGCAAGCTCTACGGGGAGGCCGCTCGGGAATGAACAGTTCGTGGCTGGACTGGAGCGGCAGTTGATTAGGCCTCTGCATAGGGGAAAACCGGGCCCGAGGGTTCATGGGAATTAAGTATTGTGTCCCCGGAATTAAAACCGCCGCCGCACCTGTGAGTGCGGCGGCGGTTCTTTGGCGGCCGGCCTACTTTTTCTTTTCTAAGGCCTGGATGGCCGCCAGGACCTTCTCCGGGGTGAACGGGAACTCGTTTATGCGCGCTCCCGTGGCGTTGTAGATGGCGTTGCCGATGACCGGCGCGGGCCCGTTGATGCAGATCTCGGAAACGCTCTTGGCGCCGAAGGGCCCGGTATCCTCGTAAGAGGGCACCAAAATGGTCTGCAGCGGCGGCCGGTCGCGCATCGAGTAGATGTGGTAGTCGGCGAAGGAAGCGTTCATCATCCGCCCGTTCTGGAAGAGGTACTGCTCCGTAAGGGCGTAGCTGATCCCGTTTAGGGTGCCTCCCTCGGTCTGGCCTTCGCAGAGCGTCGGGTTCACGGCGGTTCCGCAGTCTATCGTCGAGACGTATTTGAGCACGCGGATGAACCCGGTCCAGGTGTCCACTTCGATCTCGGCAAAGTGAGCCGCGAAGGGCGGCGGCGACTTTTTGGTGATATGAGAAGCGGTGCCGATGATCTGGTACTGGTTCTTCTGGTACAGCGAGTAGTTTGCGATATCGCTGTAACTGACTTTCTTGCTGCCGTCGGCGTTCTTCACCATCGCGTCTTCGCAATGCACCTGCCCGACCGGCAGGCCGAGCATCTCGGCGCCGGTGGCCAGGATCTGCCGCTTGGCGTCGGCGGCGGCCTTGCGGACCGCTTCGCCGGAGAGATAGGTGGTAGAGGAGGCGTAGGCGCCCACGTCGAAGGGCGTCAGGTCGGTGTCGGAGGAGTAAACGATCATCTTGTCCGTGGTCGTCTCCAGTTCCTCGGCGGCGATCTGGGCCAGCACGGTATCGGAGCCGGTGCCTAGGTCGGTGGCGCCGACCGTGAGGTTGAAAGAGCCGTCCTCGTTGATCTTGATGGCGGCGGCGCCCATGTCTATGTCCGGGATGGAGGAGCCCTGCATCAGGCAGGCCATGCCGACGCCGCGGCGGAAGCGGCCGGTCTTGGTCTGCCAGTTCGCGCGCTTGTCCCAGCCGATAGCCTCGGCGCCCTGCACGATGCATTCCCCGAGGGCGTTGGAGCCGACGGTCATCGGGGTGCCTTCCCGGCCCTCGCCCAGCGCGGCGAAGATGGGGGAACCTTCTCCGGGCCGGATGTGATTCAGCTGGCGGAAAGCCTTGGGGTCCATGCCGATAGCTTCGGCCATCTGGTCCATGACAGATTCTATGGCGAAGAAGGCCTGCGTGGCGCCGAAGCCGCGGTAAGCGCCGGCGACGGGCAGGTTGGTGTAATAGGACTTGCCGTCGAAGTGGATATTGTCGCAGTGGTAGAGCGGCAGGGTCTTGCCGCCGGAGCAGGAGACCACGGTGAGACCGTGCCCGCCGTAGGCGCCGGTATTGTTGATGCAGTCCAGTCCGATAGCGCTGATGGTTCCGTCCTTCTTTACGCCGGCGCGCAGGCGGACGCGGAAGGGATGGCGGGTGCGGCCGGTGCGGAAGGTCTCCTCGCGGGTGAACTGCCAGAGCACGGAGCGGCCGGTGCGCAGCGCGAACATCGCGGTGACGTCGTCGAGCAGGATTTCCTGCTTGCAGCCGAAGCCGCCGCCAATGCGGGGCTTGATGACGCGGATGCGCTGCACCGGGATGCCGAGCGTCTGGGCGACGATGCGGCGGCAGTGGAAGGGGACCTGCGTGGAAGTGGTGATGACGATGCGCCCCGAAGAGGCGATCTGGGCCATCGAGACATAGGGCTCGATGGGGCAGTGCTGCGCGTAGGGGGTTTCGAAAGTCTCGTCGAAAGTGAAGTCCGCGTCCTTCATTCCTTTCTCGAAGCTGCCGGCCTCGCAGCCGACCTGGGCCACGAGGTTCTTCTTTGGCTCGTAGTGGATCGGGATCGGGACGTGAGCCTCGGGCTCGTCGTGTATGACCGGCGCGCCGGGGGCCATCGCCTCGTCGATAGAAAAGACGGGCTTGAGGAGTTCGTACTCGACCTTGATGACCTCTAGGGCGGCGAGGGCCTGCTCCTCGGTCTCGGCCGCCACGGCGGCGACGCGGTCGCCTACGAAGCGAACTTTCCTGTCGAACATGAAAGTGTCGTAAGGGGACGGCTCGGGGAAGCCCTGCCCGGCTGTGCAGTGCACGATGCGCGGCACATTTCCGTACCAGAGGACCGCTTTCACGCCTGGCATCTTCTCGGCTTTGGAGACGTCCATCTTCTTGATGCGCGCGTGAGCGTGCGGGCTCCAGAGCATCTTGATGATGAGGGCGTCGTTGGGCACGAAGTCCGCGACGTAGGAATCCTTGCCCAGAGCGAGCTGGAGGGCGTCGATCTTGGTGACGGAATGGTTGACCTGCTTGAAATTCCTTGCTTTTTCGTGCCTATTCATTTCTTCGCCCCCTTAGCGGAGGTTTTCTTAGCGGCTCCGGGTTTCTTTACCGGCGCGGTCTCCCGGCGGTCCAGCACCCTGCGCAGCGCGACCCAGATCTTCTCGTAGCCGGTACAGCGGCAAAGGTTGCCGTCCATGTATTCTTTGACGATCTCGTCGCTAAAATCCTTTTCGCTCTCCATCAGCGCGGTGGCGCTCATGACCATGCCGGGAATGCAGTAACCGCACTGCACGGCGCCGGCCGCGATGAGCTCCGTCTGGAACTCGCCGGGCTTCTCGAAGGTTCCGGCGCTCTCGATGGTGCGGACCTTGCGGCCTTCGGCCTGCATTGAATAAAGAAGACAGGCGTAGGTGGCTTTGCCGTCCACCAGTACGGTGCAGGCGCCGCAGGTGCCCTGGCCGCAGCCGTACTTGGTTCCGCGGTAGCCTTCACGGCGCAGCAGGGTAAGCAGCTTCTCGTCGGGCCTGGTGGCGAAGCTCTTCTTTTCCCCGTTGAGGGTAAAGGAAACTGTGTGGGCTGTCCTGGTCATTAGTTAACCCTCCCGCGGGCAAATTCAGCGGCCCTTTCCAGGGCGTCAAACAGCGAGACTTCGGCCAGCTGCCGCATATAGTCCGCGCTCATCCCTTCGCGCACGTTCCATTTAGCGGCGGTCCCGCCTGCCGCGGCGGCCTTCTTGAAAACGTCAGTAACGGCCTCGCGCCCTACCAGCGCGGCCTCGACCTCGGGCAGCCGCTTCGGGAAAGGGATCGCGCTCCCGGCTGCAACGCGGGCGGACTTGATCGTAGTGCCGTCGAGTTCCAGCAGGGCGGCGATGGTGACCAGGGAGAAAGCAGCCGCGTTGCGGGAGGCCTTCACGGAACCGAAGCCGTGCTGCGCTTTCAGGACCGGGATCTTTACGGCGGTGAGCAGATTTCCTCCGCTGAAAAGCCTGGAGGGCTGGGACGAGAAAAATTCGTCGGCGCCCATCTCGCTTTCCTTGCCGGAGTAGATGACCAGGCGCGCGTTCATCGCGAGCAGCACCACGGGCAGGTCCGCCCAGGGGAAGACGCGGCAGATATTGCCGCCGATAGTGGAAACGTTGCGGATCTGGTGGGTTGAAATGCGCCGGCAGATCTCATGCATGGCCCAGCGGGGGCTTCTGTAGCGCTGAATGTCGGAGAGAGGGGTGGCGGCGCCGATGGAGAAGAAGCCTCCTTTCCGGCGGATGAAGGAAAGACCGAGACCGGTAAGGTCAACGGCGGTGACCGGGGTCTTGCTCTGCATGAAATGGAGCGCGGTTCCGCCGGCGAGCGGCATGCCCTTGGGCCCGAGTTCGCGCAGAGCTTTTCGCGCCTCGGCCAGGCTGGCCGGGTGGATGAATTCAGATAATTTCATAGATATTCCATTTAGAGAATACTGGCAAATTCCTCAAATGAAAATATAGCAGATTCCGCGGCGGGCATAAAGCGCCTTTTTAAACAGGTATGAACGCCAAGTTATTTCTTTGATCCTACGACGGCTTTCACCATTTCGTCCCAGTAGGTGGCGGCGGAAAAAGACAGGTATTCGTACTTGGCTTTGTAGTTCATGTAGAAGATAGGGAAGTAAACCGAAAGCCCGTTCGAATCCTTGGACTTGTAGCCAACCGCGTCGTTCCGTGCCACCAGCTTTTCGGAGAGTAAAACTATTATCTCCCGCGCCGCCTCTTTCACCGCCGGGGTGGGCGTATTGTCGTAGTAAAGCTTCATCAGCTGGTAGAGGTCGCGCGCGTCCTCGTCGTCGTAGGAGCGCAGGCCGAATTTTTTATCGTGGTAAAGCTTCATATCGGCGGGGGAAGCCGCCACAAGGCGGGCGAACATGTCCATCTTCGCCGCCATTTCCGCCGCGTAGGCCGGGCGCACTATGGACATGGTGACCGACTGCTTCTGCGGCCCGCTCCCGTAGAATTCCGAGAAGCCTTTCATTATCGATTGCGCGGCGGAGAAAGCGTCTCCGGGCGCCGCGGCCAGGGCCTTGAGGAAAACCTCGTAATTATACCCGCTCCCGGGCGTGGTTTCCTGCGAGCCCACTATGTATTCGGCGGAATCCTTAAGTTCATAGATCACTTCCATGGTCTGCATCAGGCAGGCGTCGGAGGCGTAGACATTTACGCCGCCGCCGGCTTTGATCGCCTGGGCCAGCTCGGCGGGGGAAATATGGTTTCCGGAAACGTCGTCGTAGGAGATCCCTTTGGGCGCGCCGGGCGGGGGCTTCACGCCGCGCCAGCCGCTGCCGTGGCCGCCCACGACCAGGAGGTATTTCTCGGCAGGGTAATTGGCTTTGCCCCAGGAGATGAATTCCGCCAAGTGCTTCCAGTCGCCCATGTCCGCGTCGGGATAATAAGCAAGCGCCGGGGAGGTTATGGTCAGCGGGTCGGAATCTTTTTTGATCAGGAAGCGGCGTACGCCGGTCCAGTCGGCCTGCGGCGGCAGCGGCTCCTGGACGCTGGCGAAAGGGTTAAAGGGAGGATCGCATTTGATGCGGCCCATCTCGACCACCACGTTCACTTTGTCGGAGGAGCCGGCGGCTTCCATCTCGTTAACGTCCTTTATCGCCTCAAGGCCCAGATTGTTCCGGGCGCTCACATAGATAAGCACCGTCCATTTTTTTGAGGAGGCGGGGCGTCCCGGGTCCGGTGGCGCCGGAACTTCCGTCGCGGGCAGGTTTTTTGCGGCGAGAGTCTCGAGCTGAAAAGCGCGTGCCTGTGGAGCTATGAAAAACAGGATGGAAAGCAGAGCGTTAGGGAAAGAAATAATTTTCACGCTTATATTATAGACCCTTTACCGGAGTCGCCGCCTGAGCATAAAGGGGTAAGTGCGGGCGGGACCTTAGGGAAAATCTGGAAAAGGCTGATTGTTTGCTACATACTGACTCAGGTAGCGGCCGGACGCGGGGCGGGATCCCGTGAATTCAGGAACAAAGCGCTTACGTACTGCGGAGGGGTCAATCGGTCAGGAGCGTGGGCTCCGCGAAGCGGTCGCGCATCTGGTCCACTTCGGTGATGGCGTTGTTGAGGCCGCTGTTGGAGTTGTTGTACTGGTAGGTCTGGTTAACGTCGGCGTCGCCGTTCACATTTTTGTCGGTGCTCAGATAAACTTCGGCGGAGATATCACCAGGGGCCGCCAGCTGGAGCGCCACTTTCAGGAAATCCTCGTACTTTAGCCCGCTCCCGGAGTCGCCGGCGGTTATCTTGGCGAGCTTTTCGGACTGCTCCTTGAAGTTCCCGGCTTCCTTTACCGAGGCTATATCGCGGATGACCTGCGTAGCGGCGCGGGCCAGCGTGCTCACTATATCAAGCGGGTTGGTGACGCCGTCCTCGTAGGGATTCGGATTGCCGAGGCGCCTGCGGACGGCGTCGCGGTCGTAAGCCACCTCGCCGGCTTTGTTTATCGTGAAAAGGTCCATGACCTTGTCGATTATATATGACTCGGTCTCGCGCATCACGTTCATATAAGCCTTCATAATGGCCTGGGCCGGGGCGAAAATGATGCTCTGCACTCCGCGCTCGCTGATCATCAGCCTGAAGCTCATAACGACCGTTTTATAGGTCTTGTAGGGCGCCGACTGGCCGGGATAGCTGCCGTCGTAGTCCGGGTCTCCCGGGAGAGCCGGAAATAGGACGGAGGCGGGCAATAGTCCGCCGCCGTTCAGTCCCGAATAGGCGAGTATGCCGTTGACCCTGTCGATCATTTTGCGGGCCGAGCCGTCGCTCTGCTGCGTCAAACCCTCGTACTGCTGGAACATCATGACCGGCCCGGTGACCCGGCCGTCGGCCGTTTCCTTATTGACCACATAAACGCTTTTCTGGGAATTGAATTTCGACAAGGCGCCGATAAAAGGCAGGTTCATTATGTTCCCGACGGCGCCGGCCGACTCCTGGTGCACGTGCAGCGTCTCTCCCTCTTTGTCCAGCGACTGGTAGCCGTGGTAGGCGGAGCTCCAGCTGTTATCCTGGGTATGCAGGACGGGTACCTGCACATGCAGGTTTACGGCCTGCCCGTTGTAGAGATCGCTCCCGGCGTAGCCGGGTTCCGCGGCCACGGATTGTCCGGCCAGGCCGGACATGTCCTCCAGAACGCCTAAGTTGCCTGCGCCGCCGGCGGCTTCGGAGAAATTATTGAAACTGACGCCCATCTCGATGAAGCGTTTCAGGATGCCGAAATCCCCGCCAAGAAATTTCTCCAGGCGCGCCATCTGGGCGGGATCCCGGGGATCCAGGATGAACTCGAGGAGCAGTTTCTTGCCGGAGAAGACCGAGCGCCCGTAGGAAAGCTGAAGGGCCAGATACTTGTTTATTTCCGACGCCCAGGCCTGGTTGACCAGGCCTGAAAGCATGTTCTCGGAACTAAGCAGTCCGACATTGGACATCGGTATGACCATGCCGGACGCGGAAGCGCCGGAGCTGCGCGCCTCCACGCGGTCAAGGCGGAGGCGCAGACGCAGTCTGTTGTCGTCCATGCGGTAAAGCGTTACGGACGGCTTGCTTTCGCTGGTCTTGCCGGCCGAGAAGGAGACGACTAAAGACTCTTTCTGCGTGGCGCCGCCGGTATTTACTCCGAAACCGAGTCGCAGGACCAGCGGCAGCTTCCAGATCTCGCCGTTCTTCATCTCCGCTATGCGGCCCGCGCCGAGTGGCAGGACGGTCTTCACCTGGAATAGGCTGGCAAGAGCGCCCAGTTCTTTGCAATAGCGGTCGCTTTCCAGCGGGCGGACCACCTGCGACATCCCCTCCATCACGCCGGTGATGCTGACGGCAAGGCCGCCCTGGCCGGGCAGCTGCAGGCTATCGCTGCCTATGCCGGCTGAAAGCCTGACCTTGACCTCGTCCACCAAAGCCAGTTTGCTGTCGGGGAACCTGCGCAGGTAGCGGTGAAATTCGCCGCTCAGGCCGGCGGCGCCGGGCAGGCTGCCTCCCGCATTGAGTTTTATCTCGGCGCTTTTGCAGATATCGTCGGAGGCCGCGTACACCCCTTCCAGGAACTGGTTGAATTCGTTGGAGGCCGGGGCCGCCGCGGAAACTTGCGGGCCGGCGGGGCCCTTTGAGTCCTCTTTAAGGGCGCTGACGCTGTCCGTGAAGGAGGACGAGGTTCCGCCGTCAAAGCTGAAGGCCGCGGCGTTAGCCGGAACTATAGCGAGAAAAAGGGAGGCCGTTAAAAATTTTACCACGGCGTTAGTTATGTGCTCCATAATTAAAGTATAACAGGGCGCTCCTGTTTTTACAGGAGGCTAAGTGCCCGGATGTGGAAGCTTTAAGACCCGCTTTCATATAGGCCCTTTTACCCATGCGAAAAAAGAGGGCCGGCGGTTAAGCCGGCCCCGTATCTGCTTGAACCTTAATATCCGACGGCAAAAGTTTTTTTTGCCTGAAGGCGGTTTTTGTTTTGCGCGGGATATAGGGGGCCGGCCCCTTTTTTTAGAACATCACTTGAAAACCCAGTATTCCGCGCCGGACAGGCAGGCGGCCGCGCCGGCTTTGCTGTCCGCGGCCAGAAGACCTTTCTGCAGCGGGGTCCACTGGGCGATAACACGGCCGAAACCCTCGCCCAGGGTCGCGGTCAGATACTTATTGTATACGCATTCCTCGAACTCGTCGAACACTATGTGTTTGTCGTCCGCCTCGTCCTTTACCGACGCCCCGGAATAACCGTCGCAGATATAGGAGTGCCCGGTCTTCAGGCTTACGGCCCGGACGACATAATGGTTGGCGAAGAGGACATTCCCGGCGCTGAACTTCCTGGGATCGCTCCAGCCGTTCACGACCTCGAACTTGTACTCGGCCGGCGAGGTCCGCTCGCCCAGGAATTCCTTCAGGCGGGTGGCGTGGGTGAAGCAGTCCCAAGCGCCGGTCCCGACGTTCAGCACGGCGTTGCCGTAATAGTAGGTTCCGCTCTTGACGATCCCGAGAAGCCGCTTCTTTTCAAGCTGCTTAGCTTCCGCGCTCCGGTCGAGGCTTGCGGAAGAGAGGAAACTGCGCGTGGCCTCGAAATAATTCCTGGCTTCCTGCGGGGTGTAGCCCTGGCTGGCCGCCAGCTGCGCGGTTAAGCTGCTAAGGCGCTCCCCGCCGGCGGGCGAGTAGGCCGCTTTGAGGCTTCCGTAGCAAGCGGAACATTTTAAATTCTTTGACGCGGGCTCCGGTACGGCGGCTGGAGGCGGTGAGGAAAGGACACTGCCGCCGGCGGAGGCGGAATACCATTGGTCTCCGGCGCGGGCGTCCGAAACGGCAAAACCCGCGGCCAGTGAAAGATACAGTGATATTTGTACTAGTTTCTTCATATGACCACTCCGCCTGGTCGGCAAGACGGCCCGACGCTTACCTGACACATATAATATAAAGGACAGGGCTTGACTTGTCAAGGGCCTGGCAGGCATTCGAAATGAGCGGGTGAGCCTGTTCGCTGACGAGTATGACAGGGGGCGGCAGATCGAAGGGTTAGTTCCCCAGCATCCTCATTATCCCCAGTTCCTCGCGGTATTTCAGCGCCGCCAGGACCAGGAAGGCCAGTATCGCTGCTACGACGAAGGCGAAAGTATCGGAATTCACCATGCCCCTGGGCGGCGGGGGGAGGACCAGATTCTCCTGTCTCTCGCGCACATAGTCGGCGTAGATGTCGCAGGCTGAGATGAGGTAGATGGGCCGCAGGAACATCATGATCACCCCGGTGGAGATGACGATAGGCACGCCGGCCCAGAAATAGAATTTGTAGATCTGGCTTTCCACCGGCGCCTTGAAGTCCGCCAGCTGGGGGTATTTGATGAACATGACTATTGTTCCTATATAAGTGCCTATTCCTATTATCCAGCAAAGCGCGGAATAGCCGCTGCGCAGGATCATGACGTCCACCGTCTTCGCGCGCACCAGGTCCACCGAGCGTTTCCCCGCGTCGATAAGCCCGCGGCCGGTCACCAGGCCCGGCAAAATTCCGATGGTCGCCACTTTCCAGGAGTAATACAGCGCCTCGCTCATCGCTTTTTCCAGCGGGGTGCGCCTGTCGTTCTTCTTAGGCAGGCGGTCCAAAATTCGGTTCACCGTCCACCAGCCGTCTATCCAATGGAAGATCCAGAGCGGCCAGGCGCGCGGCAGCACCATCTTAAGGCAGGCGGCTATGGTAGACTCCCTGCCCAGCCGGTGCTGCACGTGCACCGCGCCCATGCAGCCGGACAGGATCCCGAGCGGGAAAGCGACCAGGCCGACGCAGACGAAGGACCAGAGGAAGAGGATCAGGTCGGGCAGGGAAGCTTTTCTGGAGTGTTCCGCCGTCTTCCATACTTCCTCGGGGATCCAGCCTATCATCTGCACCCAGAGAAAATAGCCGGCCGCTATGCAGATCCACTGCAGCAGCGAGAAAGTTATGAGTTCCTTCTCGGTCAGGATCAGCATCGCCCCGAACTTGATCCGCGCCAGGAAACCGGAAAGACCGGCGCCCAGCGTGGGACGCGAGTCGCTCATCAAAGGCGAAGCGGAAACTTCCGCGCGCACCGTTTCCATCTCGGAGAAATATTGTTTCAGGCTCATAGCGTAAATCATATCAAAAGGCGGATCCTGGTTTGAAGCGGCGGGCTTTCGGATTGCCCAAAGGTCCTAATTTCGTCTAGGTCCTTTTACAGGCTTTCTCTGGGCCCTAAGCCGCTATCGGTCCGGAGGGATTCTTTTGTTTACTTGATGCTGTAGCTGAACATCATGGTTTTGCACCAATCATAGCGGGGAAAATTAGGAGACAATTAATGAAACAGAGAATATTCGCTAGTGTAGGTATCGCGGCGATGATGGCCGTCCTGGCCGGCTGCGACGAGATAAAATTCAACGGTTCCCTGGGCGTCACCGAGCCGATGACCTTCACCCAGTCAAGGGGTCCCGCTAATGGCCGCCTCGTAGAGGTGGACTTATCCAGGGCCGGCGGAACCGCCGTCCTGAACCCGGGCCAGTACTCTACCAAGATCATCATGGGCCAGTCCGGCCAGGATAAACTGATGACGATGGAAGTTTCCAACGCCAATCCCGCCACTGTGATCAAAATGAAGTTCGACAAGAACATCAATATCGGCGAGAATTTCACCCTCACCGCCGCGCAGCTCGGGCAGAACTTCGACATGACCGGGACCCTGATCACCAAAGTGACCAGGACCCCCGAAGAGTCCGCTTGGGAATATTGCACTACCCAGTATCCCCAGACGGTTTGCCGCTCCGCCAAGAGCGCCGATCCCGCCGCCGAAAAAGCTACCGCGGAGATCAACAAGCTCGACTCTAATGTCGTAGCCGGCGAGGTCCCCTCCGTGCCCAACCCGCAGTACCGGCCTTATCCCGGGCAGTTCCCCGGCCAGTATCCCGGCCAGTTCAACAACCCCCCGGTATACGCCCCCAACTGCAGCACCGTCTGGGTCAACCGCCCCGGCAATATGCAGGTGCGCTTCTACTACGAGACCACCACCAGGGACATCAACGCCAAGTTCGTGCAGGGCGAGAAGAGCCTTGCCAACTACGCGGGCCAGGCCTCCGATACGCGCAAGGTCAACACGTACCAGGGTTCCTGCTACTGATAGTTTAACCTGCGGCTTAGTAAAATTAAAAGCCGGGTCCCGAAAGGGGCCCGGTTTTTTTGCGCGTGAAATGGGCAGGCGGAAAACCGGCGGCAAACTTATTTATCTTCCCGGGTATCAGTTCTTTCCGCGGCTTTTAGCCGCGAGGCCCTTCCTTAAAGTGGCTGCAAGTTCGGTAAATCGGGGGCCGCCCGCGCCGCCGGCTATCTTTCCCAGCTCAGCGTCGGCTTCTTCATCTTTGCCGTCGCAGGCGAGAAGAAAAGCTTTTATATACCGCTTATCGGAGAGCGGGGGGAAGAACCTTATGGTTTTAAGCAGCTCTTCGCGCGCTTCATCCTTTTTCCCGGAAAGAAGCAGCGCCGAAGCGAGATCGGCCCGGCAAAGGCCGCAGTAAGGATATTTATCGAGAGTCTCCCGCAGCATAAGCTGCGCGTCATGGGGCCGCCCTTTCTTAAGAAGATCGGACGCTCCGGCGTTCAGCTCAAGGGATCTTTCGGAAGTTCCAGCCGCATAAAAACCGATCTTTACCGGAACGGCTTTTCTTGTTTCAATATCGGCCCAGCCTGTGTAAAAACGGTGGGGGAAAGAACTCTCAAGCCATGGAGCGTAGTCCCTGGCCGCCGGCGCGGCCCCGCAATATTCAGGGTCGCCTCCGGTGCCGGAAAAGACCTGGTTCCTGAGGGGAGCGTAAATGTAAAGTTCGCTTCCCGCCGCTGAGCTTACCGCGTCGTAAACCGGGAAGTAACCCTTCAGCAGGGAGCTCATAGGGTCTCCGCACGGGTACAGGATCAATTCCCCGTCTTCAGGCCAGGCCTTCTTCGCCGCGGCCAGAAAAGCCAGCTCCCTGTCATTGCTGCGCAGCTCCGGGTTAAGGCCGATGGCGGTCCTGAGGTTTAGAAAGACATAGGCGCACATGAAAATTCCGCAAAGCGCCGGGAATATATATTTATCAAGTCCCAGGGTGTCCCATAGTTTCTCCATCCCCGCCAGGCCTGAAGCGAATATGAAAACAAAAGGGATTAAAAAATATAACTGGTGCCTCATCAGGTGAAGGGGGTATTCGTCCGCCGGCCTATAGATGGAGGAAAAATATGCCGCCCAGACGGCGAGCGATACCATGAACAAGATCGCCGCCCGGCGGCGTTCACCGGTCAGCAGGGCGCCAGCCAGGCCGAGCAGGCCGAAAAAAGCGGTAAAGCTTGCTGCCAGCGCTTCCCCATGCCCCGCGATCGCCCCGAAGCCGCGCTCGCCAAGCTGGTACAGGAAGTTGGCCAGCGGGGTAAAGCCGCCGCCAAGAAGGGAGCGCGGCGAGGTGTCTATCAAGTACAATTTAAATCCCCAGACAACCAGTAAAACGGTAAAAAATACGAAGAGCCCGAGGTTGGGCGGCGACCGCCATTCTTTGCGCCCTGAATATTCGCGGCCGGCAAGCATAGTGAAAAGGAATAGTAGATTAACAGGGACGAATTCATACCTGGCGAAAGCCGTCAGGACGAGGGAGCAGCCCAGCCAGAGCATGTGCCTCGGCTTAAGCTCTTCGGCCTTGAAGGCCTCGGCGAGCGCAAGCAGGGAGAGGAACCAGATAAAGACGTTGGCCGGAGCTGAGGAAAAGGTCCCGGCATTGAGCAGGGCGAGAAAATTGAAAGCGAAAAAAACGCAGGAAAAAAAAGAGACCGCGAGGCCCGCCCCGAGCCGCCGCAAACCCGAAAAGAAAAGGAGAACGGAGGCCGCCTGCAGGAGCCTGTTCTTCCAGAGAAGGGCTTCGAGGGAATAGCCGCTTAAAAGATTTGAAGCCAGGTCCGTAAAAAGCGGGGACACTTCTTTAAAGGAGAAGATGAGGCGCAGGTCGGGCGGGAAGAGACCGGCGCAGATAAGCGCGAGGTCATGCTCATTATCGTAGCCGCTGCGCGGCGGGAGCAGCAGGGTTGCCGCCAGGGCAAGGGCGCCTATCGCCAAAGGGAGGAGGAAAGCCGCGGCCGGGGAGGACCCCTCCTCGAGCCGCCGGCGTAAAAACAGCCATAGAAAGCCGAGCGAGAGCAGCCAGCTGATCAGGATGCTTGTATAAAGTGCCCATTCTAACGGCATGTCAGAGCTCCAGAAAAAAGCCCGCTTTGGCAGCGGGCTTTTTCATTCGAGGCGCCGAATTTACTTTACTACGGGGAGGCCGGCCGCCATCCAGGCGTTGATCCCGCCCTCTATATCGTGGTACTCGGTGAAACCCAGGTCCTTCATCATAGCGAGCGCCAGCCCGCTGCGGTGGCCGCTGCGGCAGTAGATCAGGTATTTGGCGTTCCTGTCCAGCTTGGAGAGCTTGTCTTTGAAATCCGGGGCTTTGAAGTCTATGACCAGGTCCGTCTTCTCTATATAGCCGGCGGCGTGCTCTTCCGGGGTGCGCACGTCTATGAAGACGGGACGCTGCTGCTCCAGGTAATCGCGGACCTGCGCGGGCTTGATGTTCAGGGGGAAGTCCCGGTCTCCCGGCTTGGGCTCCGCAGCGGGCGCGGCGGGAACTTCGGCCGTAGCCAGGTCTTTCAAGGCGGGGGGCTTTCCGCAGCCGGTGAAAAGGCCGCCGAAATCAAAGGCGGAAGCGGCCGCGGCCGCGAATACCACGAAAACTATGACGAGCAGTATTTTCATGTTTATATTTTACCAAAAATCCGCCCGCCTATTGCCGGGGCGGCGGCTTAATTTTTGTATTATATAAGTGCAATATGAGCGAGAAATACCGGTTCCCAGTCATCGTCGCCGCCGCGGCGCTGGCTTTCCACCTTTTCGCGGGTCTCTCTTTCATCCGCTCGGCGGCGGCCACCTACGACGAGACCGTGCATCTCTCGAGCGGCTACTCCTACCTTTACACCGGGCGCTACGTGATGAATATCATGGACCACCCGCCTTTCTCCGAGATGCTCTCCGCCCTGCCGCTGCTCGCCCTGAAGCCGCAGACTTTTACCGGCCACCCGTATTTCGCCAATTTCATGCCTTACCATTACGGCGACCTCTTCCTTTACCAGAACCTCCTTTCGCCGGAACGGCTCCTGAATACGGCCCGCATTTTCACTTTTATTGTCTGGACCGCGCTCTTCGCCGGTTTTATCTGGCTGTTCGTCTCGCGCCTGCGATCGCGGGCCGCCGCCGCGCTGAGCGTTACCGTCTTCTGCTTCATGCCGGTCTTTATCTCCAACGACGCGCTTATCAGCACGGACTCGGCCGCCGCGGTTTTTTACTTCGGCTCTTTCGCGCTCGGCTGGCTTTTTACCTCGGCCAGGCCCGTCGCGAAAGAGGGGAAGCGCGGACAAAAAAGCGAGCCGGTCATGACGGGCGCGCTCTGGCATTGGGCGGCGCTCGCCGGGGCGGTCTCCGGCCTGGCGCTCGTCTCCAAGTTCAGCATGTTCATCGTCCCGCCCCTGGTGGCGGCTTTCTGGCTGGCCGACAATCTGCTCTGGCCCCGCCTGAAATTCACGAAACTCCTGTTTTATCTTTTCCTTTATGCCTCCGCCTGCCTGCTGGTGGTGGCCCTGGTTTACAAGTTCGACCTCGGGCTTTACTGGAAGGGACTTTCCGCTACGCTCAGCCGCCTGGATACCGGCCGCTCCTCCTTCGTGATGGGCCGGCATACGCTTAAAGGCGTCTGGTGGTATTTCCCTGCCGCGTTGGCGGTAAAAACCCCTCTCCTGGCCCTCCTTGGCGCCCTGGCAGGGGTCTGGCTTGTCCTGAAAAATTTCCGGAAAGACTATCTATGGGTTCTCCTGCCGCCGGCGATCTTTTTTGCGGTCGCTCTTACCGCCAAGGTGCAGATAGGCTACAGGCATATAATGCCGGTGATGCCTTTCCTGGCCGTGCTTGCCGGCCTGGCCCTGGCGCGCCTGCTTGAACTGAAAAAAGGCGCCTGGATCGCGGCCGGAGCGCTTGCGCTCAACGCTGTTTCGGTCCTCCGGGTACATCCGCACTACCTCGCTTATTTTAACGAGCCCGCGGGGGGGCCGGCTAACGGCTACAACCTTTTTGTCGATTCCAACCTTGACTGGGGCCAGGGCGTGAAAGGAGTGGCGGACTATTTAAAAAGCGCCGGGAATCCTCCGGTAGTTTTCTCCTATTTCGGTGTGGCCAGGCCGGAGAGCTACGGCATAAACTATGTCCCGCTAGGGGTTTATTCGAATGTGGAGCTGAAGGGGACCGGCGCGCAAGTCTGCGGCATGAAAGAAGTCCTCCTGGCGGTCTCGGCTACCAATTTGCAGGGCACCTATTACCCGGATAAGGAAACCTTCTCGTGGCTGAAGGCCCGGAGGCCGGTTTTTACGGCGGGCTACTCGATTTTTTTGTATAATCTATCTGTGGACAGGGAAGGGCTGGAAAAGCTGGCCGCCCTCTTTGACCGGGAAGGACGCAACACCGAGGCCGACTGCCTATACGCCCGCGCTGGAAAATAACCCGGACCGAAGATGAAAAAATATACCAAATGGGTCTTCCTTGTTTTCGCCTTGTCGGGGGCGGCTTTTATCGCTTTTAATTTTTACCTGGACGCGAAAAAAAAGGACTGCCTGCAGGGAAGCGGGCCGCAGGCCGTAGAGGCCTGCACTTTCCTCATCGGCAAGCATACCTCGGGTTTTAAGGGGCCGTACCTCCTGAGGAGGGCGCAGCTCCTCGAAAAAGAGGGGAAGTGGGACGAAGTCCTGTCCGACCTTAACGAACTGCTGGCCATCAATGTCGCGGCGCAGCTCAAGCCGGCGCAGCTTCTCGCCGTGTACGAGTCGCTTATAAAGGTGCAGAGCAGGAAAGGCAGCTCCGCCGAAACGAGGAAATACCTGGAGCTGGCGGTACAGAACGGCAGCAGGGCGCCGGAGATCTATATTTCGCTGGCCGAGACTTATATGGCGGAGAAAAAATTCCAGGAGGCGCTTAACCTGCTGGAGACCGCCGGAGCCTTCGAGGGCGCGAAGAGCCATCCGTACTATAATACCCAGGCTTCCGCCTACGAGGGCCTCAACGATTTCGCCAGGGCTTATGACTCCCTTAAGGCCGGCCTTACCGTCCGCGCCCCCAGGCCGGTCCTTGCGGCCACTTCAAAGCATCTCGGCCTGGTCTGCTTCGAGCTGAAACGCTACAAAGAAGCCGAGACTTACCTGGGCTATACCATTAAAGCCGGCCTCGAATGCCCGGAGTGCGCCCTGCTGATGACCACTATCCGCGGAGCGCTTGAAGAATACGACGTTCCCGTTACCCGGGTAAACAAGAAAAGGAAGTAGGCCGGGTCGGCGGCTCTCTACGGTGCAACTATGATGAAATTCTACGCGGTTTTTCTTTTTTTAGCGGTCCCGGCCTGCGCGGTTTCGGCCGAGCCCTTCAGTCCGAAATCCTATATAAAAACCGTCCTCGACGCCTCCCCGACCATGCGCCAGGCGGAGCAGACCTTCAAACAGGCGGAGAATTCCTATAAGGCCGCGGTGCTGGACGCCGCTCTCCCTTCTTTCACTCTGAACCTGTCGGACACCTTTTACGACAACCTGGACAGGAACCTGCGCTTCAAACGGGACGAGGTCTCTTCCAGCCTGTCGGCTTCCTGGAACCTCTACGATTCCGCCTCCAGCCCTTTGCACAAGGTGAAAGTCGCGAAGCAGGACTTCGAGTCCTCGCGCCTGGCCTTCCTTATCGTGAAGCAGAACGAGGCCGTGAAGGCGCTCGGCCGGTTTTACGCGCTGTATTCCGCGCAGCGCCGCATAGGCACCGCCAAGATGAACCTGGCTTCCCGCGAGCGCCAGTACAAGGACACCAACGAACAGTTCCAGTCCGGGACCAGGAGCCATATCGAGGTGACGCAGAGCGAGGGCGACAAGCTGGCCAGCGAGCTCTCCCTGGCGCAGGCGGAGACCGCCGAGCGCAAAGCCCTGATGGCCTTCAACGAACTTATCAACGCCGAGCCCGAGGCCCAGCAGGCGGTGGAGATCAGCACGCAGTCGGCGGAGATAAAACTGCCGCTCCCTAAAGAGGACGTGGCGAAAGCGCTTGAAAATAACCTGGGGATGCGCCAGCAGCGGCTCTCGCTGGAAAAAACGAGGCTTTCAAACCGTTCGGGCGTCCTCTCCAAATATCCCCGCTTCCGGGTGGACGCGGCCTGGCGGAAAACCGCGCTGGGCCTGCTCGGAACCCCGGGCGGCTCGGGCCCCGGCAACCCGGCTTACAGCCTCGGGGCGTCTTTAAACCTGCCTTTCGGCTTCCTCGGCGCGCAGAATTACCTGGAAGTGAAAAGCCTGGAAGCCGCGCTCAGCTCCGCGGAGCTGGAGCTGGAAAATTCCGTGCGCGCGCTTAAAACCAGCGTGCTCTCGGCGCAGAAAGATATCGAGCTGCAGGTGAAATCCCGCCAGCTGCTGGAGTTCCAGGTGAAGGCGCAGAGCGAGACCATAGACAATTTGCTTTCGGAATATTCCATGGGCGGCGCGTCTTTCCTGCAGCTGGACAGCTCGCAGACGAAGCTGCTTGATTCCAGCAACGGCCAGATCACGGCCGCGAACGACCTCGACCTGGCGCTGGCCAACTACAAAGTTCTGCTCGGAGAGAAGATCTGGGAATAGCGCGGACGGAGACCTTTATGAAAAAAATAGTTAAACCCGTTTTATGGCTTATAATACTGGTGCTCGTAAGCGCCGCCAGCTTCGCCGGCTATACGCGCTATAAAAAAATGCTTATCCGCGAGGACCTCTCCGATTTTATCAGGGAAGTGAGCAAAGGCGACCTCAAGCTGGACATGCAGGAATCCGGCGAGCTGGTCTCGCGCGACGCGGTGGATATCTTCCCGCCCAGCAAGGGCTTTATCGTCGAGATCCTGAAGAAGGAAGGGCAGTACGTCGAGAAGAGCGAGAAGATAATGATGTTCAAGGGCGGCGAACGCATAGACTCCACCCAGTACGTGCCTGTCCCGATAGTGGCGCCCCGCTCCGGCCTGCTCACCCGCTGCATAAGCAGCGGCTGGCGCGGCGGCAGCGAGGAGGAGGTCCGCGAGGGCAAACGCGTGGACGGCTCCGGCTCCTGCGTCTCCCGCGTGGTGGACATGAAAACCCTGGCGGTGAACCTGCAGGTGAGCGAGATAGATATCTTCAAGCTCAAGCTGGGGATGCCGGTCTTCATCACTTTCACTTCCATTCCCGGCGAGAAGTTCTCGGGGAAGATAGACGTGGTCGCCCCGATGGCCGAAAGCAAGTCCAATAACTGGGGCGGCACCGGCACCAAGGTTTTCCGCGTCGTGATAAACATCGACAAGCCCAGCCAGAAGATGCGCGTGGGCATGAGCGCCGTCGTCACAGCCAATATGCAGGCGAAGAAGAACGTGCTTAAGGCCCCCATAGAGACCCTTTTCCAGGAAGGCCTGAACCACTATGTCTACCGGCAGAAGTCAGGCTACGAGTA
Source organism: uncultured Elusimicrobiaceae bacterium (assembly GCA_964622585.1). Classification (GTDB taxonomy): domain Bacteria; phylum Elusimicrobiota; class Elusimicrobia; order Elusimicrobiales; family UBA9959; genus UBA9959. The sequence continues at coordinate 309 of CAZUQT010000035.1, read as the reverse complement.
CGAGAAGCTGGAGGTGTTCCCCGGCCTCAGGTCGGAGGCCGAAGTCGAGCTGGCCGGCGCCGTTAAGCCGGGCGATAAACTTTTTACGGCGGCCCCGGAGAGCTTAAAGTGAGCATAAAGTGTTCGGAACTTACCAAGGTCTATGAAGGCGGGCACTCCGGCTGGCCGGCGCTCCGCGGCATTTCATTCCATATTAAGCCTGGAGAGTTCGTTGCCGTTACCGGCCCCTCCGGCTGCGGAAAATCCACGCTGCTCAACATCATAGGCCTGCTGGACGAGCCGAGCGGGGGGAAATACTCGCTTAACGGG
>CAZUQT010000034.1:0-21234 GCA_964622585.1 uncultured Elusimicrobiaceae bacterium | reverse complement strand
CCCGCACCGCGGCCCTTCAACCCTAAGGACGGACCATTCTCGGTGCGCAAAGTTCCAATCTTCGCCAATATCCTGCTCGCCGACGGGATCAACCGCGCCCCGGCCAAGGTGCAGGGCGGGCTGCTGGAAGGCATGCAGGAGCGCCAGGTCACCATCTCCGATTCCACCTACAAGCTGCCTGACCTTTTCATGGTGCTGGCCACCCAGAACCCGATCGAGCAGGAAGGAACCTACCCGCTGCCCGAAGCGCAGGTGGACCGCTTCATGCTGAAGATAAACATCACCTATCCCACCAAGACGGAAGAAGCCCGCGTCCTGGAGCTGATGGCCCGCCAGACTTTGCCGGCCGCCGGCAAAGCGGTAAGCATCGAGCAGGTGCTGAAGGCGCGCCAGACCGCGGACCTGATCTACGTCGACGACAAGATCAAGAATTACGTCCTGGACCTCGTGATAGCCACCCGCGAGCCGGAGAAGCACGGCCTCGAGAAGATCAAGCCCTGGATAAACTACGGCGCCAGCCCGCGCGCCACCATCTTCATGATACAGGCCGCCAAGGCCTACGCGTTCATAAACGGCCGGGGCTACGTTACGCCCGAAGACATCAAGGCCGTGGGCTTCGACGTGATGCGCCACCGCGTGCTCCTCACCTACGAGGCCGAGGCCGAAAACATCGGTTCCGAGGACATAATCAAGAGCATCTTCGAAGCCGTCGAAGTTCCGTAACCGTTAGCCAGCCCGCCGCGGGCGGTCGGTTTATTATGAACACAGCTGAAATCCTCAAGAAGGTCCGGCAGATCGAGATCAAGACCGGGCGCCTGGTCAGCGAGACCTTCGCCGGCCAGTACCAGAGCGTGTTCAAGGGCCGCGGCGTCGAATTCTCGGAAGTGCGGGAATACGTGCCCGGCGACGACGTCCGCTCCATCGACTGGAACGTGACCGCCCGCAACTCCAAGCCTTTCGTGAAGCAGTTCATCGAGGAGCGCGAACTTACGCTGATGATCCTCTGCGACATCTCCGCCTCGCAGTCCTTCGGCTCCTCGGCAAAGCCCAAGAGCGAAGCCGCCGCCGAGCTGGCGGCCATGTTCGCTTTCTCGGCGCTCAAGAACAGCGACAAGAGCGGCCTGCTGCTCTTCAGCGACAAGACTGAGCTCTATATCCCGCCCAGGAAAGGCAAGAACCACAGCCTGCGCATCATCCGCGAGCTGCTCGCCTACGCGCCCAAAAGCCGCGGCACCGACATCGCCATGGCGCTCAAAATGGCGAACAGGGTGATGAAACGGCGCGGCATCATAATCCTGATCTCCGACTTCAACGCGCCGGACTATACCCGGGAGGCGCGCCTGACCGCCCGCCGCCACGACCTGATACCCGTGGTGATAACGGACCGCTTCGAGCGCGCCCTGCCGGAGGCGCGCGCGCTGCTGGTCACCGAGCAGCTCGAGGGAGGGGAACACTTTACGGCCGACCTCTCGAGCCCCGGCTACCGGGCGGCTTACGCGGCCGCGGCCGCGGGCCGCCGGGCGGCCATGGAGGCGGTCCTGCGCTCGACCGGCTCGGACTGGATAGACGTGGACCCGGCCCTGCCCGTGCACGGCCCCGTGGTTAAATTCTTCCGCCAGCGCAAAAAGAACTTCAAGCTCCTATGAGGCGAACGACCATCCTGCTGCTTGCAGCCTTCCTGGCCTCCGCGCCCGCCGCGGCGCAGGAAGCCGTGTCGCTGACCGTAACTCCGCCGGCGGGCAAAATAAAGCTGGCGGACTCTTTCAAGTTCAAGGTCGAGGCTTCCCTGCCGGAAAACTATCTCCTTAAACCGGATACCTCCGCCCCCGAAGGCTCCGGGTTCGAACTGGTCTCCTTTACCAGGACCGGCGAAACAAAAAAGGACGGCCGCAAGACCGAGACCTTCGAGGTGGAGGCGAAAGCCTTCGCCCTCGGGATAAGCACTTTCCCGGCCCTCTCCTGGCGCCTCGCCGGCGCCGACGCCCCGCCGGACGCGGAGGTAAAAAGCTCCTCCTTTACCGTCGAGGTTCTTCCTCTCTTCAAAACCAAAGAGGGGGAGGGCATCCGCGACATCTACCCGCCCTTCCGCTACATCCCCTGGCTCTGGCTGCTTGCGCTCGCGCTGGCCGCGGCCGCGGCGATTTATTTCTACCGCCGCCGCGGGCGGGCTGCGGCGGGAGCCCCGGGCCTCGCCTGGCTGGACTCCCGGTCGCCCTACCAGCGGGCCCGCGACCGCCTGGACGGCCTTGAGAAATCCCCGCTGGCCGCCGCCGGCAGGCTGAAAGAATTCTATACCGGCCTTACCTCCGTGCTCCGCTTCTACCTGGCCGAGGAGTTCTCGATAGACGCCGCCCAGATGACCACCCCGGTATTGGGCCGCGAGCTTAAAAAAACAGGGGCGGATATCAAGACCGCGCTCAGGGCCAGGGAGCTGCTTCAGAAGTCGGACCTGGTAAAATTCGCCCGCCTCAAGCCCGCCGACGCCGCGGACGACTCCCGCGCGCTTGAAGAACTGCTGATGGAATTCAACCGCGCGGCGGAGAACGCGCGCGCGCTGGCGGCGGCCGCCGCCGCCGCGGCCGCGCAGAAGCAGGGAGGGGGCAAGCCGTGAACCTCTTCAAGCATCCTTGGATCCTCCTGCTTATGCCCCTGCTCGGGGTCCTGGCCGGCATCGCGCGGTCCCAATCGGCCAGGCGCCTTAATTCCGCCGGGATGCCCGCGGCGCTCCCGGCGCTCAGGACGGCGCGGACGCGCCTGTTCGCCATAGTTCCTTTCTGGGGCAGGGTCCTGGCGGTAACGCTGCTTATTTTCGCGCTGGCCCGCCCGCAGAAGGCCAGCCGCGGGGAAGTTCCGCCCGCGGAGGGCATAGATATAATGCTGGTGCTGGACACGTCCTACAGCATGGCCGCCGAGGATTTTTCCCCGAACCGCCTGGAGGCCGCCAAGAAAGCCGCCGCGGATTTCGTCAGAAAGCGGAAGAACGACCGCATCGGCGTCACCGTTTTCGGCGGGACGGCCCTGCTCACCTGCCCGCTCACGCTGGATTACCAGTCGGTGCTCGAGATGCTGGAAGCCGCCTACCTGAACATGACCAGGGCCGACGGCACGGCGATAGGCGACGCCATAGTTACCGCTGTCAACCACCTGAAAGAGAGCAAGGCCAAAAGCAAAGTCATCGTGCTGCTGACCGACGGGCGCTCCAACGTGGGGCTGGTGACGGACCTCTCACTGGCGGCAAAGACCGCCGCCGCCTACGACATAAAGATCTATACCATCGGCACGGCGGGAAAAGGCAGGGCTCAGATCTCTACGGGGGACCCGACGCAGCCCGTGATCTATATCGACGAGGACCTGGACGAACCGACGCTGCGCGAGATAGCCGGCCTCACCAGCGGCGAATTCTACCGCGCCAAGAGCGCCCAGGACCTGGAAAAGATCTACGGCAAGATCGACTCCCTGGAAAAAACCAAATTCGAGGCGAAGACCTACACCAATTACGCGGACCTCTACCTGTATTTCCTCGCGCCGGCCCTGGCCCTGCTGGCGCTGCTGTTCGTCCTCGAGCGCACCTATTTCAGGACGGTGCCGTAATGGAACTTTTCAGATATCCCCTGACCCTCGCCTGGCTGACCGCGGCTTTCGCCGCGCTGGTATTCTTCCGCTTCAGGGCGGAGGAGCGCCGGCTCGAAGCGGCGCGCGGCCTGCTGGGCCCCGCTTTCGACAAGCTCGGCTCCGGGCCGGAGGCGGCCCGCAGGCGCCTGCGCGGCCTGCTTTATTTTACCGCCCTCGGCCTGCTGGCGCTGGCCGCCGCGGGACCGCAGTGGGGCGTGGAGCTTTCCCCGGTCACCGACCTGAAAGGCAACGTGGTGATAGCGGTGGACACCTCTCTTTCCATGGGCGCCCGGGACCTGAAGCCGGACAGGCTTTCCAACGCCCGCCTCCTGCTCGGGGCCATAGCGCAGAAATTCGCCGACTACCGCATAGGCGTGGTCGCTTTCGCCGGCGAGGCCTATATCCAGTGCCCGCTCACCACCGACCAGGACGCCATCAGCTATTTCGCCTCGGGCCTCAAACCCGGCATGCTCCCCTCGCAGGGCACGGATTTTTCCGAGGCCGTGGAAACAGTGCTCGGCATGCTCTCGCGCTACGGGGGCCAGAAGGTAATGGTCCTGATAACGGACGGCGAGGACCATTCCTCCGCGCTGGACACCTCCCTCAAAGCGGCCAAAGAACAGAACCTGAAGATCTTCACCATCGGCATAGGCAGCCCCGACGGGGACCTCGTCCCCATGACGGACTCCATCGGCAATACCCTGGAGTACAAGAAGGACAAGTCAGGCAAGACCGTGGTTAGCAGGATGGACGAGGCCGCGCTGATGAAAATAGCCAGCCGGACCGGGGCGGCCTACCTGCGCTACACGGACCCGGATTCGGCCGCAGAGGCCGTGCGCTCGGCCGTGGGCGCCCTGGACCTGGAAAAGAGCCAGGGCAAAGGCCGCTCCAATTTCAAGAACCGCTACCAGTGGCCGCTGGCTATGGCGCTGCTCCTGCTTTTGATAGAATTGATGGTGATGGAGAAAGGGTTCAGGTTTACGCCGCCGGACTTTAAAAAGCTCTCGGCCAGGCTGCCCCGGTTTAAACGCGGCGCGGCCGCGCTCCTGCTGCTGGCCGCCGCCTCTACCCTGCAGGCCGCCGGACCGGGCGCCGACGCCCGCAAAGGCGGCTCCGCCTATAAAAAGAAGGATTGGCAGGCCGCGGTGGAATATTATTCCCGCGCAATGCAGAAAGCCCCGGCGGACAAGCGCCTTAATTTCAATATCGGCGACGCCTATTACCGCCAGGAAGATTACGCCAAGGCGGGGGAATTCTTCGACCAGGCGGCGGCTTCGCCGAAAGTGGCCGCCAGGGCGCATTACAACCGCGGCAACGCGCTTTTCAAAAGCGGGGACGTGGCCGGGGCCATAGCCGGCTACCGCAAAGCCCTCTCTTTCGACCCGAAGGACGAGAACGCGAAGTTCAACCTCCAGAAGGCCCTGGAGCAGCAGAAGAAGAACTCCTGCCCCAACCCCGACGACAAAAAGAAGGACGACAAGAAAGACCAGGATAAAAAGAAGCAGGGCGACCAGGACAAGAAAGAGGACAAGTCCGGCGGGGATAAAGAGAACCAGGAGAAAGAAAAGCAGAAAGAGCAGGAAAAGAAAAAGGCGGAAGCCAAAGAGCGGAGCCGCCAGATACTCGAGATGATGAAAGAAAAAGAAAAAGCCGCGGCCAGGGATCCCGAAGCCATGAAGCAGGCCGCCATGCAGAAGGGCAAGCCGCCGCCGCAGGACCGGCTGGAGGACTGGTGAATAAATTCGCCGCCGCTTTTACCGCCTGCGCCCTGGCGCTGCTGCTCGCCGCCCGGGCGTCAGCCCTGCTTTCCGTGACGGCCTCTACGGACCGCGACTCGGTGGAGATCAGCGGGAACCTCTATCTTACCGTCACCGTCTCCGGGGACTCGGCCAGCGTGCCGGAGCCGAAGCTCCCGAACATGCAGAGCTTCAACGTCTATTCCTCCGGGCGCAGCCAGAGCATCTCCATCATCAACGGGAAGATCACCACCTCGGTCTCTTTCACCTACATCCTCTCGCCCCGCTTCCTTGGCCTGCAGACCATTCCTTCCATCACGGTCTCCAACGGCAAGGAGAACGCGGCGACCAACGAGATGCAGGTCACGGTGACCAAGGCCAGGCAGCCCTCCGCGGCCCAACAGCGCCCGCAGCAGCCCTCCAGGCAGCAGCGGCAGGCCCAGAGCAAAGCGGCCGGCAGGGGCGAGCAGATCTTCCTCAAGGCCGAGACCGATAAAAAAACGGCTTACCCCGGAGAGCAGATAAATATCAGCATAAAATTCTACACTTCGGTCCCGCTCAGCTCGAACCCGCAGTACGTGCCGCCGGCTTTCAAGAACCTGATCTCGGAGGACCTGCCGCCGGTCCGCAACGGCGAAACGGACATCAACGGCGTGCGCTACGCCTACAGCGAGATCAAGGCCGCCCTCTTCGCCCTTAACCCCGGCCCCGCCGAGATAAGGTCCGCCACCGTCATCGCCCAGGTCCCCTCCGAGGAGGCTATAGACCCGTTCGACCCGAACTTCTTCCAGAAGTTCATGGCCATAAGCGGGCAGCAGGGGCAGAGCAGGGAGTTTTCCACCGAGCCCCTGTCGATCGACATAAAGCCGCTGCCCGCCGGCGCCCCGCCCGACTTCAGCGGCGCCGTGGGGAATTATACCATCGCCGCGGTGACCGACCGTCCCGAAGCCCGCGCCGGAGAGGCGGTTAATTTTTCCATAACCATCAACGGCAGCGGCAACCTGAAGGCCGTCTCCGCCCCTAAATTCCCCGACCTGCCGGACTTCAAGGTCTTCGACACCATGAGCTCCCTCGACGTAAAAAAGGAGGGGGACCTGATCAGCGGAAAGAAAACATTCACCTATATCCTGGTCCCCCGCAACGAGGGCAGGAAGACCGTCCCGCCGATAAAGTTCTCTTTCTTCGAGCCGCGCTCCGGCTCCTACCGCGAGCTACAGACCAACCCCGTCACCCTGGTAGTGGAAAAGGGCGGCCAGGCCGCCAAAAGCGTCAATTTCAATACCGGCAGCGGCGGCGCGCCGGTCACGGCCTCCGGCTCCGACATCCGCTACGTCAGCGAAAAACCCGGCTCTGACCTGCTGCCCTTCCTCGCCGCCTCGGTGCTGGCCCTGCCTTACTGGACGCACTCGGTCCCGGTCGTGCTGCTGCTCCTCTGCTTCTGGCTGGCCAGGATGAACCGCTTCAAGCTGGCCAACCCGCTCCTCTTCAGGTTCCGCAAGGCCCGCAGCGAAGCCTCCCGCGACATAGACGAAGCCGAGGCCCTGATAAAGGCCGGCAAGGCCAACGAGGCCGTCTCGGTGCTTTACGATTCCTTTATGAACTACCTCTCCGACAAGTGCGGAGTGAAAGTGAGCGCGCTCACCATCAGGAAAGCGGCGGGGCTGGTAAAGAGCCGCTTCCCGTCGGCCACCGAGCGCTCCCTCGACGAGATCTGCGAGCTCTGGGCCGCCCTCGAGCTGCGCCATTTCTCCCCGGAGGCGGCGGGCTCGGAAGGGGCGTCCGACCTGGCCAAGAAATATTCGCTTCTGCTGGAACTGCTGGAGAAAGAACTGAGATGAAGAAAATTTTCCTGGCTTTACTCTTAGCCCTGCCGGCGGCCGCGGGAGCTTACGACCGCGGCGAGCTGGCGGAATTCAACGACCTGTACAGGAACGGCCAGTACGAAGAGGCCCTGGAGGGCTATAAGCAGATAATAGCCAAGGAACCCGCCAACCAATGGGCCTGGTACAATGCGGGCAATACCCTCTTCCGGCTGAACCGCATCGGCCCCGCCGTGTTCAATTACGCCAGGGCTTTCATGCTGGACCCGCGCTCGCAGGACATCCGGGCCAACCTCGACTTCGCGCTGCGCCAGACCGGGCAGTCCCTGGTGCCGGAAGGCGCGCCCGCGGCGCTGCACTATGTCTACTACCTGGTTTCGGAAACGGAGCTCAAAGCCTCGGCCATACTTCTTTTCTGGCTGGCCTGCCTGGCCGGCGCGGCGGCCTTCCTGCTCGACGGCGGCAGGGGCGGCATAGCCGCCGGCCGCGTTTCGCTCGCGGCGGCCGGGCTCCTCGTTTTCACCGCGGTCTGGCTCGGCGCCAGGCAGTCCTCGCCTTTCAGTTCCTCCGGCGTAGTGGTAAAGGCCGGGGGGACGCGGATGCTCAGCGGGCCGGGGGAAAAGTTCAAGACCTACGCCTCCGCCCCGGAAGGGCGCCTCGTCAGGATACTCGACACGGGCGACGAAGCCTACTACGAGATCGGCCTCCAGAAGGAAGGCATAAAAGGCTGGGCGCTGAAAACCGAAATAGAGAGGCTTTAAAACAATATGAAAATAGCTATCGCGAGCGACCACGCAGGATTCCCTTTAAAAGCGGCTCTTATCCCTTTCCTTAAAAAGGCCGGCTATGAAGTCTCCGATCTGGGCACCGACTCCGCGGAGAAACCGGTGGACTACCCGGATTTCGCGGCCAAGGCCTCCAGGGAAGTCCTGGCCGGCCGCGCGGAAAAGGCCATAATAGTCTGCGGCTCCGGCGTGGGCGCCTGCATCGCCGCCAATAAGTTGGAAGGCATCCGCGCCGGCCTCTGCCACGACACTTACTCCGCCCACCAGGGCGTGGAGCACGACGATATGAACGTGCTCTGCCTCGGGGCGCGGATAATAGGAGAGGCCCTGGCCTTCGAGATCGCCGCCGCTTTCGCCGCCGCAAAATTTTCCGGCGAAGAGCGCCACATGCGCCGCCTCAAAAAGATAGACGAGCTGGAAAAAGGATTTTGATGCTGACCCGGGAGGAGATAAGGAAGACCGGCCAGAGCCTCTGGCTGGACAACCTCAGCCGCCAGCTCCTGTTCTCCGGCGGCCTCTCCAGGCTGGTAAGGGAGAGGGCGGTGACCGGCCTTACCTCCAACCCCTCTATTTTCGAAAAAGCCCTGGCGGGGGAATATTACGCGGCGCCGATAAAAAAGCTGGCCGCCGGCGGCGCCTCCGCCGAAGAGATCTTCGAGGTCCTCGCCGTAGAGGACATCCAGCGCGCCGCCGACCTGCTGCGCCCCGTCTACGACGCCTCCGGCGGGCTGGACGGTTTCGTAAGCATGGAAGTATCCCCGAAGCTGGCTTTCGACGCGGCCCGCACGGAATCCGAGGGGCTGCGCCTGGCCGAACGGATAGGGCGCAGGAACCTGATGATAAAAGTTCCGGCCACGAAGCAGGGCCTGCTGGCCGGCGAGAACCTGCTGAAAAAAGGCGTCAGCGTCAACTTCACCCTTATCTTTACCGTCAACCGCTACAGCGCGGTTACCCAGGCCTACACCCACGCCATGTCCTGGAGGCTGAAGCATTCGCTGCCCGTGGAAGGGATCGCCTCCGTGGCGAGCTTCTTCGTAAGCCGCATAGACACCGCCGTGGACAAGCTGCTTAAGGCCCTGCCGCCCGGCCCCGCGCGGAAGCTGGCCGGCCGCGCGGCCGTCGAGAACTCCCTGCTGGCCTACAGGCTTTACCGCGACCTTTTTTACTGCCCGGGCTTCAGGGCCTCCGGCATACCCCCGCAGCGGATACTCTGGGCGTCCACCAGCGTCAAGGACCCGGCCTACCGCCCGTCCCTTTACATGGAGGAGCTCGCTCTAGACGGCTCCGTGAACACCGCCCCCGAGGAGGCGCTCGAAGCCTACTTCTCCGGCGGCAGGATCAATGCCGGCCAGCTCGCGGCCCGCTTCGCCGCCGCCGAGGCATATTTCGCGGAGCTGAAAGAACTCGGTCTTGATTTCGGCGCGATACTCGAGGACCTGGAGAAGGACGGGATCGAGAAATTCGCGCGCTCGCACGACGGGCTGCTGGCCCGCATCCAGAAAGAAATAGCCGCAGTGCCGGAGGAAAATATGCAGGAAGAACTTGCCGGAATAGACGCCTCAGCCGCCGTAAAAGAACTGGCCGCGATGAATTTCGCAGGCCGCCTCTGGAAAAAAGACCCGGAGCTCTGGAAGAAGGACGAGGCCGCCAAAAAGCAGATCTCCGGAGCTCTCGGCTGGGTGGACATCCCCTATAAAATGCTGGCGAGGGTGAACGAGATCGAGGATTTCGCGGAGGAAATACGCGCGGCCGGCTTCACCCACGCCGTCCTGCTCGGGATGGGCGGCTCGAGCCTGGCCCCTGAAGTCATCCGCGGCGTTTTCCAGAACCCCAAATTCCCGCGCCTGCTCGTCCTGGACACTACCGACCCCGCCTGGATAGAGTCCGTGGCCGGGCAGATAGACCTCAAGCGCACGCTCTTCATCTTCGCCAGCAAGTCCGGCGGGACCATAGAGCCGTCCAGCCATTTCAAGTATTTCTGGAGCCTGGTGAAAAAAGCCGGGATCAAGAACCCAGGGAACAACTTCATGGCCGTCACCGACTCCGGCACCGGGCTGGAAAAGCTCGCCGCGGAAAAGAAATTCCGCAAGGTCTTCATCAACCCTTCCGATATCGGCGGGCGCTTCTCGGCGCTGTCCTGCTTCGGAATGGTTCCGGCGGCCCTCTGCGGCGCCGACATCAGGAAGCTCCTTGAGCGCGCGATAAGCGCGGCCGACCTGTGCAAGGAGCCGGCGATCGAAAAGAACCCCGGGGCGCTGCTCGGCGCCCTTATGGGCTCACTGGCCCTGCAGGGCCGCGACAAGCTTACGCTGATACTCCCGGAGAAGCTGAAATACTTCGGCCTCTGGGTGGAGCAGCTGGTGGCAGAGAGCACCGGCAAAGAGGGCAAGGGTATAATCCCGGTCTGCCTCGAGCCGCTGATGGAGCCCGACAAGTACCAGGCGGACCGCTTCTTCGTCCGCGTCAAACTGGAAGGCTTCACCGGCGCCGTCGAGGAGGCCGGCCTGGCCGCCCTGAAAAAAGCCGGGCACCCGGTCTATACAATAACCGTAAAGGACCCTTACGACCTTGGCGCGGAATTCTTCCGCTGGGAGGCCGCCACGGCCGCGGCCGGCGCCCTGATGAAAATAAATCCCTTCGACCAGCCCAATGTCCAGGAAGCCAAGCTGCTCACTATGCAGGTCCTGGCCAAGTACGCCGAGAAGGGGAAAAGAGCCGCGCCCAAGCCTGACTTCTCGGCCGAACGCGTGGCCGTTTACGCTTCGCGCGCGCTGAAGAATGCGGATAAGACCATCGCCAGCTACGACGACGTGTTCTGGTCGGTTTTCTCGGCGCTGGGGGAAAAAGAGTACATAGGGCTGCTGGCCTACCTGCCCAACAGCCCGAAGGTGGAAGCGGAGCTTATCAAACTGCGGGAAAGCCTCACCCGCTACACTTCGTCGGCCTGCACGCTGGCCTACGGGCCGCGCTACCTCCATTCCTCCGGCCAGCTCCACAAAGGCGGACCCGACAATGCCTTCTTCATCATCTTGACCAACCAGGCAAAAAAAGATATAGTGATACCGGGGGAGAAATATACTTTCTGGCAGCTTGAAACGGCGCAAGCCATGGGCGATTTTGAAGCCCTGGACGCAAAGAACAGGCGCGTTTTAAGGCTGCACCTGAAACACCCCCTGGACAAATCGCTCGCCTATTTAAGCGAGCGCATAGCCAGGATAGGCAAGCCCGGGGAAAGCCCGGCTGCCCCGGAAGCGGAGGAGAGCACAATGCTTAAGTTAACCGTAAAGAAGAACGCCAAAACCACGACCACCGCCACCAAGACGAAGCTCGTCGACACCAACGAGTACGTCGTAGTGGACCACCCGAAGAACCTGGAGACCATCACCTCCCGGCAGTATTCGGTGCGCATAGGCGCCAGCGACTGCACCGGGGTCGACATTTCCGTCAACGACCAGCCGTGGCAGCCCTGCCGGAACGCCGTCGGCTACTGGTGGTTCGACTGGAGCAATCTCCAGCCGGGCACCCACCAGCTGGTGGCCAGGATGCACAAGAGCAATGGCGAATACCTGATCTCGAAGCGCCGCCGCTGCAAAGTCAGCTAAAAGTTTACAGGCAGCTGACAGCCGTCTTTTTAGTGGAGCTCCAGTCGGGCCCCAGTTAAAGACGGTTGTTTATTTATACCCGTTTTTCTCCTGTTTTTGTACAATGCTATGCAGGTCTTCCGGCAAGACCTTCCCTCGTCAAAAGACAACCGCGAATGCTGAAAACACCACGCAGCCCGAAGACTAAAATACTCGCCACGCTCGGGCCCGCGAGCTCGAGCCCCGCGCTGCTGCGCAGGCTGTACCTGGCCGGCCTGGATGCGGTGCGCCTCAACTTCTCGCACGGGACCACGGAAGAGCATGCCGCCCGGGTCGCCCTGGTCCGGGAACTCAACAGAAAGCTGCGCAGGCACGTCCTGATACTGCAGGACCTGAAGGGCAACCGCATACGCATCGGCCGCCTTAAAAGCCCAGTGGAGCTTAAAAGAATGCAGCGCGTGAACCTTGTTCAGTCGGACACCGCCGGCGGCGCGGGGGAGATACCGTTCGACTACCGCGGCTCGCTGAAAGTAATAAAGAAAGGCCACTTCATCTACATCGACGACGGGAACATCGCGCTTGAAGTGAAGGCCATCGGGCGCGGCTCTCTTTCCTGCGAGGTTGCGGCGGGGGGACTGCTGAAAGAGCGCAAAGGCGTGAACATCCCCATGGCCCTCCTTGATTTCCCGCTGCTCTCCGCCGAGGACAGAAAAGACATAGAATTCGGCGTCGCGCAGAAGCTGGACTTTATCGCCCAGTCCTTCGTCCGCTCAAAGGCCGACGTGCTGGCGGTGGCCCGGCTGGTCAAGCCTCGCCTGCCCTCCTGCAGAATAATCGCGAAAATAGAGGCCCGCGAGGCCATAAAGAACCTGGAAGAAATAGCTGAAGCCGCGGACGGGATAATGGTAGCCCGGGGAGACATGGGCGTGATGTTCCCGCTCTGGGAAGTCCCTATACTGCAGAAGCGGATAATAAAGCTCTGCAACCGCCTGAAGAAACCCGTCATCACCGCCACGCAGATGCTAGAGACCATGACGGCCAATCCCGTCCCCACCCGCGCCGAGGTCTCCGACGTGGCCAACGCCGTGCTCGACGGCACGGATTACGTCATGCTGTCGGGAGAAAGCGCCGTCGGCAAATACCCCGCCGAAACCGTGCGCATGATGAACCAGATAGTTAAATACACCGAAGCCAACAGGCCCGCCCGATGACCGCGCCGCGCAAAGTCCCGGCTATCGAGGAGCTCGGCTGGACTCCGGACCTGCAGGCGGGCTTCGAGCCCTTCGCACTCCGCGGCCTGATCCCGGCAAGGGTTATCGCCGAGCACCGCATGGCCTGCGACCTGGTCTGCGCGCGCGGAGAATTCACCGCCGAGGTTTCCGGAAATTTCCGCAAAGCCGCCGGTTCCAAGGCCGATTTCCCGGCGGTGGGGGACTGGGTAGCCCTCGCTTTCGATCCGGCGGCCCGGCGCCAGACCATCCAGGCCCTGCTGCCGCGGCGCACCCGCCTTTCGCGCAAAGACCCCGGCGGGGAGGACGAGCAGGTCATCGCCGCCAATATCGACACCGTCTTCATAGTGATAGGCCTGGACGCGGATTACAATTTGCGCCGCGCCGAGCGCTACCTGGCCGCGGCCTGCGCCGGCGGCGCCGCGGCCGTAGTGCTCCTTAACAAGGCGGACCTGGTCCAGGACGCCGCCGCCAAGATAAAAGAAATAGACTCGCTGGGCTTCGGAGCGAAAACCCTGACGCTGGACTCCCTGAACCGGAAAGGCTACGAGGCCCTGGCCGGACTGCTGGGCCCGGGCCGGACCATAGTTTTCGCCGGGTCCTCGGGGGCCGGCAAGTCCACCATCCTGAACAATTTGCTGGGCCGCGCCGAACAGCTGACCGCCGCCGTGCGCGAGGACGATTCGAAGGGCCGCCACACTACCACCGGGCGCCGGATGTTCGTGCTGCCGGGCAGCGGGGCGCTTCTTATAGACACCCCGGGCATGCGCGGGCTGGAGCTCTGGGCCGGCGAAAGGACGGTGGACAGGACTTTCGAGGACATCCTGGAACTTGCCGCCAGGTGCCGCTTCGGCAACTGTTCCCATACTAACGAAGCGTCCTGCGCCGTGCGGGAAGCCCTGGAGTCAGGCGAGCTGGACCAGGCGCACTTTAAAAATTACCTCAAGATGCGCGAGGAAGCTTCCCGGCTCAAAGCTAAAATGGACATAGCGGAAAGACTGAAGCGCAAAGCCGGCGACAAGCGTTTCTCCAAAATGCAGAAAGACGTTATGAAGCACAAGCGCGGCGGAAGCCGCTAAAGAACTACTACACCAATGGCCATACTTATAAGCTGTCAGAGCATCTCGAAAAGTTTCGGTGCCCGCCCTCTCTTCGAGGGCCTGTCTTTCGGCCTTTCCGACGGGGAGCGCACCGGGCTGATCGGCCCCAACGGGGCCGGCAAATCCACCCTTCTTAAAATACTGGCCGGCCAGGAAACACCCGACTCGGGGGAGCTTACGCCCCGGCGCGGCCTCCGGCTCGGCTACCTGGCCCAGCAGGACCGCTTCGAAGAAGCTCCGCAGGGCTGGACCGTCCGCGACGAGATCATCAGGGCCCTGGACGGCCTGGGCCTGGAAGCGCATGAGGCCGAAAGGCGCGCCGACGACGGGATCGCCGCCGCCGGTTTCGGCGACCCGGCGCAGCAGGTCAATGTCCTTTCCGGCGGCTGGCGAAAGCGCCTGGCCATACTGGCGCAGTCGGTGCGCGAGCCGGACCTGCTGCTCCTCGACGAGCCCACCAACCACCTCGATATGGAAGGCGTGCTTTGGCTGGAGCGCTTTATCACGGAACTTAAATTTTCCTTCCTCGTCGTCACGCACGACCGCGCCTTCCTCGAGCGCGTCACCAACCGCGTGATAGAGCTTAACAAGCGCTACCCCGAGGGCCACTTCAGCAGCGCCGGCAATTACAGCAAGTTCCTGGAGAACCGCGAAGCTTTCTTCGACGCGCAGGCTTCGCTTGAAGGATCTCTGCGCAATATCGTGCACACGGAGATAGCCTGGCTCCGCAGGGGCGCCAGGGCCCGCATGACGAAGCAGAAGGCCCACATAGAGAGGGCGGGGGAACTGATAAAAGACCTTTCGGAGCTGGAGTACCATAACGCCCAGGGCCGCGCCGTAAGCATCGACTTTACCGCGGGCGACAGACAGGCGAACCGCCTTATCCACGCCGTGAAGATAGAGAAAAGCCTGGGCGGCCGCAAGCTCTTCGGCCCGCTGGACCTGACGCTCGGCCCGGGCGAGAAGCTGGGCCTCCTTGGCGGCAACGGCAGCGGCAAGACTACGCTCCTTAAAATGCTTGCGGGGCAATTAGCTCCGGATTCCGGCACGCTTAAGCGGGCCGACGGGCTGCGCGTAGCCGCCTTCGACCAGCACCGCGCGCAGCTGAACCTGGACCTCACTCTTAAGCGCGCGCTCTGCGGCAACGGCGAATTCGTAACCTATAAAGGCTCCAATATCCACGTCAACAAATGGGCTTCGCGCTTCCTCTTCCGCCAGGAGCAGATGTCCATGCCGCTGCGGACCCTTTCCGGCGGCGAGCAGGCCCGGGTGCTGATCGCCGGCTTCATGCTGCAGCCCGCCGACGTGCTGCTGCTGGACGAGCCTACCAATGACCTGGACCTGCAGTCGCTTGAGGTTCTTGAGAACAGCATGCAGGAATTCCCCGGCGCGCTGGTCCTGGTCACGCACGACCGCTACCTCCTCGAGCGCGTAAGCCGCCGCCTGCTCGCGCTGGACGGCCGCGGCAACACCGAGTTTTTCGCGGATCTCTCGCAATGGGAGAACTGGGTCGCCGGGCAGCAGAAGGAAATGGCGGCAGCGGTGGAACCGGCGGCCAAAGAGACGCAAGGCCCTTCGGCCAAGGAAAGCCGGGAATTTAAAGCCGCGATACGCAAGCTTGAATCCGAAATGCAGACCGCCGAGAAACAGGCCGACAGGGTAAGGCAGTCTTTAGAGGACCCCGCGATAGCCACCGACTCCGGCGAGCTCGCGGCGCGCCAGAAAAAGCTGGACGCTGCCCTGGCCAAAGTGGAGGACCTCTTCACCCGCTGGTCCGAGCTTCATGAGAAGGATCCGGAGAAATAGCCGGCTGGATTAATTTTAGGTCTTGACAGTTAAAATATTTGTGCTAGAATATCCTTGAGCCTGCGGCCCTTATAAACGGGATTCGTGGGCTCTTCCTTTTGCCCCCGCCCCGGAGAGCAGGTCGCCTCCGACACCGCCAAGTACCTGGACAAACACGCTATCCGGCCTAAAGCCCGGCCCGGGATAGCGGCCGCCGCCTGAAAGATGTAGAATTCTCACATCGGGGGCGCGGTAAGCTATTTTCTCCTGAATATATTTTAAGCGATAGAACTATGTCCAGAGCTGAGCCGTTTTTAACGGTGCCGAACCTGCTGACTCTTTCGCGCGTGCCCCTGGCCGCGCTGGTCTGGGTACGGCCCGCCAGCGCGGCCTACGTCATTTCGCTTATGGTGGCGGCCGGGACCACCGACGTATTGGACGGCTGGCTTGAAAGGCGCGCGCTCAGGCGCGAAGGCCGGAGCGAGGACTCGGCGCCGGCCTTCGGGATGTGGCTGGACCCGGTCTGCGACAAACTCTTCGCCTTCTCGGTCATCGGCGCCGTGATAGCAACGCGCCGGCCGCCCGTCTACCTTATTCTGCTCCTGGTGGCCCGCGAGATAATCCAGACCCTGGTGACCCTGACCTGGAAGCTGGTTCCGGCCGTCCGGGTCCGCCTGCGCCCCGAATTCCGGGCCTCGCTCACCGGTAAAGCCGCCACAGTGGTCCAATTCTTCGCCATAGCCGCGATCCTGACCGCCCACCCCTGGCAGGCGCCGCTCGCCCTCCTCACAGGCGCTCTCGGCGTAACGGCCATAGCGTTCTACATCCTGCGCTCCTGGAAGGCGGCGGTTACAGAACCGCTTAAGTGACGTGATTCCACTCCCTATTCTGTAACCGCACCCGCCCGATTAAAAAACCGCCCCGGCGCGCTGTTCACTCGTCCTGGCGGGCTTTTCTGTTACTGTTATGTAGCCCTGTGGGGAGAAGGGAAGCCTGCACGCACAACTGCCCAACACAATAAACCCTTTCCATCCAAAAAGCCAAATAGTAATATCTAGTAAGACACTGGGGAATCAGGGGAATGAATAAAATCAACCTTGTCAAAATAGGCGGCCTTACATTACTTGCCGCCGTGGCGATTTTTACGCAATACAGGCCGCAGAAAGCTGCCCCCAGGGCGGAAGCGGCCGTCGACTCCGTCTCCGCGGTGCCTCAGGCAACCGGCGGCAAAGGCATCGCCGCGAAAGAGATGGGGCAGTACGCGCAAGGCTTCTCACAGCAGGAAGCGGTGGAATCCAGGGAACCGTTCGAGCTCACGGAAGAGGAATCGCCGCTTGAAGTGATACGTACGCTTTTAACCGCGCCCTTCGGGGCCGAGCCCGGCGAAACGCTAAGCGAGAAGACCAACTGGCGGGTTCTGGCCTATCCGCCCGACTACTGCGACCCGCCGGCGTATTCCAAAAGCTTCCGGCGTAAAGGGCCAGGCATGGAAATAAACCTGTACTCCTACACGGTCCCGTCCCTGACCGATACCAAAGAACTTATTCTGTCCGGAGACCTGAAGATATTCAAGGTAGTCGAGCAGGCCGAAGTCATGGAACTGCTGAAAAACTCCGGCTTCGACCCGAAACCCACCGAGAAGCACCTCTCCAGCCCCGGCGGCCGCAACTGGAGCGGCGTAATGGAGATCGCCAAAGGCGACTTGTCGGGTTTGTGGTATTACGAGCCGCACGGCATGGGCACTGTGCTAAGGATAAAACTGGAGCACAAAGATACCGGCAAATACTCCATCCGGCCTCCCTCCGTGAAGAAGTTCACAAAAATGCAGGAGATCATCCCCGGCCTGGTAGAGGATCTTGAGAAGAACGGCGCAAAAAAAGTGCTGGGCGGGGACTGGAATGAAATAAAACCTATGCTGCTGGGCGGGCCAACAATGAACAAGACAGTCCCGGTGGAAAAGCTCCTAGCCGCCAGGGCCGCCTGCCTGGCCACACCGGAGGGTATCGACGGGGCGCCGTTCATAGTGTTAGCCAAATATCTAGTGGACGCTATGGTTACGCAGTTAAACTTCTCTTTCTGGGCCCACAGGAAGGATGGGGAAGAACCTTCGCCTCCACCGGAGCTGGAACTTCTTAAAGAAAACGGCATAATCTGCAAACTCCAGTACATGGGGGAAAGCTACGCCGCCGAGGGCAACACTTTGTTCCCGGCTTATGAGGCTTACCCGGGCACCTACTGGGGCCAATACGCCTTCATGACAGAAATGGAGTCGGGCTTTCCGACTACCGGCTCCGACGACGATATGCAGGTGGTCATGAAAAAAGGGGAGGAATTCCTGGCCGCGCATCCTGACTCGCCGTTCCTGCCGCGCGTCCTGTTCCTGCTGGGAAAAGCGAATGAGACGGCTTACACGGTGGGGCTGTCGCCATTCAAATACACGGATCTCTGCACCCACGCCTACTGCGTAGAACTGGAGAGAACTACCGAGAAACACCGGCTTAACGCTATAAAATATTTCACGCAACTGCTCTCCCTGCCGGGCGGGAAAGAATACGAGGAGCACCTTAAATACATCCTCCCGAAACTTAGAACGAAAGGCAGTTCTTGCGGCGCGTTCTATATCACCTGCGGCGGCTGCTAAATAATGTCCTGTATCACAAAGAGAATATTCTTCGTCCTGTTTTTGATCAGCAGCGTTCCGCCAGCCGGCGCCTGGTGGGACCCCGGTTATGTGACGGACATTTCCACCACTAACCTCTATGGCATCCCCGCCGCCCTGAAAAATGAAGATCCAAAACTGGATAAGTTCGCTTTAATAGCCACGCGCCGGATATCGGCGGACCGCGCCGTAGTACTGGTCGGCACCGGCGGTTTCCCGTGGTGGAGCGGGCCATTCGGGCTTTTCCTGGTGGCCCCGCCGTCCGGAAAGCTTATCAGGGAAATTGCGGCTGTAACTTCCATCGATCCCCGCAATGCCATGCCTGACATTAAAACGGCCGGCCCCGGCTATGTCACCATAGTGCATGAAGACGTGGATTCCGGCGGGGAACTTGCCAGGCGGAAGTATTTCTTCGACGAGCTTTCCACCGCTCCCGCGACTTCACAGAGCTATAAGCCTGTCAGGATAAATTCAATTACTCGTTTTAAAAACAGTTTATATTTCACAGGGCAGCAGGGAGAGAACGGGGTAGTAGTCCGGCTGGGGCTGAAAAACGATAAGCCGGCACCCGGAGACTGGGAGATAATCAGGCATATCGGCGGACAGAAGCTCTTCCCAATTACCTTTTCGAAAATCGAGAGCGACGTGCTGCGCATGTATACGCCGTCGGAGACCTACTCATTCGACGGTAAGACCTGGACGCGCCTCCCAGGCCCGGACCCGCGTTATTTCCGGCCGCAAAAGGACCCTTGCTCCGCCTTCTCCACCGACGAGTTCATGAAGGACTTCTCTGTATACGAGAAATGCGACAAAGAGCGCTATGTGCAGGGCGACGCAGCGCTGGTAGGATATGAAGGCCGCTGCGAAACAGAGAACCCCGGCAAGTATGCCTGGTTGCACAAGTCTTACACGGGCGTTCTTGAGCGGCATGCCATTTCCGACCGCCTCATAAACATCTCCAAAACCCCACTGCGCAGATTTTTTGTTTGGAACTCAGCCGCGGGCTACAAAGCCGTGACTGGGATTTATGATATTAGGGGGAATTCCTGTAATTTTTACCCGATGCCAATACCGAACAACGATATCCTCAAACGCTACCGCCCGGACAGAGCGGAGCATGGTTGCGGCATCAACGACAAACTGGGACCTTTCCAGAAACTGGGCGACCGCATCTGGTTCTGCAAGAATTTTTATGGAGGTGAAGGTCAATGCGGCGTAGGAGCCGCCGGTTTCTTCGACACGAAGGCCAAAGTGTTTGAGGTTCTCTACTCCTCCCAGACGGCTAAGTGGTCCTGCTCCGCCCTGTTGGCCGAAGAAAAGACGGTCTGGATGGGACTGCAGCATATCGGCGAAGGCTCTGTAAGTTCCGGAGGCCTGGCGGCCCTGTCACCCGCGACCGGCGAGGTGAGCATATTAGACATCCCCGCCGGAATTACCGCTATCCACCGGGCCGGCGACCGGCTTTTCCTCGGCACCGGCGAGGGCATATACATTCTGAACGCAAAAGGCAAAGCCTCGCTCATAGGCCCCGACGTTGACGAAGCCGGAGATTACAAGCTGCATTTGAAATAGCCTGCATATGAATATGCATACATACCGAACTATCGCAGTTATCTGCGCCTTGCTTTTTCCTCCGCCCGCCCCCGCTGCCGGGCCGGCCGCAAGGGCGCCCCAGGCGCAATTATCAGCCACAGCGGCCGATTACGAGCGCGGGACTTCCGCCTATAACCAGGGAGATTACGATAAGGCGATAGAGTCTTTCACCAAAGTACTGGAGATAAACCCAAAGCATGTGCAGGCATTGTTCGGCCGCGCCAGCGCCTACGGCAACAAAGGGGATTACGACAAGGCTATAAACGATTACTCAAAGACAATAGAGATCGATCCGAAAGCCACGCAAGCATACATGTACCGGGGGCAGACCTACGCCCGGAAGGGGGAATACGACAAGGCCATAGCGGATTATTCCAGGGTGGTCGCGCTGGACCAGCGGGACTTCGAAGCGTACTACGGACGCGGCAGCGCCTATACGCACAAGGGCCTGCACGCCAAGGCTATCAAGGATTATTCAAAAGCGCTAGAACTCTATCCCCGGCATTTTGACGCGTTGATGGACCGCGCCACCTCCCTTACGGACACCGGCGAGCACGACAAGGCGATAAAAGACTACTCCAACGCCATCGCCATGCGGCCCGGGGACGACGGGCCCTATTTCAGCCGCGGCGTCGCCTATTCCCGCAAAGGGGAACATAGCAAAGCGTTAATGGACTATTCCCGCGCCATAGCCTTCAATCCTAAACTGGCCATGGCGTACAACAACCGGGGTGGCTGTTACGCGGATATGGGAAAACACGATGCTGCGCTCAAAGATTTTTCCACGGCGATAGGACTTGAACCGCAGGACGCTACAAGATATTTCAACCGGGGCATCACTTACGCGAAGGATCTCAAGCAATACGACAAGGCGATCGCCGACTTTTCCAAGGCGATAGCGGTGGATCCGGCCTTCGTGTCGGCATATTATTCGCGCGGGCTCACCAAGTTGTACAAAGGCGACATAGAAGAGGGGATAAAAGACCTGGATAAAGCTATAGAACTTGAACCCCAAAAAGCCGACGCCTACTACAGCCGCGCGCAAGCCTACAATAATAAGGGCGACTATGTCAGGGCCATAGCGGATTATTCAAAAGCCATAGAACTGGCGCCGAAGCATACTATGGCCTACAGGGGACGCTCCATCGCCTACCGCAGGGCGGGGAAGAGCTCCAAAGCCGCGGCAGACGAGAAAACCTGGCTGAAGCTGCGCAGAAAATAAAACATGGAAAAGGCACAGCAGAATTGCCCACCCGGGAACGCAGAAAACAGCAAAAATACACACCTGTCCGGGGAAATTTACGCCAGATATCACAAAATTGACGCCAAACTAC
>CAZUQT010000033.1:0-21327 GCA_964622585.1 uncultured Elusimicrobiaceae bacterium | reverse complement strand
CTGCTGATGGACCCGCCCAACGTCATCCTGATGGACGAGCCCACCACCCACCTCGACATGGCCAGCGTCGACGCGCTGGTCGCCGCCCTCAAAGAGTTCGAAGGCACCCTCTGCTTCATCAGCCACGACATCTATTTCATCAACGCCCTCGCCGACTCGGTCGTGCACATCGAGCACGGCAAGACCACCGTCTACCCCGGCAACTACGACTACTTCCGCTACCGCCAGGACCAGATCCAGGCCGAGAACGCCGGCGCCAAAAAGAAAGAGGCCGCCAAAGAAGCCCCCAAAGCCGACAACGCCGATTACGAAGAGAAAAAGCGCCAGGAAGCAGAGGCCCGCAAAAAGAGCCGCCGCGCCGAGACCCTGAAAAAAGACATAGCCTACACCCGCAAAACCGTGGAAACCCTCGCCGCCAAGATGTCCGCGCCCGAGATCCACTCCGATTACAAGCAGGTAAAAGAACTGGGCGACAAAATAACCGCCCTCGAGGCCAAGATAACCGCCAACACGGCCGAACTGAAAGCCCTCGAAGAAGCCGGCGAAACCGCCGCCAGCCAGTAATTTCTTCGGAGGGGCGGCAGGGGGGGAACCGCGCAACGGTTCCCATCTTCCAGGGTTCGGGGGGCAATGCCCCTGACAGGACCCCGACTTTACATCTCGCGGTGCAGTATCCCGGTGCAGTTAAAGGACATATGACACAGCAGCTTTCCAAGGAGAACCCCATACACATGCAACAAGACACAGCCAAGCGCCGCACCGACCTACGCAATATCGCCATCATCGCCCACGTCGACCACGGCAAAACCACGCTCGTCGACGCCATGCTCAAGCAGACCGGCGCCTACCACGACAAGACCGGCGAAGAGGCCATCTGCATCATGGACTCCAACCCCCTCGAAAAAGAGCGGGGCATCACCATCCTCTCCAAGAACACCTCCGTCCGCTATAAAGACACCACCATCCATATAGTCGACACCCCGGGCCACGCCGACTTCGGCAGCGAAGTCGAACGCGTACTCCGCATGGTGGACGGCGTCCTGCTCCTCGTCGACGCCCTCGACGGCCCCATGCCCCAGACCCGCTTCGTCCTCAAAAAATCCCTGGCGCTCGGACTTCGCCCTATCGTGGTCATCAACAAGGTCGACCGCCTTAACTGCGATCCCCACGCCGCCCTGGACAAGGTCTTCGCCCTGTTCATGGAACTTGGCGCTACCGACGCCCAGTTGGACTTCCCGGTGGTTTACGCTGTCGGCCGCGACGGCTGGGCCTCGCCCGACTTCAACGATAAAAGGCCGGACCTGTCCCACCTTTTCGAGACCGTCATAAAGCACGTGCCCGGTCCCCTGGACCTGGACGACCAGCCGCTCAGGCTGCTGGTGACCATGCTGGACTACAGCTCCTATACCGGCCGCATAGCCGTCGGCCGCATAGTGCAGGGCAAGATCGCCTCGGGCCAGCAGGTTTCCATCGCCAGCGCGGCCGTTCCGGCCAGGACCCGCAAGGTCATGCAGCTCATGGGCTATAAGAACTTCGAGCGCATCGTTATCAAGGAAGCCCGCTCCGGCGACATCATAGCTATCGCCGGCCTTGAGGGTATCGAGGTCGGCGACACCGTCTCCGACGTGGAAAACCCCGGCCTGCTTCCCGGCCTGGAGATAGAACAGCCTACCCTCGCCATGGAATTCTACGCCAACGACGGGCCTTTCTCCGGCCGCGAAGGCAAGTTCGTTACCGCCACGCAGCTGCGCGACCGGCTGCTCAAAGAGCAGCAGATCAATGTGGGGCTGAAAGTCGTGGAGATCCCGGGCGAGAGCGGCTTCAAGGTTTCCGGCCGCGGCGAACTGCACCTCTCCGTCCTTATCGAGACCATGCGGCGCGAAGGCTACGAGCTCTGCGTCTCCAAGATGGTGGTCATAACGCACCAGGAAAACGGGATCACTGTAGAGCCCGTAGAACTGCTCCTGCTGGATTCGCCCCCGGAATTCCAGGGCGCGGTCATGAACGGCCTTGGCGCGCGCGGCGCGCAGCTCAAGAGCATGGTGATCGGAGAGGACGGCCGCGTCCGTTTCGAATACGTCATTTCCTCCAAGGCGCTCATCGGCTTCAAGTCGGAGTTCATGACCTTCACCAAGGGCTCGGGCCTGATGCACCACAGCTTCCACGGCTTCCTGCCCGAGGGCAACTTTAACAGGCCCAAGCGCAACGGAGTCTTCATCGCCAAAGACGCCGGCCTCTCAAGCGGCTATGCGCTTAACAGCCTGCAGGACCACGGCATAATGTGCGTCGGCCCCGGTCAGGATATTTACTCCGGACAGATCGTGGGCGAGCATTGCCGCTCCAACGACCTGGTCGTGAACCCCTGCAAGGAAAAGCAGCAATCCAACATGCGTTCTTCCACCGCCGACGCGTCCATCTGCCTGACCCCGCACCGCAATATGAGCCTGGAGCAGGCCATAGAATACGTCGAGGAAGACGAATTCGTGGAAGTGACGCCCAAGAGCCTGCGCCTGCGCAAGAAGATACTGGACCACAGCCTGCGCAAGCGCGGCGAGAAAGTAGAGGACTAGCCCGGAGCCGTTCCGTACGACGGCGCGGCGGACGCTATGGACGAGACTTCAGCGATGGCCATCGCCGGCAAGATCGCCGGCCAGGGAGCCCCGGGCACCCTTTTCGGGATGACCCCCTGGGGCATGCTTGCCTCGCTGCTGTTTTCCCTTATCGGCTATATCTACTTTAAGCGCGGCCGCGAGCAAGGCGATACGAATAAACTGGTCTGCGGTATAGCTATGATGCTTTACCCTTATTTCGTCACGAACGCTTTATACATAACCCTTATAGGGGCGGCGCTTATGGCCGCTCCGTACGTAATAGAGCGCTACTTCTAGTAAACCCTGTCGAGGCTTCGCCTCGGCAGAACCCTATCAATGCCCATAAACGTAGAGATCAAAGCCCGGGCTTCGGATTGGGCGGCCCAGCTCAAGCGCGGGCTCGCGCTCGCGGACCGGACCGAGCGCCTCGGGCAAACCGATACTTTCTTCAATTGTGCGAACGGCAGGCTTAAGCTGCGCGAGCAGGGCCGCGCGGGAGCCTGCCTGATATTCTACCGCCGGGCCGGGCTGAAAGGTCCCAAGTCCTCTTCCTACACTCTCGTGCCCCTGCCTCACCCTGAAAGAACGCTTAAGGCTCTTTCGGTCTCGCTGGGCGTAAAGGCCAAAGTCGTTAAAAAGCGCCTGGTCTGTTTTGTCGGGCGCACCCGGGTACACTTCGACGAGGTAAAAGGACTGGGACGCTTCATAGAACTGGAAGTGGTCATGGCGCCGGGCGAAGCTCTTTCCGCCGGCCGCCGCGAGGCGGAAAAGCTGATGCTGGCCCTCGGGATAAAGAAAAGCGACCTGGCGGCGGACGCTTACGCGGACATGCTCCGATCATGAAACTATTTACCAAGGGCGAGGGCGGGGTGGGGGAGCTTCTTCACGTCGCCTACCCGCTCATACTTTCAACCGCCTCCCACACTATCATGCAGTTCATCAACCGGGTGTTCCTGGCGCATTACAGCCCGGACGCCCTGGCCGCCTGCGTGCCCGCCGGCATGCTTAGCTTCACCTTCCTCTGTTTCTTCATGGGCACGGCGACTTACACCAACGCTTTCGTCTCGCAGTACTACGGCAGGGGCAAGACGGCCAGCGTTTCCGTGGCCGTCTGGCAGGGCGTGTGGCTGGCGCTTGCTTCCGGCCTCCTGCTACTGCTCCTTAATCCGCTGGGCCTGTACATCATAGACCACTCCGGGCATGCGGCCGCGGTGCGCGGCTTCGAGAGTTCCTACTTCATAGTTCTGAATTCTTTCGCCGGGTTTCCCATTCTTAATACGGCCCTGGCGGCCTTCTTCATAGGCAGGGGCAAAACCAAGGTCACCATGGCCGTGACTATCGCTGGCAACGCTCTGTGCGTGCTCCTGTGCTGGCTTCTGATCTTCGGGACGGGGCCTTTCCCCGAGATGGGGATCAAGGGCGCCGGCTTCGCGGCCGCGGCCGGGCAGATACTGATGACGGGGATCTACCTGACCCTGATCTTCTCCGCGTATAACCGGCGCCGGTACAGGACTTTCAGGCTGGTGGGCGTGCATAAGGCCATGTTCGCCAGGCTGATAAAGTATGGCGCGCCCAACGGCGTAGGCTTCTTCCTCGACGTGGCTTCCTTCGGCGCTTTTATCTTCATCATCGGCGGGATAGACAAAGTCTCCCTGGCCGCGAGCAATATCATCGCCTCGATAAACATGCTAGCCTTCATGCCGGTGATAGGCCTGGGACTGGCGGCGCTGACGCTGGTCGGGAAATATATAGGCATGAAAAAGCCTGACGTCTCTATGCGGGTCGCCTATAACTCCGCGAAGCTGGCCGGCCTCTACGCTCTCTCGCTCGGGATCCTGTTCGCGGCCGTGCCGGGGCTTTTCGTCAATATCTTCGGCTCCGGGAACTCCGCGGAATACGCCGAGATACTCGCCCGGAGCCGCCCGCTGATGAAGGTTCTGGCGGTCTTCATCTTCTTCGACGCCGTGGCGATAATCTTTTCGGACGCGCTGCGCGGCGCGGGCGATACCCGCTTCCAGATGATAGGGGCCAGCGCCGCCGCCTGGCTGCTGTTCGTGCCCGGCGTCTGGTTCATCGTGCACCGGGCCGGGGGGGACCTTATCCATGCCTGGGTCTGGGGCGGCTTCTACGTTTTCCTGCTCGCGGTCTTTTTCACTCTGCGGTTCCGCTCCGGCCTCTGGCGGAAGATAGATATTCTCGAGGGCTAAAGGTATAATTGTCATATGGCTGAAAAAATATTTTCCAAAGCTGGCGGTCTGCCCAGGGTAAAGCTTTCCCACGCTCCCGCGGGCCCCAACGCTTTCAAGCGGATGATAGACTCCGCCGACCGCGCCGAAGCCGGCGAGATCGTGGCGGTCTACGACAAGAACGGGAATCCCTACGGCGTAGCGCTGTATAATCCACGCAGCCAGATAACCCTGCGCATCTTCACGCGCGAGAACCCCGAGGAGTTCCAGATAGACGACTTCCTCGAAAAGCGCGTGGCCCGCGCCATCGCCCTGCGTCACGACGTGCTCAAGCTCCCCGAGAAGACTAACGCTTACCGCCTCGTCCACGACTACGCCGACGGCCTGCCCGGCATGACGGTGGATATCTACAAGGACCAGATAGCGCTTGAGTTCTATTCCCTCGGCATGTACCGGATCTGGCCGAATATTGAGGCGGCCTTCAAGAAACATTTCCCCGAGGCGACTTTCCATCACCGCGCCACCGCCTATACCCAGGATATGGAAGGCTTCACGATAAAACCCGAGCCGGGGCCTTCCCACAAGACCCGCATCACCGAGAACGGGGTGCAGTTCGAGATAGATATGAAGGCCGGCTATAAGACCGGCTTCTTCTGCGACCAGCGCGAGAACCGCTTGCTCGCTTCGTCCCTCGTTTCGGGGAAGAGCGTGATAGACCTCTGTTCCTATACCGGCGGCTTCGGCATCTACGCCGCCAAGCTGGGCGGAGCCACCGCGGTGACCAGCGTTGAGCTGGACCCCGAAGCCAATGAAATGGCCAAGCGGAACGCCAATATCAACAAGGTCAAGATAGACCCCGTCTGCGCCGACGCTTTCACCTATATGCGCCAGATGCTGGAGCTCAAACGGAAGTACGGCATGGTGGTCCTGGACCCTTACAAGCTGGTCTCGAACCGCGAAGAGCGCGACAAGGGCATCTTCAAGTACAGGGATTTCAACCGGATAGCTCTGTCTTTGGTGGAGCCCGGCGGTATTTTCGTCACTTGCTCCTGCAGCGGCATGGTTCCGATGGAGGAGTTCGCTTTCATCCTGCGCGGCGCGGCCGCGAATGCCGGGCGGAAGGTGCAGATCCTGAAAAAATCAGGCGCCGGGCCGGATCACCCGGTGGCCGCCGACTACCCGGAAGGGGAGTACCTTAAATGCATATTCTGCAGGGTGCTCTAGTACTGTCGCTTCTGTGCGCCCTCCCGGCGCATTCCGCCGGCGACCCGCGCATAAAGACTTTGGCAGGCGCCTGGAGAGGCTCGGTTACCACTTCTCCGGACGGCTGCGCCTGGGACGTAAAGGCGAATGTTCTTGAAAAGCAGTCCTACCTGACCGGGAGTTTTAATTATTCCGGCCCCTGTTCCAAAGGGGTCAATTCAGGAACTTTCAATGCGTCCCCTTCCAGCCAGGGCTGCTTTTCTATAGCAGCTTTCATCCCCGGCATGCCGAAAATGCAGCTTTCGGCCTGTTTTGACGAAAACGGCAGCCTGGTTTTCAACTCGATGCTCCTTAGCGGTTCCCTGTCTTTCCAGGAAGAAGGCCGTAAGGTCTCCCTGTACGCCAAGTCGCTGATCGGAAGCGCTTCCGGCAGTTTCAAAAAACAGTTCAAGGATCCCGCCGCGAAAGCGGGGATAAAGGGGAATAAAAATGTCCAAACTCCCAAAAGCCGCCCGTTTAAAATTTATGGGGGAAGCAATTAAAGAGGCCAGAAAAGGCCTTAAAGAGGGGGGTATCCCCATAGGCGCGGTGCTGGTTAAGGGGGGCAAGGTCATAGGGCGCGGCCATAACCGCCGGGTACAGAATAAATCGGCCATTTTGCACGCTGAAATGGACTGCCTGGAGAACGCGGGCCGGCTTAAAGCCGCCGATTATAAGGAATGCGCCATTTACTCCACTCTTTCTCCTTGTTCGATGTGCACCGGGGCTATTTTGCTCTATAAGATACCTGTAGTTGTCATAGGGGAAAACAAGACTTTTAAGGGGCCGGAGGGCTATTCCAAAAAGTTCGTAAAACTGGTGGATCTGGACCTGCCTGAGTGCAAAAAACTGATGGCGGACTTCATAAAAGCCAGGCCTGAGCTCTGGAACGAGGATATCGGGGAGTGATTTAGCTTGACCTTCAGGCCGATTACTGCTATACTATTGGGGTAGTCAAACCGAGACTCAAGTTTTTGAAGCCTATCCTGCTAGCAGTAGAGCAAGGGAAGCGCAGAGAGAGTTGAGATCAGGTAAAGATAGCTAGGAGGATAGTACAATGAGCAAGAGAATATACGTGGGCGGCCTGCCCTTTAAAACCACTGAAGAGGAAATGAATTCCCTTTTCGCGACGTACGGTGCGGTTACCAGCGCTAAGCTGATCACCGACAAGTACAGCGGTCAGTCCCGCGGCTTCGGCTTCGTTGAGATGCCGAATGACGAAGAGGCCATTGCGGCCATGGAAAAGCTTAACGGCTCCGATTTCGGCGGCCGCAAGCTGACCATTAACGAAGCTCGCCCCATGGAAGCCCGCCCCCGCACCGGTGGTTTCGGCGGCGGTCGTGACGGCGGCGGACGCGGCGGCGATCGCGGCGGTCGCGGCGGCGGCGGCGGCGGCTACGGCGACAAGTGGTAATCTGAACCTTTAATGGTTTACTAACCGCCCTCCTGAAAAGGGGGGCGGTTTTTTTTGTCCGGAGAATCACTTATTGCGCAGGCCTGCCAGGGTGGCCGGAACGCAAAATCGGCGTCGCGCACACCGTGCGCGCGCCTGCCGCTCTCGGCCTCCGCGCTTACGCAAGCGTCGGCCTCCGAGGGGCTTTTGCTAACCCGGCCACCCCGTCAGGCCAAGACCTCAATCGTGTTTCCCCTTGACTTTCTAGTTATACGGATGTATAATTATACGGAAGTGTAACAATGGAGGAAAGTATGGCTAGACCGCCTTCGGGAACGGATTTGAAGCTTAAGGCCGCAGGTCGTAAGCTTTTGCAGGAAAAGGGGATAACCGGGTTGACCGTGCGCGAGGCTTGCCGCGTGGCGGGGGTTAATACGGGGATGTTCCACTATTATTTTGGGTCGAAGGAAGAGTTCCTTAAGGCCGTGCTTAAGGAAATGTACGCCGAATTTATGCTAAGTTTCAAGGCGGGGGTGGCGGTGGCGGGAACGCCGCGCGAGAGGCTTAAGAACGCGCTGGTGGAGGTTGGGAAATTCGCGCGGAGCGTGCGCAGCGTGGCGCCTATGATCTTCGCGGACCTGGCCCACGGGAAAAAAGAGGCTTTCGCTTTCGTCAGGGGGAATTTCACTGAACATATACACCAGGTGGCCGTGCTCGCCCAGGAATGCTGCCCCTCCTGCGCCGTTAAAGGGCATTCTACGCCTTTCATCGTGTCGGCTTTGGTCCCGGTGATGATCTTCCCCGTGCTTATAGGCGGAATGCTTGAGCGCAACGGGGTAAAAGAGCTGGGCGGAGAGAGCCTTGAGAAATTGCGCCAGGAGATGTTCTCGGACGAGGGGATAACCGAGAGGGCTGAGATAGCCGTCAGGGGGATAGGGCTATGAGATATCTTTTTCTTTTCCTTATATTAGCCGCGCCCGCGCGGGGAGCCGAGCTGTCCCTCACCCTGCGCGCGGCGGAAGAGAGCGCCCTGGCGGTCTCTAACCAGTACCGCGGCGCGAGGTTTTCGGCCGAGGCCGCGGCCGCGGCGGCCCGGGCGGCGGACTCTCCTCTCTATCCGCGCTTCAGCCTGGAAGGCAGCCTGCGCTATAACGAGACGGTTCCCGCTATCGCCATGCCTAAGGCCCTCGGCGGGAGCAGGCCGCTCGGCGATAACTGGAACTATACCCTTGGCCCGTCGGCTTACTGGACTTTGTTCGACGGGGGCGTCCTGAAGAATAACCGGGACGCCGTCCTGAAAACGGCCGCGGCCCGCTCCGCCGAGGCTGAGAATATTCGCAGGCAGGCCGTGCTCAGGGCGCGGATAGCTTATTTCCAGCTGCAGCTTGCCCTGGAGCGGGTTTACCTGATCGGCGAGAACCTGCAGCTTTCTCTGAACCAGCTTAAAGATATCTCGCTCGGCGCTAAAGCAGGGGCGCGCAGCCGACTGGACGAGATACGGGCCAGGCAGGAAACCCTGTCCCGGCGGCGGGATTTCCTGCGGGCCAGGGCGGAACTTTCGGCTGAGCTGCGGGAGTTCGGATTTATAACGGGGCTGGACCTGCCCGAGGGGGCTTCCCTGCCTCTGGACGCGCGCCTCGCCGGGCGTGATTATGGCGACGGGCAGGAGGCGCAGCTGTTCATAAAGGCCGAACCCTACACGGAGATCCTGAGCCGCCTGCTGCCGGCGGCCGCCGGCGGTCTTGATAAGGGCCTGCCTTCGGTAAGGGCCGCTGAGAATTCCGCCCAGGCGCAGAAAGCCTTGGCGGCGGGCTACAAGTCGGAGAAGCTGCCGCGCCTGACGCTGGGCGCGCGCAGCTCGCTGGACTATCCAAACGGGCCCAACCTTTACTCTTTCGTGCAGAATTCGGCTTCGCTCTCCCTGAACATGCCGCTGTTCGAAAGCGGCCGCTCCTCGGAGAAGCGGCGCGAAAGCGAGTTGAACGCCGAGGCCGCCGCCGAGAAAAAAACAGAAGCCGTCCTCCTTTCCGATAAAGACTATAAAAAGTCTCTGGACGCTTATAACGCCCTGCTGGCCGAGCAGTCCATAAATATAGACGCGGTGGACGACGCGGACGAGGCCGCCAGGCTGGCTTATGAAGTCTACAAAGCCGGCGGCGGGACCTGGCTGGACGTGGAAAGCGCGAACCTCAAACAGCTTCAGGCGAAGACCCTGGCCGCTTCGGCCAATGCGGAGATACTCTTAAGGCTGGCCGTGCTGGACAGCCTGAACGGGAGCGTTAAATAATATGAAAAAAAAGATAATCCCTCTGTTGCTGTTGATCGTTATCGGCTCGGTCGTCTTCTTCAAGGTTAAGAACGGCCGGGATTTCCGCTATAGCGGGACCATAGAGGCCACCGAGACCGACCTGTCCGCCCGCATTTCAGGCGTGATAGAGTCCTACGGGGCGCGGGAAGGCGACCCGGTAAAGGCTGGCGCCGTTCTGACCTCTATAGACTGCGGAGACCTGCGGCTGGCAGCCGGCATAGCGTCGGAGGATTTCAAGCGCGCCGAGGAACTTTATAAAGGCGGCTCGCTCTCGAAGGAGAACTATGACCGGCTTAAATACAAGCGGGACGACTCGGCGCTGAAGGTGGACTGGTGCTCGGTAAAGTCACCTGTCAACGGGCGCCTGCTCTATTCCTACAGGGAAAAAGGCGAGTTGGTGGGCCCGGGAACCAAGCTGGCCACGGTGGCCGACCTCTCCGAGGTCTGGGCTTATATTTACGTTCCTCACGATATGCTCGCGAAGATCCGGCAGGGCATGGAAGTGAAGGGCTTCCTGCCCGAAGCGGGGGATAAAGAATTCTCCGGCAGGATCTCCGTAATTTATTCTGAGGCCGAATTCACTCCCAAGAACGTGCAGACCCGCAAAGAGCGCACCCGCCTGGTCTTCGCCGTGAAGGTCAGTTTCCCGAACCCGGAGGAAACCCTGAAACCGGGTATGACCATCGAAGTAAAATTGCCGGAATAAAGGCGGCGGGAGCCGGCTGAGTTTTTTAAGACTATGGGTAATTTTTCGATACGGACGGAAGGGCTGAAGAAATCATTCGGCAGGACGCAGGCCCTGGCCGACGTTTCTTTCGATTTCTCCGCCGGCCTCCTCCACGGGCTCATCGGTTCCGACGGTGCGGGGAAGACCACTACCATGCGCCTCCTGGCCGGGCTGCTTAAGCCGTCCGCGGGCGGCATCCATTATTTCAGCGGAGGAAAGCCCGCCGCTTTCAGCGAACTGCGGCCGAGCCTCGCCTATATGCCGCAGCAGGCCAGCCTCTACCCCGACCTTTCCATCGATGAGCATTTGGAGTTCTTCCGCGAGCTTTATCGGCTGGACCCGGCGGTCTACGCCCGCCGCTCGGCGGAGCTTCTTGAAATAACCAGGCTCGCTAAGTTCCGGGACCGCCGCGCCGGGCAGCTTTCGGGCGGGATGTATAAGAAACTGGGCCTGATGTGCGCGCTGCTTCAATCGCCGTCCGTGCTTCTGCTCGACGAGCCGACTAACGGCGTGGACCCGATAAGCCGCAGGGAATTCTGGGAGCTGCTCTACAGCCTGGCCGCGGATAAAATACTTATCATAGTTTCCACGGCCTATATGGACGAGGCCGAGCGCTGCTCCAGGGTGCACCTTCTCGATTCGGGGCGGCTGCTTGCCTCGGGCGAACCGCGTGCCGTGCTTAAAGAGACCGGCGCGGCCAATTTCGAGGAGATCTTTATAAAAAAGGGGGCGCACAAATGAAAACCTCCGCCGCCCTGGAAGTGAATGGCCTCTCTATAAAGTTCGGCGACTTCACTGCCGTGGATAATGTCTCTTTCTCGGTGAACAGGGGGGAGATCTTTGGCTTCCTAGGCGCGAACGGCGCCGGGAAGACCACCACCATCCGCATGCTTTGCGGCCTGCTAGTTCCCACTTCCGGCTCCGCGCTGGTAGGCGGCCTTGGCTTTGAGGACGGCGGGCAGGGTATAAAAAAAATAGTGGGCTATATGTCCCAGAAGTTCACGCTTTACAATGACCTGACCGTAGGCGAGAACCTGGACTTCGCCGCGGGGCTGCGCAAACTGGAGCCGGCTTACGCTAAAAAGCGCAGGAAGGAACTTTTCGATCTTATCGCTTTCGACAAACCGCTTACTTCAATGGTAGCCTCGCTCCCGGGCGGGATAAAGCAGGAACTGGCCCTGGCCGCCGCCATGCTTCACGACCCGGAGATAGTTTTCCTGGACGAGCCCACTTCCGGCGTGGCGCCGGCCTCCCGCGCGCGGTTCTGGGCGCTGATACGCCGGATAACCGGCCTGGGCAAGACGGTGATAGTGACCACGCATTATATGGACGAGGCGGAGCAGTGCGGCCGGATAGCCCTGATGCGCACCGGCAAGCTGATAGCCCTGGGTTCGCCTGAAGAATTAAAAAAATCCGCTTTCCCGGGCCCTATGGCCGAGCTGGATTTTAAAGGTGAGGACGCTTCTTCTTTTATTTCCGGACTGGAAAAAGCGCGGGGGCTGCTCGAGCTTTCGCCTCAGGGCATGCGCTGGCATGCGGCCTTCAGCGACAGGCCGGCTATGGACGCCGCCTTGTCCTCCCTGCCGCCCTCGGCCTCCCATCTTCTTATCAAGCCTTCGCTGGAAGACGTCTTCATAAGGCTGGTAGAGGGGGCCGAAAGATGAACGGTTTCAATATCCACCGGGCTTATTCGATAGCCCGCAAAGAGGTCATGCATATACTGCGCGATCCTTTCACACTGGCGATAGCTCTCGGCCTCCCGGTGCTGCTGGTCAGCTTTTTCGGGTACGCCATAGACTTCGAGGTCAGGGAAATCAAACTGGCCGTCTCGGACAGGGATAATGGGCCCGCTGCCCGCAGGCTAAAAGAAATTTTTCTGTCCTCGGGTTATTTTCACCCAGTAGACCCGGTTTCGGGCCTTGGCGCGGTGGCCATGCTGGACTCGGGGCGGGCGGCCGCGGCGCTTTTTATAGAGCCAGGCTTCTCGAAGAAGATACAGGGCGGCAGCCAGGTGGAGGCGCAGTTCGTAATGGACGGAAGCGATAATTCGAAAGCGGCCGCGGTTATGGGTTACCTCCCCGGCGTACAGCGGGCCGCGCAGGCCAAGCTGACAGGCGTGCCGGTGCGCGAGCCTATTTCGGCCGAGACTCGTTTCCTCTATAACCCTGAGCTGAACAGCAGGTGGTTCACCGTGCCCGGCCTGGCCGCGATAATAATAGGGCTGCTGGCGATCTTGCTCACGGCGCTGACGGTGGCGCGGGAATGGGAGAACGGCTCGATGGAGCTCCTTCTTTCCACGCCGGTGCGGCCGCTTGAGATCATAATCGGCAAGCTTGCTCCGTACGGGGCGCTGGTCCTGGCCGGCGTCTTCTTTGTCTACCTCGTCTCCCGGGTAGTTTTCGGCGTTCCTTTCGAGGGCAGCCATTTACTTTACCTGGCCGCCTGCCTTCTTTTCGTGACGGCAGCGCTCTCGCAGGGGCTTTTGATCTCTGTGCTGACCCGCCAGCAGCAGGTGGCGATGCAGTTCTCGATGATGAGCGGGCTGCTGCCTTCCATGCTCCTGTCGGGTTTTATCTTTCCCGTCGAGAGCATGCCGAAATTCTTCCAGTACCTGACCATGCTGCTGCCGCCGCGGTGGTTCATGGCCGCGGCGCGCGGCATCACCCTGAAGGGGGCGAACCTGCAGGAGCTCGCCGTGCCTTTCCTGGCTTTGGGACTTCTGAGCTTCGGGATGCTCGCGCTGGCGATAAAGAAATTTAAGACGGACCTTGAATAATATGAACGTTACGCTGAGGGCTTTTATAAAGAAGGAGCTGGTCCAGACGCTTCGCGACGTCAGGATGCGCGCGCTCTTGTTCGGCGCGCCCGTCCTTCAGATGACCATCTTCGGCCTGGCTCTGTCCACCGAGATAAAGAATATCAAGCTCGCGGCTTTTTCCCGTCCCGGCGACGCAATGTTCGAGCGCGTTACGGAAAGCTTTTACGCCTCCGGCTGGTTCGCGCGGGCCGGTTATTCACCCGGTGAGGATCCTTTCGAACTTATCGCCTCCGGCCGGGCCGACGCGGTGCTGATAGCCCCGGACGAAGGCCTGGCGCGCTCCGCCGAGCGGGGCGGGGGGGAAATGCAGCTCCTGGTAGACGCCTCCAATGCCAGCAAAGCCAGGGCGGTGGAAGCGTACGCTAAGAATATTATCGCTGCGGCCGCCTCCAGGGAATACGGAGCGAGAGCGGAACCGGCGCTCAAGTTCGACGTGCGGGTGCTTTATAACCCGGCCATGGAGTCTTCCATGTTCCTGGTCCCGGGAGTGATGGGCATGCTGGTCTGCCTGATAACCATAATCCTCACCGCGATGTCGCTGACGCGCGAGCGCGAGATGGGGACCTTCGAAACTATAGTCTCCGCCCCGCTTTCGAACAAAGAAGTCCTGCTGGGCAAGACCATCCCCTATGTCATCCTGGGCCTTCTGGACGCGGCGCTGGTGGTAGCGGCGGGCTATTTGATCTTCGGGGTGCCCGTGCGCGGGCCGCTCTGGCAGCTGGCGCTGGCGGCTCTCGCTTTCGTAGTGACCACGGTCAGCGTCGGGACTTTTATCTCGACAGTATCGAAGAACCAGCAGCAGGCGATGCTGGGCGGCTTCATGTTCCTCTTCCCGGCCATACTTATGAGCGGAGTGATGTACCCGATAGAGAATATGCCCAGGGCCGTGATAGCCGCCGCCTACCTGGACCCGCTTATGTATTTCGTCCGCCTTTTCCGCAATATAATGCTTAAAGGCGGGGATCCCCACGTTTTCTGGACCAATCTGGGCGCGCTTTGCCTGATGGCCCTGTTCGCCGGCGGGATGGCGTATAAAAGATTCAGACAGACTTTAAATTAGGACTCGAGGAGACTATATGAAAAAAGAAAACGAGGAAGAGCTTGTCGGTAAGGCGCTGAAGGCCAAAGACCTTGTGGGCTACGACAAAGGCGCCGTGGTCAGCCGCACCATACTGCAGAAGAAGACCGGCACGGTCACTATCTTCTCTTTCGACAAGGGCCAGGGCCTGAGCGAGCATACGGCTCCTTTCGACGCGATGGTGGAGATCCTGGATGGCGAGGCCGAGATCTTTATAGCCGGCAAGCCGCATAAGGTAAAAGCGGGGGAATTCATAATCATGCCCGCAAACAAACCCCACGCACTTAAAGCCGTGAAGAAGTTCAAGATGGCGCTGGTAATGATAAGGTCCTGATTTGGAAAAAAGTGACACGGAACTTATTTGCAAATAAGTTCTGTGTCACCTTATTTTAGCAGCAGGAAGAGTCATCGCCGCAGCCGCAATCTGGCTCGGTTCCGTTCAGGAAGCCTTTAATAACCGCCTGGGCGCAGCCGACGCCTTTGGTTACCGAGAGAGCTTCGACAGGGCAGTTCCCGGCGCAGGCGCCGCATTCCATGCAGAGGTCGGCGTCCGTAATGACGGCTCTCCGGTTTTCAAGAATAAATACCGCGTGAGGGCAGACCTTCAGGCACATCCCGCAGCCGGTGCATTTAGCGGTATCCAGCTTCAGCGTCGACACGCCTTTAAGATATTTCATCGTCATAAGAACCTTCTTAAGCCAAGCATGAGCAGCCCGAGGAGCAGGGCCGCCGACTGCACCGGCAGGGCGGCGCGCATTTCTTTTTTTACGCCTGATAAAGAGGTGTAAGTGGAAGCGCCGGTGAAATCCAGGCCGATGAACGAGGCGGGGGGGACATAAATAAGCGCCCTCGCGCAGAGCTGGTAAGCGTCGAGGGCAAGAAAGGGGGCCAGCGCCGCTATTACGGCCAGGCCGGCGAAAGCGCTCTTGACGGAGAAAGCTCTTCCGGGCAGCCATGGGAGGAGCGCGGGCAGCATCACGCCGCCGGCGAACAGCGCCGCCGCGGTCAGGGCCGCGTCCGCTTTAAAGCCGGCCAGGTACAGAAGTATCGAGAGCGGAAGCAGGTACTTCCCGAAGATCACCAGCTGGACCGGCGCCAGGACCAGCCTGTCCCATAGGCCGAAATCGACCTTGCGCATTTCAGGCGTCGCTTTTTCTTCCCGCCTGAGGAATTCAGGTATGTCCTCCGCCCGCACCGGGCCATAGACCACCGAAAAACCGGTATAGGCCTTCACCCTGTGCGCGCTGACGCCGGGAGCGCCGAGCTGGGGGAGGATGACGCTCTTGCGCTTTACGAGCTTTTCCAGGCCCGTCTCCATGATAGAGCGCGTCAGCTCCAGCGTCCCGAAGGTTCCCTTGCCCGCGGCGCACCAGACGTTGATCCCTTTCGTGTCGAGGAAAAGCAGCCACGCGCTGATATCTTTAAGATTCCTTCTAAGCGCGTCGAAACTCAGTCTGTAATTGGCGGAGGCGAAAACGGGGGAAGCCGCCGTAGGCTCGCCCAGTGAATAAAGCCCCGGCTTTATCTTGTACCCAAGCCTGCCTATGCCCCAGCGGGCTTTCCAGGCCGCCAGCCTGTCGGCTGAGGTGTAATCGGAAGAGACCGGTTCTCCGGCGGCCGGAGCCGCCGCAGTCATGAAGGGCATTAATATTTTTTGCGGGCGCTGCTGCATAGGGTCTCCGTAGAGCTTACAGGTTCCTGGCGCGCCGCTGTGCTTGACAGCGCGCTTATATATGCATATAATAGCATATATGACCGGAACTAGTCGAGATATTAAAGACTCCGTGAGGGCCCTCAAGGCCCTGGCTGAACCCAAGCGCCTGCGGGCGGCCGCGCTGCTGGCTTATGCCGGAGGTCCGCTCTGCGTCTGCGAACTTGTGGACGCCATGGGGGAGAGCCAATACAATGTTTCGCGCTGCCTGGGGGCGCTTTGCGCCGCGGGCATTATCACCAAGGAAAAGAAAGGCCGCTGGGCCATGTATACGCTGCGCGCAGCGCCAGGGCCGCTGGGAAAATTCATCAGGAGCCTGGTGAGCCCCGCGCCCTGCTGCGGAACCGTGGCGGGGGATATCGCCCGCCTTAAAAAAAGGATCTCCCTGCGCCATAAAGGCGTCTGCGTGGTCGGCTGCAACTGCTGACGAGCCGTTCTCAAATACACAGGAGGAAGACTAAAATGGAAATTAAAGACGCCGCGATCGAGAAACTTAAGGCTATCATCAAGGAACATAAAAAAGGCGCCTGCCTGCGCGTTTTCATGACTGAGGGCTGCTGCGGCCCGAGCGTAGCCATGGACCTGGTGGAGAAACCGGAGAAAGACGACCTTGAAGTACTGAAAAAAGATCTCAAGCTTTACGTGCACAAGGACGCCCAGCTTCATTTGGCCAAAGCCGTCATCGACTGCGGCGAGGACGGCGAGATAGTAGTGACCGGCCTGCCGGATCCGGAAGGCGGCTGCGGCTGCGGACACTAAGCCGGAGGGCGCATGAAGGTCCTGTTTCTATGTACCGGGAACTCCTGCCGCAGCCAGATGGCCGAGGGCTGGGCTGAAAAGCTGCACCCGGGCGTCATAGAGGCTTACTCCGCCGGAACTGCGCCCCATGGCGTAGACCCGCGCGCGGTTAAAGCGATGGCCGAAGCGGGGGTGGACATTTCCGGCCACCGCTCCAAGCATGCCGACGAGCTTAAGGATATAGCCTTCGACCTTGTCGTGACGGTCTGCGACAAGGCCCGCGAGGCCTGCCCCGTCTGGTTCGGCAAGGCAAAAAAACTTCATAGGAGTTTCGAGGACCCTCCGTTTCTAGCGAAAGAGGCTAAGACCGAGGAGGAAGCCCTGGCCCCTTACCGCCGGGTGCGGGACGAGATTGGAAATTTCGTGGCCGGCTTGCCGGCTGGTTACGTCAAGGGGGAAAAATAATGGCCGAGGGCGCTAAACAGATGAACGTGTTCGAGAAATACCTCACTTTGTGGGTGGCGGTCTGCATGGCCGTGGGGATCGCCGTCGGGAAAATGCTCCCGGAGGCCGTGCAGGCCCTGCGGGGGATGGAATTCGGAGGCGGCTCGCAGATAAATATCCCTATAGCCATCCTGTTGTGGCTGATGATCTACCCGATGATGCTCAAGGTGGATTTCACCTCCGTAATGAACGTCGGGAAGAAGCCGAAAGGGATCTTCATCACCCTGTTCGTCAACTGGCTGGTAAAGCCTTTCTCGATGGCCCTGCTCGGCTATCTTTTTTTTAAACACCTCTTTCTGCCCTGGATAGGGCCGGAGCTGGCCGACCAGTATATAGCGGGGACTATAATCCTGGCGGCCGCGCCCTGCACCGCCATGGTGTTCGTCTGGAGCTACCTTACCGACGGGGATCCCGCCTATACGCTGGTGCAGGTCGCCGTCAACGACCTGATAATGCTGGCCGTTTTCGCGCCGCTCGTGAAGTTCCTGGTAGGCGGGGCGTCCTCGCTGGTAGTCCCGTTCGGGGTGCTGCTCTGGGCGGTCTTCATCTTCATAGTCATCCCCCTGACAGCGGGGGTGATCACGCGCTCGACGCTGGTAAAGACCCGCGGAAAGGAATGGTTCGAAGGGGTCTTCCTCCCTAAATTCCACCCGGTAAGCATGATAGCTTTGCTGTTCACGCTGGTCTGCATCTTCGCTTTCCAGTCCGAAAATATCACCTCGCGGTTCTTCCACGTCGCGCTTATCGCCGTGCCTATAACTATCCAGGTCTACTTCAATTCCGGCCTGGTCTATTTCCTGATGCGGAAGTTCAAGGTGGAATATTGCGTAGCCGCTCCCGGGGCCCTGATAGGGGCCAGCAACTTCTTCGAACTGGCCGTCGCCACCGCGATAGCGCTGTTCGGCCCGGATTCAGGCGCCGCCCTGGCCTGCGTCGTCGGCGTGCTGGTGGAAGTCCCGGTCATGCTCAGCGTGGTGGGTTTCTGCAACCGCACCAGGCACTGGTTCCCGGCTTCAGGAGCGGCGGCGGCCTGATGACTTCACGGAAGGCGAAAGCCCTGGACGGGAACCGGCTTGAATTTCCGCCCGAGGCGGCGCGGCGGCTGGGACTTTCGGCCGGCGCGCGCCTGGATATAGTTGTCAGGAGGGGCCGCGTCGAGATACTGCCGGATATTCACAGCCTTTCCCGTATTTACATCGAACCTACTTCGCGCTGCAACCTGACCTGCCGCGCCTGCATACAAAGGACCTGGGACGAGCCGCAGGGGGACATGGCCCCGGAGGTTTTCGACAGGCTCCTGAAAGACCTGCCGCGCTTCCCCCACCTTGAATCCGTAATGCTTGGCGGCTTCGGCGAGCCCGCCGCCCACCCGGACATAATCCGCATGGTCTCGGGCCTGAAAGCGGCCGGCGTCAGGGTCGAGATGGTTTCGAACGGGACCCTGCTGGACGCAAAAATGGCGGGAGAGCTGCCGGGCGCGGGTCTTGACCGGCTGTGGATCTCCTTCGACGGGGCCGCTGAGCCTGATTTCGAAAGCGCAAGGCAGGGCGCGAAGTTCAAAGAGGTCGTTGAAAACATGCGGCGGCTGCGCGGGAAGCTGGAACTGGGAATCGCTTTCGTGGCGACCCGCTCCAATTTTGAAGCCCTTAAAAATCTTGGCTGGCTGGCGAAGAAGACCGGCGCGGCTTTTGTTTCCGTAAGCAATGTCATTCCCTATGCCCCTGAAATGGAGCGGCAGATGGTTTGTTCCACCGCGCTCAGGCTGGGGTCAATGTCGCAGCGGCCCGGCGGGCCGGAGATCGACCTGCCGCGGCTCGATCTAAATGACCTCACGAAGGAGACTCTGTGGAGCCTCGCCGGAGGCAATGGGGCGATCTCGCTTATGGGCGCGCCCCTCGGCGCGCGGGTCGGCGAATGCCGGTTCATCCGGGAGAGATGCGCGGTCGTACGCTGGGACGGCCGGGCGGCGCCCTGCATGGCGCTGCTGCATTCGCATTCGGTCCATTTCAACGGGACGGAGCGGCGCAATAAAAGCCATTCTTTCGGGAATGTCGCGGAGCGCGGACTTTTTGCGCTCTGGAATTCAAAAGAATACTCTCTTTTCAGGGAAAAAGTCGCCGAATTCGATTTCTCGCCCTGTCATGTTTGCGGGGGCTGCGGTTTTACCGCGGAGAATGCCGAAGACTGCGGCGGGAATAAGTTCCCCGCCTCGTGCGGCGGCTGCCTCTGGGCGCAGGGTATAATCCAGTGCCCTTAGTATCGGCGCCGTTCACGCCGCCCCGGAGCGTGCGAAGCAGGTTGTAAATCGCGGCCCGTTTATGCTAGAAAGTGGGTATGCCGGCCTGGTTAGCCGGCGGGATCCCCGGACGGGGATCCGTTCAGCGGGGGGCGGAAAAAGGGGGGGCAATGTCCAATTCAAATAAATCGGCCATAGGCACGGCCGTCTATAAATACGCGGCGCTCTGCGTCGCGGCGGCGCTGGCGCTGGGCGGCTGCTCGCGCAGGGACGAGAGAACTATCGGGACTCCGGAGAATCCGCTGGTAGTCGTCTTTTCTCCGGCTCACTCGCCCTCACCGGGCGCGCTCGCTTTCATCAGGAAGCATCTGCAGGCCGCCACTGGGCTGTCAGTGGACCTGAAAGTCGCGGAAACTCCGGCGGCGGCGATAAAACAGTTCAGCGCCGGCCTGGCCGACGCCGGCCTTGTGACGCTGGAAGAATACCTGGTGGCCAGGGAGGAATACGGCGTGCGCCCGGAGCTGCAGGTCCTGCGCGGAGACAGGCTCGCCGAATACGAAGGCGCCATCCTTACCCGCGCCTCCGGAGGAGCTGACAGTGTGAAGGACCTTGCCGGCAGGAAATTCGGCTTTGTCGGGCCTTATTCCGTCAGCGGCTTTACCCTGCCCGCTATTTTACTTAAGCACGCGGGAATAACGGTAGCCGCGTATTTCGCTCCTACCCATGAGGCCAACCTTAAGAAACTGGCTAAAGGCGAGATTTACGCCGCGGCCACTTACGCCAGGCAGGCTTCGCGCTACCCCGGGCTCAAGATCCTCGTGTATACCGGCAAGGTCCCAAACGAGCCCGTAATAGTGAGGAACAGCCTCGGTCGGGAGAAGCGTAAGGCGCTGTCGGCCGCCTTCTTGACGCTGGCGGGCACGGCCGAGGGGCGGAAGGCGCTCGGGTCGGCCGCGGACATCACCGGCTTCCGGCCCGCCGACGAAGCGGCTTACCGGCCGATGCATGACCTTCTTCTCGCGGAGGGGCAGTCCGTTTACGACCTTATTCCCGAGGGTTGGGAGATCTACAGGCTGAACCAGCCGTATTATCCGTACTGAACGGCGCAAAAAAAAGACCGCGGCGCGAACCGCGGTCTTTTTTTTGTACAGCGGTCTTTACGCTTCGTCTTCCACCAGCGGGCGGTGCTCTTCGAGAGTTCCTTCCGCGGGGACGGGCTTCCTGAGGGGGGTCTCGTTCCACAGGCGGGTCATCAGGAGCGCGCCCATCAGGGAGAAAGGCATTATCATATAGGTCCAGGAGCCCCAGCCCCATTTGTCCAGGTAGTGGCCCATCAGGAAGCCGGTGAGGCCGGAGGCCAGGTACTGCACGCCGTCGAGCAGGCCCGCCACCGAGGAGGCCGCGCGGGTCCCGCCGAAGTCCATCGAGGCCGTGCCCGTAAGCATGCCGTGCACGCCGAAGATCCACATGCAGGAGACGCCTATCATGAAAGACGCCACCAGGGGGCTGTGGGTCTGGCCGAGTATGAACAGGGAGACTATCTGCATCAGGTAGAAGATGAAAGCCACGGGCGGGCGGCGGGACTGGAACAGCTTGTCGGACATCCAGCC
This sequence comes from uncultured Elusimicrobiaceae bacterium, assembly GCA_964622585.1. Lineage (GTDB taxonomy): Bacteria > Elusimicrobiota > Elusimicrobia > Elusimicrobiales > UBA9959 > UBA9959. The sequence continues at coordinate 185 of CAZUQT010000033.1, read as the reverse complement.
GCACATTATCCCGCCGAGTATTCCGCCGACGGTGATGCCGGAGGTCGCGATCGTGAACAGCGTGCCGCCGTGCTCTATCTTGTGCACCTCGCTGAGGAAGGGCACGAACCAGAGCAGCAGGCCCTGCCTGACGAAGCCGGTGCAGAATTCCGAGACGGCCAGTGTGACTATCACGGGGTTGTGAA
>CAZUQT010000032.1:0-21416 GCA_964622585.1 uncultured Elusimicrobiaceae bacterium | reverse complement strand
TGACCGGAGGGCAGGTGGGCTGCACCACGTAGCAGTCCTCGCCGCGCACGTTCTCGAGGATATGCGCGTCGATCTCGCCGTCGGCGAACTTCTGGACCTTGGTCTCTGAAAGCGGCACCCCGAGGATGTCGCAGATCTTCTTGGCCAACTCCGGGTTGGCATTGCCGCTGAACACTTTAAACGCGCCCCTTTTCCTCAGGTCGGGAGTCATTTTGTCCTTTTTTTAAGCTGCTTTACCACCTGCCGTGCGCGCGCTATGGCAAGCGCGCCGCCCGGGACGTCCTCCGTTATGGTTGAACCGGCGGCCGTGTAAGCGCCGGCCCCGATAGTTACCGGGGCCACCAGATTGGTGTTGGAGCCGATGAAAGCGCCGTTCCCGATGATGGTCCTGTTCTTCTTGGCTCCGTCGTAATTGCAGGTGATGGTGCCCGCGCCGACGTTGACTTTTTCGCCCATCTGGGTGTCGCCGATATAGCTGTGATGGTGCATCTTCGAGCCGCGGCCGATGATCGATTTCTTGACCTCGGCGAAATTGCCAATTTCGGCGTCAGGGCCGATATCCGAAAGAGGGCGGAGGCGGGCGAAGGGGCCTACGATGGCGCCGGCGCGGACGCGGCTGGATTCGAGGGCGCAGGAATATTTTATGACCGCGCCGTCGTCGATGCGGCAGTCCTCTATCACTCCGTACGGCCCTATTTTGCAGCCGCGGCCGATGGAGGATACGCCCTTTATGAAGACTCCGGGATAAATGACGGTATCGCGGCCGATGACGGTATTCTCTTCTATATAGGTATTTGCGGGGTCCACTACCGTCACGCCGGAGGCCATCAGCTCGGCGGCTTTGCGCTTATTGAGCATGGCGTAGGCGGCGGCGAGGTCGCCGCGGGAATTTATGCCGGTCATCTCGGTGGGATCGGAGAGCTTGAAGGCGGCGGTCTTGCCGCCGGCGGCTATGATATTTTCGAGGGCGTCTGTGAGGTAGAACTCGCCTTTTGAGCCTTTTTTCTTGAGGCCGTGGACGGCTTTTTCGAGGGCTTTGACGCGGAAGAAATAGGTTCCGGAATTTACTTCGGTGATGTTCTTCTCCCAGGTGTCGGCGTCGGCGGCTTCGACGATGGCGGCTACGTCGCCGGCGTGGTTGCGCTTTACGCGGCCGTAGGAGCCGGGCTCGGCGAGGTCGGCGGTCATGACGAGGCAGTCGGGGGAGTGCTTTAGGTAGTAGCCGAGCATTTTCTTTACGGTCTCGACCCTGAATAGGGGAGCATCGCCGCAGAGGACCATGACATGGGCGTGGGCGCGGATCTGGGGCATTGCTTCCTGCACGGCGCGGCCGCTGCCTTTCAGGAGTTTCTGGCGGACGAAAACTATTTTCCCGAAGATGGCGGGGCCGAGTCTTTTGGAGAGTTCGGCCTCGACCAGCTCGGCGTGGTGGCCGGTGACTATTATTATTTTCGTGGGGCCGAGGAGGGCTATTTTGCGGATAGCCCGCTCGATCAGCGACATGTCGCCGAGGTAATGGAGGACTTTAGGGAGGTCGGACTGCATGCGCGTGCCAAGGCCGGCCGCCAGTACCACCGCCGCGAAACTGTTGTTTTTGGGCATAGTATTTAGAAAGAAAACTGAGAAAATCTAAGATAACGGATAGGACTACCCATAAATTCTACAAAAATAGCCGCCTTCGGCGCTACGTAATGATTCTCTATCGAGGCTCAACCTCAATAGGAAGGGGGTCGCGAGTGACAAGGGGGTGGTTGGAGACACCTATTTCCACATGGCTTATTGGTTATTGGTTGCTTAGTTACCCCTTGCAAAATCGCCAATGAGCATCTATAATATGGGTATCATGCTACCCATATTAATCAAAATTCAGATACTCAAATATCTTAAGCCTGGCAGGGTGGTCGCGATTTTAGGGGCGAGAAGGACCGGAAAAACGGTACTGATGGAGCAGTTAAAGCATGAGCTTAAAAACCGCAAGATCCTCATGCTCAGCGGCGACAATCTGGATGCGGCAGAGCTGCTCGCCTCACGGCGTCTTTCTGTCCTCGAAAAATTAACGGCCGGTTACGATACGCTGTTCGTGGATGAAGCCCAGGCCGTGCCTAATATCGGGGCCAGCCTTAAACTCTTGGCCGATTCCGTACCCGGCCTGTCCATCCTGGTTTCCGGCTCCTCCTCCTTCGACCTGAAAAACAAGATCGGGGAGCCGCTGACTGGCCGCATTTATTTCTTTCATCTCTATCCGCTGGCACAGGTCGAACTTAAAGAAAATGAAGACTTCCTTAAAACTAAGGCTATATTAGACGATAAGCTGATCTACGGACTTTACCCGCAGGTTTTCACCGCCGGCACGGCCAGCCAGAAAAGAAAGGAGTTGGAATCGATACGCGACACCTATCTTTTGAAAGACATCCTCAGCCTGGATAACCTGAAAGATTCCCTTTTTGTGCTGAATCTGCTGCGGCTCATCGCTTTTCAGATAGGCAACGATATTTCGTATTCCGAACTGGCCTCGAAGCTTGGTGCTAATAAAAAGACGGTCGTCCGCTACCTGGAGCTGCTGGAGAAAACCTATATACTGTTCCCCCTCCGCGGTTTCAGCAGGAACCTGAGGAAAGAATATTCACAGACGCCGCGCTACTACTTTTGGGATAACGGCATACGCAACGTGGTGATTTCCAACTTTAATTCTCTGAACATGCGCGATGACATCGGCAGACTTTGGGAAAACTACTGCGTCTCGGAACGCATCAAGAAACTGGAATACGCGCAAACGGCGCATAACAGGTATTTCTGGAGGACTTACGACCAGAAGGAAATTGATTTTGTGGAAGAACGCGGCGGCCGGCTGCACGGATACGAATTCAAATGGCGCGTGGACAGGGCCAAACCGCCCAAAGAGTTCCTTGAAACGTACAAAAACTCCGCCTACACCGTGATCAATAACGAAAATTACCTTGATTTCATCGCCTGACCGGAACAGAGAGCGTCTTTCTCTTTGCGGGAAAGCTTTTTGATAGCGGCTTCCAGGATGGAGGCCGCAGACCTGTCTTTTTTTCTTTTCTTCCAGACCAGCTCCACCGGCCCAAAAGCCGCCGTATACTTGGCCCCTTTCCCTGAATTATGGTTGGCAATGCGCCCGGCCAGGTTATTAGTTATCCCGGTATATAAGGCCCCGTTCGCGCAGCGGACTATATAAACGGTCCAAAAAGATAATTTGGGGGGAATTTCAGAAGGCATACTAAATATGTTATCTCACACATTTTTAATAAAATTTGCAATGTTTTCCCTTACACCGATATTATGCTGCTCCCCAATTCTTTAAGTCGTTTGCCGCAACCCCGAAAGTTTATGATGCGTTTTGATATCCAAACGACACATTAAGGTTATACGAAACGAGTTCTATCCTCGGAGACTTTGCGCAGGCTCGTACAACGTCTTTGTCAACTTGCCCTTTACCCCCATACACCAGAATGCCTCTTAGCTTCCTTCGTTCAATTTGTTCTTCTCGAAGAGCATTGTGAATATAGCCACGAAGTTGATTTACAGCCTCGATAGTCGGCACTCCTTGCTTACACTCAACTATAACTGTATTACCCTTTGTATCTATTAGCAAAACATCGGAACGACTACCATCACGAAAAACCTTCTCTCTCACCTTTTTCGAAGGATATGGGGTCATTCCATCTTCGAGCATATGTGGATGTTGAGCTATAAAATCCGAAATAGACTGCTCAAGTTTAAAGATATGTCCGGAAGCTGGGGTCCAATTCTTTGAGTCCTTCATTGCACATTGGATTGCCACATACAACTTGGGAGGAACAGCGGCAATAGCGGCGCGAAGGCGTCCCGAATGAAATCTGGCCTCCGATGGAAGCTTAACAACCATATCGTGGGAAAGTGGGCCACTCGTCATATCCCAACGGACCTCAATTAGTCTCCCCATCTCTCCATTCTCATACTGCTTCGATTTAGGAATTAGAGGTCTCCATTCATCATCCTTTACTTTTAAGTCAGTCACCAATCCGATTCGGCCAACTCTATTGTCCGGAAGTGACAGTATTATCGTATCGCCAATCTTAATACGCGAAAGCGGTTCTCTAACTTTTCCCCAATTATTATGCTTACTATCTTTTAAAAAAGTGAAGTATGGGGGTGGGAACCCGATAGGAGCAACCTGCTCCTGGTAACAGCGCTTCCATAAGCCTGGCCAGTTATTTTCCATGCAATATACCTTCCAGACATTCGCGATATTACTGGGATCTGACATACATTACCTCAAACCTTTAGGCTATTTTATGGGTACAAGGGACGCTGTTTACCAATACTGAAATAGACGGGAAATAAGAGACCTATTATCCACATTTTTTCATATATTGGTCATGGGTTGTTATGGGGCGCAAGGACCTCATAATTTTTTTGGATGACTTCCTGAAATTCTTTAGAGATGGCGTGCCAGTCCAGGATATCCACGCGGTAAGGGATATCTGATTCCTCGAAGGCTTCCCTGAGTTTTGCCATCACGGTGGACTCAAGTTTGGCTTCGCCGACCAGGGCCAGGTCGAGGTCGGAATAGTCCTTGGGGACGCCGTCAACACGGGAGCCGAAGGCGCGCACTTCCACATCTGGTACATGGGCGGCCAGGATGCCGCTGATGATCAGCAGTTGTTCCGGGGTCGCTTTAATCATTTCTCTCTTCGAGGGCTTTCAGCAGGCTCCGCGCGTCTACGGCGAAGGGGGCAGCGAGCGCGAAGATTTCAGCGGCCTTGGCGGGGTCGTAAGTGTGCGCGGTTTCGTTACGGGCGGCGTGATATTTGAACCAGTTCTCGACGCCGGTAATAAGGCGGCTTTCGGCGGCCAGCCTGAAAAGCTCTTTCCTGGTGGAACCGTCCACGGTGGAAGCCCCGGTATTAAGCTCAAGCCACCTCTTCATGAATTTCCAGCACAGCTCGTATGTGAATTCAAAATTCTGTATGACCCCGGCGCGGATCACCTCAACCTGGTCGAAATTATTACTCCCGCCGGCCACCTTTATCGCGCGGTCCAGAGAATCCACGGCTTTTTTCAGGCTGCTAAGGTCCAAAGACATTTTTATCTCCTGTTCCCCCCGCGAACTTGCAAGCCTGCCGTTACCTTAATTATTAAGCTCTGGCAGATTTCGCTTCGCGAAACAGCCACAGTGTCCGAAGCGACGCGAGACGTAAAGTCCACTCCCGGGCATGGATTCGAACCATGACTGACCGCGTCAAAGGCGGTTGTGCTACCGTTACACCACCCGGGAATAAATCAAAAGCTATACAGCACGAAAACCCTTCCCGCGTCCCGCGGGAAGGGTGTGAGCCTTACCGCAATCTGTTTAGACGCCTTCGGCGAAGCCCTCTGTTTGGGTCGGGACCGGCAAGGGGCCGGCCTTCGCCATCTCTTTCTCGTACTCCTTGAGAATGAGCTGCTCGAGCACCCCGCGGAACTCGTTATTTATAGGATGGGCTATGTCCTTGTACGTGCCGTCCTTGATCTTCCTGGACGGCATGCAGACTATCAGCCCGTTATTTCCGCTCACTACCTTCATGTTATGAACCACGAAGGCATTATCAAAGGTAACAGTGGCAAAAGCCTTAAGGCGCGCCTCGTTCCTGAGATGTATTCTAACTTCGGTGATTTCCATACTGTTCCCCCCTATTACCGCCCCCCGACAGAATCCGGCACCCAGCCGGAAGCAGAACCAACTCTCAAGGTAGCGTTACACTGTTTCCACTAATTGGAATTCTAGCAAAATTTTGTTAAAAAAACCCTGTAACCGCGGATACACCTCATTTCTTCGGCGATACGGTCAGCTTTGGCCCTGCTCCGGCAAAGGGCGAAAACGGAGGCGCCCGAGCCCGACATCAGGGCCGAATCCGCCCCCAATTCGAGCAGTTTTTCCTTGGCCAGACGCACCGCTTTGTGCTTCGGAAGGACCGGGTCCTCGAGGCGGTTGAACAACAGTTCGGAATTAAACACGCCTTTTTTAAGCGATCCTGTCAGGCGCCGGAGATCCGCCAGCCGCTTTTTTATTTCAACGGGCCTGCCCAAATTAAGGCTGCCGTAAACTTCTTTGGTGTAGACCGGGACGCCGGGATAAACAAGAACGACATGCGGCATCTTTCCAGCCGGCTTAATGACCTTAAGCTTCTCCCCCCTGCCGAAGCCCTCGGCCATGGCTGCCTCCAGCATGAAGAAAGGCACGTCCGAGCCGAGCTCCGCGGCTATCTTCATAAGCCGGCCGGAAGCGCTTTGCGGCAGTTTATAAAGACGCGCGAGGCCAAGCAGCGCGGCCGCGGCGTCGGAAGACCCGCCGCCAAGACCCGCGCCGACCGGAATATTTTTCTCCAGCTTTATCTCCACCGCCGGGCCTATAGAGAAAACTTCAAAGAACTTAACCGCCGCCTTGAAGACAATATTATCCGCCGGCCGGCCGAGGTCGCGTGGTCCGCCTTTCACGACAAGACTTATGCCGGGCACAGGGATCCTCTTAAAAGAGAGGCCGTCGCGCACGCTTATCCGCGCGAAAAGCGTCGCCAGGTCATGATACCCGTCCGGCCGGCGGCGCGTGACCTCCAGAAAAAGATTGAGCTTGGCGAAAGCTTTAATTTTAATCATATGGACGATGTGTACAGAGTGGATCTACAACGCTGATATGAACATAACGCCCACTTTACCGGAGCCGGAGTCAGTTTTCATTGCGCCTTTGATCTGAAGCAGCATTTCAACGGTGTCAACGCGTTTATACTTTGGGGAGAGAGGCATTTGCTGGTGATTAAAGACGGTTATGGGACGACTTAAATCGCCTCGGTAATATACTTCACTTTTTGAGATATTCACCACGCTCCAAATAACATACTTCTCAAGAAACTTATCGGGCTCATTGACTACTTGATCATAATTTAAATCCAATTTATTTGCTTCTGAGATCATTGTCTTAAACGGGCCCGTTTTTTCATTATAGTTCAGAATAACTGCGGTCACTATCAGGCCGGAAAAAAACACCAGGAGGCCAATTATCAGGGTATTAGACCATCGGGAAAAATTCTCAAAATATTTCATAAAGCTTTTCTCCTGAACAGATCAAGAACGGATCAAACTTTTATAGCGAACCAGGCTATGATCAAATTGTTTGCCGAATGTGCCGCCACACTGGTCCAAATAGAGCCGTCCCATTTGCGCAATAAGCCATAAATAATCCCCCTAAAGAATATCTCCGGATAAAAAGAAAATATACTATTGCCATGGATTGCTGAAAAAGCGGTTGAACTTAATAGAACGGCCCAAATCCACCCGATCTTTCTATCTATAAGGGTGAAGAGAAATCCACGGTAAAACAATTCCTCAAAAAGAGGGAGCAGAAACGGAACTATGAATAAAAAATAATAACTCATAGGATTATGAAGTTTATCCCAAATAGCGCCCTGCGCTATAGATGGAAATATAATTTGTCCGGCGGCGCCTCCAATAGACACTTCGCTAAATAACCGATACAGAGCTATACCTACCACCCCTGCTATAACTTTCCAGAGATTACTAACACCATGCCATCCGATATCTTGCGCCGAAAGGTTATATATCTTAAGCCCTGCCAAGATAAGCATAATTTGCCAGTTAATGATCAGGACATTCTTAAGCACTGTAATAACGAGATCTACTGAATAGTTATTGTAGCTACCCCCGGCAAAATAATTATAAACATATAAGTGCAATTTCCCGGAAACCAAGTAAAAGGCATGATTTAATATCGGGAATAAGAGCAATATAAAAAAATACATCATGGGGGAGGCACCCACGCCCCCCCGACTCTTTTTAATATTTTCTCATCTAATTTCATTAGGCCAGAGGTTACGGCAATCCGCAGGAATTCCCAGTACATTCAACAGTGCTGCCGCTGTTCCCGACATCATAATTCGGGTTAGCTGGAGGAGGGTTGCTATTGGTTTCTGACGTGAAAGGGCTTAGAATGAAATTAACAACCGTGGCAAGATCTTCGGAGTAACTTTTTTTCCGGCCTGTTATTACCAATGCAACAACACCGACAGTTAATGCCCCCCTCCAGCCGGCAAGCCTTTTTCTTCAGAACCGGTTTTGCCGGAACTGGGATCCAACGGGGGAACTTTGCCGGCGAGGGTAATTTTTGACGGTTTCGCGTTGCATATTTCTTTTTCGGTCAGGTTATGTGTTCCTTGTGATTTTCTCTGTTCTGTGTAGATTACTACAGAGTCAGATTCTCCTTTTGCTTTTGAGCCGCTATAAAAAGCGCCCAGGGCGCTTCCAGCTTCGCCTAGGTTCTTGTTCATATCAATTGAAGATATTTTATCACTTGTTTCTGCGAGATTTCCCATTGTGTCGCTTTCCGCCCTGGCCACAGCGGCTGCCGCCATTATCGCCGTGAACAGAACAATCGTTATTTCTATTTTTCTCATATTCTTTACCCCCCTTTTTGCTTGCCCATTAAAAAAGGGAAAGCAAATTTAATTTTGCTTTCCCTGGATACACCGGATTACGGTCCGGTCGTGGATACTCCTGGGCCAATCCCCAGAATTACAAGGCTGCTTCTTCTACAGTCATAGCATACCCTGTAAGACTTGACGGAACAAGGGCATAAAGGGAAACTCCTGTATGGGCCAAAGGACCTAAACCAGTCCGTTGATGCCTACTCCGGCAGCCTCAGCGTGTTCGCGCCGGTGAAATTCATCTGGTTCTTATCCAGCGTGATCTTTACCGAGACGAAAGGCAGCTTGAAATCCAGGGTCTCCGGGAAAAGATAGAGATTCTTCATGAAGTAGTTCCCCGGCCTGAATTTCAGCTTGCCCTCGGATTTATTGGTTATCTCTTCGGGCCAGGAGAGCGCGGAGTCCAGGCAGACCTCCCGGTCGCCGCCGGTAAAGCAGGGTTCGCGCCAGGTTCCGCCCTTCGCGCCGGCCAGGTAGTCGCCGGCGAACCAGCCGCTCAGCTCCCCGGAGATCAGGGAAGCCCAGTAGCTGAAAGTCCCCGAATCTATGTCCTTTATCGAGATCGCGTCCATATCCATTACGCCGGCGGAAACCCTGGCTTTCCAGAGCGGGACCATCAGCGGCCCCATCACCGTCAGGCTGAAATCCGAAGGCGGCGAGAAATGCAGGATAGCGTCGAACTTCACGGTCTTGCCGCGCAGTTTCGCCTCCACTTTGGCGAAGGAGGCGAATTCCATGCCGGCGGGGCTGAAATTCCGGAGATAGGCCAGCTCGAGGTTGGCCAGGTCGGCCGGCGGAATATTCTTTCGCAGCTCCTTCAGGCGGGCGGAGGCTTTGGCGCGCTTGGCGGGTTTTTCAAGCAGCCAGGAATTCCTCCAGGCCAGCAAGGCGATGTTATTATTCCCGGCCGCCGCGTAGATCTCCCCGGCGTGCGCCCAGATCACGGCGTCGTCGGAGACCGCTTTTACGGCCCTCTTTATCCCCTCCTGGGCCCCCGCTATATTCCCGCGCTTGAACCTTACCCAGGCCAGCGAGTCGAGGTAGGCGCCGTTCTCCGGCTCCAGGGAGATCGCGCCCATGATCAGCAGCTCGGCCTCGTCCAGCTTCAGGCCCCTGTCGGCCAGCGAATAGCCCAGGTAATTCATCACGTTCGCGTTCTTCTGGTTCTTGGACAGCAGGTAGCGGAAATTCTCCTCCGCCGTGGCCATATCGTTCTCCCGCTCGCTTATGACCGCGTACTGCATGCGGGCCTCGGCATTATCCGGCTCTTTCGTCACTATGGCCTTAAGCATCGCCCGCGATTTGTCCGTCTTGCCCATGTCGTCATAGCCCAGCGCCAGGAAATAGGCTATCTCCATATTGTCGGGCCACTTCTTTAAAGCCAGCTCAAGCAGGGCGATGGCCCTTTCATAGCGGCCGCTCTGCGTATAATAATAGGCCAGGCGCAGCACCAGGCCGGCGTCGTCCTTAAGCCCGCCGGAGTTCTCGAGATAAGCGGCGGCGGCGCTGAAATCCCTCTTCTGCTCGTTTATCACCGACAGCCAGAAGCAGGCGGTAGGGTCTTTTTTATCCAGGTCCCAGGCCTTGAGGAAATATTTTTCAGCCTCTTCCAGATTGTTCAGCATCGGCCCGGAATAAAGTTCGCCTACGCGGTCGAAGAGTTCGATGTTCTTCGGCTCTATCGCTATCAGTTCCAGGTATTCCGAGAGCGCGGCGGCGCTGTCGCTGGTCATCTCGTAAAGGTTGGCCAGCATATAGCGCGGCTGGGGGTAGAAAGAATCGGCCTCCTTGGATTTTTTGAGGTTTTCCCTTACCCCGGCGGCGTCTCCCTTGGCGTTCTTCAGCACCGCTATCTGGTAATAGATCTCCGCCGAGTCCTCGGAGCGCAGGTCCATGTATTTTTCAAGGTAGCCGATAGCTTTGTCCGGGTTCTTCGAGCTCCAGATGCTGGCCAGCTGGTAAAGCGCTTCGTAGGAGGAGGGGTCGAGCTCCACGCCTTTTTCGTAAGCCGCGCGCGCGCCCTCAAGATCGCCCTTGGCCCACTTGACGTTCCCGTAAAGCACCCAGTTATCGGCGGTCGCGGAATCGGACTGCACCACGAACTCCGCCCACTGCGCGGCTTCGTCCACCTTGCCGATATGCAGCGCAAGGTTAAGCGCCTGCTTGTAAACGAAGACGGACTGGGGATCCAGCAGCATAGTGCGGCGGTATTCCTGCAGGGCGGAATCGTAGTTGCCCTTGCGCTCCTGCACCATGCCGGTCATAAAGTGGAGATAGGCTTCCTTGTCCGCGGCGGCGGCGGAAACCGTCACGAAACAGGAAAAAACAAGAACGCCGTGGATAATTCTTTTGATCATATGTCCTTTGAAGGCAGAACCTTGCGCAGAAGCAAAGCCGCGTCAGTATTATTATAAAATTTCGGCCTTTTGCCAACCTGCTCGAAACCCCTGGCGCGGTAGAGCGCTATGGCCGCCGCATTGTGCTCGTTGACCTCCAGGTCTATTTCCCGGCAGGCGCTCTTGGCCGCGTATTCGAGCAGCTTTCCAAGCAGGGCCGAAGCCGCCCCGCGCCGCAGGAAAGCCCGGCCCACGGCGAGGGTATTAAGCTGCACCTGCGGCCTGAGTATCCAGAAATTTATAAAGCCGGCGGCACGCCCGTCCAGCTCGGCGGCGAGCGTGACCGAATTCGGGTTCTTCTCTTCGGCCGCGAACCCTTTCTCCCCCCAGGCGGGATAGCCGGGATGCTCCGCCTCGATAGCGGCGAAAGCGGGATAGTCTTCTTTTTTCGCCCGGCGTATCAGCATATCAGCCTCGAGCCGGCGCGGGCCTGACATTGTTCTCCAGCTCGTACTTGGCCGGCTTCAGGTATAGCGGTTTTAATGTTTTGTTCTTGCCGGCCAGCGCGGCCTTTATGATGTAAGCCGGGATTATCTTTGAGACCGCGGCCGGGGCCCTTACCGCCTGCGCCGGCAGCAGGCCGTAGATGCCGGGGTCCTCTTCGGCGTCGGCTATGGCGTAGAAGGGCGGCTTCTCGCCGGCCAGCCTGGTTTTCAGCTCTTCCGCCTTAAGCCAGACCGGCTCCCCGTTCGGGACAGGCAGTTTGCCGGCAGCTGTGAAAAGCTGGCAGAAATATTCGTCCTTGAAAGCGTGAACCAGCACGGCCAGCAGACGGCAGCCGCTTTTTTTGAAATGGGGGTTTTCCGCGGCCTGCAGCGCCAGTATCTCGAACAGCGTCGCCGTATAGACGCCCGCGCCCGACAGCGCCTTCAGCGCGCCGGCCAGCGTCAGCGAGATCCTTATGCCGGTAAAGCGCCCGGGCCCCCGCGCCGCGCAAACCGTGTTTACGCCGCGCAGCCCCGCGCCCGCCTTTTTCAATTCCCGTTTGACCAGGTCGAAAAGGGCGCGCTCCTGGTTGAACACCTTTTTCTGCGCCTGGAAAAAGCGGCCTTCGGCCAGGACCGCTATTTTCAGCCTTTTGCCGGAAGTGCAGAGGCCCAATATTATTTTTTCAGCCATTTAGCCTCTATCTTCTCCACGGTCGGCCGGTCGGCAGCGCCCGACGTTATTTTTATGACCCGGCGGTCGCCCCCCGCCAGTTCGAATTCCAGCCTTATCGGCTCTGCGCCGGACTCGCCGGCGGCGGCAGGCCATTCCACGGCGGTTATCCCGTCCGCGCGGCCAAGGTATTCGTCCAGGCCGATATTTTCCATATCGGCCTCGCCCGCGCGGAAGAGGTCGAAGTGATAAAGCTTGAGCCGCCCCTTGTAGGCGCGCATAAGATTAAAACTCGCGCTGACCGGCAGCTTTTTAGCGCCCAGCGCGGCGGCCAGCTCCCGCACGAAAAAAGTTTTGCCGGAACCTATGGGTCCCTCGAGGAAAAGAGCATCCCCGCCTTTAAGCCCGGCGGCGAAGAGCCCCGCCAGCCGCGCCGTGTCCGCGGGGCAGGAGCTTTTTACTCTAAAAATGTTCGAAGCTTTTGACTTTGCCATTAAAGTTCTCTATTTCCATGCCGGAACCTTTTTCCAGGCGGCCCAAAACCAAAGCCGCCGGCAGGAGTTCTTTTATCCGGGCGAGCCTCCGCGCGGGGGCCGTAAATACGAGGCCGAAGTCTTCCCCGCCGGTAAGAACGTAGTGAAGCCAGGGCTTTTTCTTTAAAGCGCTGTAGGCCCTCAGGGCTGGCGGGCAGGCGTCCTCTCCCGGACTGACGATAACGCGGCAGCGGGAAAGGCCGGAAATTATGGCGGCGCTGCGCGCCAGCCCGTCGGAATTATCCAGCATCGCCGAAGCCAGGCCTTCCCTGCCCAGCACCGCGCCGGCCTTCAGCATGGGCTCCGGGCGCCAGAAAGCTTTGACCAGGCCGGGGAATTCTTTCTTTTCAGCCGGCCGGCCGCCCATAAGGATTTCAAGCCCGGCGGCGGCCAGGCCGAGAGGGCCTATGTTCAAAAGGAGATCGCCGGGCTTCGCGCCGTAGCGCGTAACCAGCTTCGAGGCGCCGGACTCGCCCCAGACCGTCATGTAGAAATGGTTCTCCCGCGCCCCCGCCAGGTTGCCGCCGGCTATGGAGATGCCGAAACGCAGAGCCTCCTTCTTGAGCTCTTTCATGAAGCGCAGGATAAAATCTTTAGGGGTATTTTTGCGCAGGCCGGCGCCGACCACGCAGGAAACCGGCTTAACTTCGCCCATCGAAGCCAGGTCGCTCAGGTTTATGCGCGTGAGCTTACGGGCCAGGTCCTCGGGCGTAGCGAAGCGCTCAAGATAATGCGTGCCTTCCACTATCTCGTCGGTGGTTATCACCAGGTTCCTGCCCGGCCCGTGGCGCAGCACGGCGCAGTCGTCGCCCGGTCCAAGCAGCAGGCGCCTGTCCAGGGGGAACCGGAAAGTTTTTTCTATATGCTCGAGCAGCCTCGCTTCGCCGGACTTCTTCTTTTTCATCTCGCGAGCCTCCGTATTGCCGCCGGGAGGAAATCGAGCAGCTCCCCGGCCAGAACGCAGCGCTCCGTATATTTTTCGGCGGCCAGGTCGCCGCAAAGCCCGTGCAGGTAGACCGCGAGGGCCGCGCTTTCAAGGGCCGTCGCCGCGGTGAAGCCGCGCTTAAGCCCAGCCTGCGCGAAAAAACCGGCGCAGAGCCCGGCCAGGACGTCGCCGGAACCGCCCTTGGCGAGCGCCGGGCCGCCGGTAGGATTCTTTAAAACAGTTTTTCCGCCGCAGACCAGCGTGCCCGCGCCTTTAAGCACGGCGATTCCTCCGGAGAGAGCGGCCAGCCCGATTACCGCCGCCCGCCGGTCTTTTATCTTCCCGCCGAGCAGCCGCTCCGCTTCTCCCGGATGCGGGGTCAGTATCAGCGGCCCCGAAGCGAACTTGAACGAGCGCAGCCCGGAACAGGACAGAGCGTTCAGCGCGTCGGCGTCGATCACGGCGGGGACCGCCAGGGTCTTAAGGAGTTTGACCGCGAAAGCGCGCGCCCCGGTTTTAGACCCGAGGCCCGGGCCAAGGAGCATCACGTCAATTTTTTTCCAGCGGGCGAAGGCCGCCACCTGCGGCGCCGCTTTCAATGAAAAAGCGCCGCCGGCGGAATCCGCGCCGAAGGTCATGGCCTCGGGCAGAGCGCAGGCTATGATCTTTCTTTCGCTTTCGGGGCAGGCCACGGTCACAAGACCGGCGCCGGACTTAAGCGCGGCGCGGGCGGCGAGTATGGCGGCGCCGGCCATGCCGCGCGAGCCCGCTACTACGAGGACCCGCCCGTAATTCCCCTTATGGGAATCTTTAGCGCGCGCAGGAAGGAGCGGTTTTAAAAAGCGGGGAGATAAGATGGAGGTTTTCATAGCCCGGCTTATCCGAAAGCTATTACGGAAGCTGCGGCATAGCTGCTGGTATGCGAGATCGAGACCATCAGGCGCGCGCCGGGGCGGCCTTTCACCTTTACCTGCGGCCGGCCGCTGGCGGTATTCTCCACTTCTATGCTTTTGAGGGGCAGGCTCTTCGCGTCCAGGGCTTTGATGACGGCTTCTTTTACGGCGAAGCGCGCGGCCAGGCACTCGTACATATTCTTGCTTTTGAGCGAATAGGCGAGCTCCCCCGGCGTAAAAAATCTTTTCAGGAAACCGGGGGTCCGCTCCGCCAGGCCGCGGATCCTGGCCACTTCGACCAGGTCCACTCCGAGCCCTGTCACGGCCAGCGGCCGCTTTTCTTTTTTTGGCGGCATAAGGTTAGCGAACAGTGACGCTTTTGGCCAAATTGCGCGGTTTGTCTATATCGCACTTCTTGGCCAGCGCCACATAATAGGCGAAGATCTGCAGAGGTATCACCGTAAGCATCGGCGTAAAAAGTTCTCCCGTGGCCGGCAGCACTATATAGCGCGAGGCTTTTACGGTTTTTTTAGAAGCCTCGTCCACGATGGCTACCACGTCGGCCCCGCGGGCTTTGGCTTCCTCTATGTTACCGGCCATCAGGTCCAGCGTCCTGCCGGAAGGCGCCACCGCCAGCAGCGGCATGCCCTTGTAGATTATGGCTATCGGTCCGTGCTTCATCTCGCCGGCGGCGTAGCCCTCGGCGTGGACGTAAGCGATCTCTTTTATCTTAAGCGCGCCTTCGAGCGCTATGGGGTAATTGATGTGCCTGGAGATGAACAGGAAATGCTCGCTGGCGGCGAAGCTGTCGGCCACCTTGGCGATCTCTTTCTCCTTCTCCAGAGTTTCCTCTATAAGGCGGGGGATCTTGAGCAGCTCCTCGGCGTAGTTCCTCGCGTCGGTGCCGGTCAGACGGCCCCGGGCCGCGGCGAAATGCCCCGCAAGCAGATAGATGGCGGCCAGCTGGCCGAGGAAAGCTTTAGTAGAGGCCACTCCGATCTCGGGCCCGCAGTGAGTATGGAGGACATAGTCGGCTTCCCGCGTGAGCGTGGCGCCCACGGTGTTGGTTATGGCCAGGACCTTCGCGCCGGAAGCCTTGGCCTCGCGCACGGCGAAAAGCGTGTCGGCGGTCTCGCCGGACTGCGAGATGGCTATCACAAGCGTGTTCGGGGCCATCAGCTTGGCGCGGTCCGTGAACTCCGAGGCCACGTCCGCGTGCGCGGCTATGCCGAAATTCTCGAAAAGGACGCGCCCGACGAGCGCCGCGTGGTAGGCCGTGCCGCAGGCGATGAACTGAAGCGAGGAAAAAGACTTCATGGCCTCGGCCGAAAGCCCGATCTCGGCCTTGAGGATGTCGCCGCCGATCGGCAGCAGCCGGCCGCGCAGAGTGTTCTCGACGGCCTCCGCCTGCTCGTGGATCTCCTTGAGCATGAAGTGCTTGTAGCCGCCCTTCTCGGCCATCGTGGAATCCCACTGAATGGTCACGGGCTCCTTGGAAACCTTCTTGCCCTGGAAAGTGTAAAAATCGATGCCGTCCTTTTTCACCGCGGCCATTTCCCCGTCGTTAAGGAAGACCACCCGCTTAGTGTGCTTCAGGAAGGCCGAAACGTCGGAGGCTATAAAATTCTCGCCTTTGCCCAGGCCCACCACCAGCGGGCTGTGCATCCGCGCCGCCAGGATCATCCCGGGACATTTCGCCCAGACCACCGAAATGGCGAAAGAGCCTTTAAGGTCCGCCACGGCGCGGCGGAAAGCCTCGAAGAAGACCGGCTCGAGCATATCGGCGCGCGCGGCCGAGGCCTGCACGTGCAGGCTCTTGAGCTTTTCCTCGACGATATGGGCAATGACCTCGGTGTCGGTTTCGGACTTGAACTTATGGCCGCCGGCCAGGAGCTTCTCTTTCAGGTCGAGATAATTCTCGATGATGCCGTTATGCACCACCACTACTTCGGAGGAGCAGTCGGTATGCGGGTGCGCATTGTCTTCGGAAGGGGCGCCGTGGGTGGCCCAGCGCGTATGCCCCACTCCGGCATGGGCGCCCTTCACGGGCTCGGCGGCCACCAGCTTGTCGAGCGCGTCCACGCGGCCGCTCACCCTTTTAAGGTAAAGGCGGTTCTTCCCGTCCACGGCGGCTATGCCGCAGGAATCGTAGCCGCGGTACTCGAGCCGCTTGAGGCCGTCGATGAGGATGTCCGTGGTCTTATTGTCGCCGATATAGCCCGTTATTCCGCACATATTAAAATTTCCTTTATAGCGTCCAAAAGTGCGGCAGGCCAGCAGGCTCCGAAAAGCATACCAGCCTGCCAGCGTCCCGGCCTGCCGGCGCCGCTACTGGATAAGCCGCTTCATTTCCGACACGGCGGTCTTCAGCCCCACGAACATGCCGCGGGAAATTATCGAGAAGCCGATATTGAGGCAGTCCATGCCCTCTATGCGCGCGACCGGGGCCACGTTATAGTAGTCCAGGCCGTGGCCGGCGTGCAGCTGCATCTTGAGCTCCTTCACGAGGTGCCCGGCCAGCTGCAGCTGCTCCAGCTCGTCGGCCTGCAGCTTTTTGCCCCAGGACTCCGCGTATTTCTTAGTGCAGAGCTCGATGCTGTCGGCGCCCATATTATGCGCGGCGCGGATGGCTTTCGGGTCCGGGTCCGTGAAGACGCTGACTTCCATGCCGGCACCGGAGAGCTTCTTGATTATTTTCTCGAGCTCCGGGTTCTTCTTGTCTAGCTTCATGCCGCCCTGGGTGGTGAGCTCGCGGGGGCCTTCCGGCACCAGGCAGACGGAATCGGGGCGGACGATCAGGGCGATCTTCTCCATCTCGGAGGTGGCCGCCATCTCCAGGTGGATAAGCCCCTTCACGTCGTGCCGCACCCGCTCGAGATCGGAATCCTGTATATGCCGGCGGTCCTGGCGCAGGTGCATCACCACCATGTCCCCGCCGGAGCTGTAAACCACGCGGGCGGCCTCGACGGTATCCGGGTTCTTTTCCCCGCGCGCCTGGCGCAGCGTGGCTACGTGGTCGATATTCACTCCGAGTTTAACGTATCCCATGGTAAAACCTCCAGAAAAATAAATTAAAAACGCCGCCTGAGATCTATTTAGCCGCTACCGCTCCCGAATGCTTCCTGTAATGCGCCAGCAATTCCTCGGCTATCGCCTTGATCTCGGCGCGGGATTCCCCCTCGACGAGCAGCCGCAGCAGCGGCTCCGTGCCGGAATAGCGGATGAAGATGCGCCCGTTGCCTTTCAGGTCGTTCTCGAATTTAACGACCTTGTCGCTGAAGCCGGTGACGCTCTTGAAAGCCGGCTTGTGCGACACCTTGACCTTCTCCACCACCTGCGGATAGCGGTTCCAGTGGCGCCGGAACCAGCTGAACGGCTTGCCCAGGTCGAGCACGACCGCCAGCGTCTGCAGCGCGGTCAGCACCCCGTCGCCGGTAGGCGCGAATTCGCGGAAAATTATATGGCCGCTGGTCTCGCCGCCCACTTTAAGGTCGCCCTTCTCCATCGCGTCGGTGACGTTCTTGTCGCCGACCGGGACCTGCGCTACGCTTATGCCCTGGCCCTTGAGGTATTTCAGCAGGCCGTAGTTGGACATGAAAGTCAGGGAGACGCCGTTATTGGTAAGGCGGCCGCGCTCCTTAAGGTAGGGCGCCGTAAGCGCGATGATATCGTCCCCGTCCAGCTGGACGCCTTTCTCGTCGGCGAACATGCAGCGGTCCGCGTCCCCGTCGAAGCTGATCCCGCAGAAAGCTCCCCACTTGGCCGCTTCTTTCGCCATCCTCTCGGTATGCAGCGCGCCGCAGCCCACGTTTATATTTTTGCCGTTCGGCTTGTCGCCTATGACTTTCACTTTGGCGCCCAGGTCGCGGAAGATCCTCGGGGCTATTTTATAGGCGGCGCCGTTGGCGCAGTCCAGCAGTATCTTGACGCCCTTGAGGCTGAAGCCGGGCGGCAGCGTGCTTTTAAGGAACGCTTCGTAGTCGCGCGTAAAATCTTTTTTATGCAGGCCGGGATGGGAGGGCCTGAAGGAAAGCGGTTTCTTGCCGAGCAGCAGCTTCTCGATCTTGGCCTCGATAGCTTCGCTGAGCTTGAGCCCGTCGCAGGAGAAGAACTTTATACCGTTGAATTCGGGCGGGTTATGGCTGGCGGAGATGACTATGCCGAAATCGGCGTTCTCGCGCTTTACCAGGTAGGAGACGGCCGGGGTAGGGATTATCCCCAGGTCCACCACCTTGAACTTGCTCGCGCCAAGGCCTTCCACCAGGTACTTTTTTATAAGCCGGCCGGAAGCGCGGGAATCCATGCCCACAAGGACCACCGGCTTGCCGTGGCCCTTTTTTTTATATTTCGGGAGGACCAGGGAGGCCGCATAGCCTATCTTGCGGATGAAATCGGGGGTAAAAGGATAGTCCCAGGTGATGCCGCGTATGCCGTCAGTTCCGAAAAGTTTGCCCATTTATGTAAGCCCCGAAGCTATGCTAGTGCCGCCATAAGAGCTATGCTATCAGGGCGGCCGCTGTAAAGTGCCTTATATAATTTTATATTATATCATTACTGACCGCGCCATGCGCAGTGCCCGGGCAGCGCTTATAAGGGAAGGGTGGCCGAGTGGTTTAAGGCGTCGGTCTTGAAAACCGATGTACGGTTAATCCGTACCGTGGGTTCGAATCCCTCCCCTTCCGCCAGATTTGATAGAATAGCTTCCGTAATCCTTGTTATTTGAGGAAAATTTCAACTTCGGGTGGTTCAGCGCAGCGACCAAGCGAAGCGCAGGAAGCAAGCGATGATGGAACGGAGGGCAGAGCCCTCCTTATAGAGCGCCGGCCTTCACCTTTTAAGGCCGGTTGTTAATCAACCCCGAGCGTTCATACGCGAGGGGCGCGACAGATGGAGAGGTGTGTGAGCGGTTGAAACAGCAGGTCTCGAAAACCTGTAAGGGTCAAACCTTCGAGGGTTCGAATCCCTCCCTCTCCGAACTTTTTTGCTTTTTAAAAAATCGGAATTAAAATTTAAAATTTCTGCGCGCGCAGAATTAAAATTAAATATAAATTCCCAAGGTTTTTTGAACTCGACGGAAAGCCGCCGCCTGCCTATACGGAAGTTCGAACCGATCTTTTTCAACTTTTCCCTGTTTTCCTCCGCTTTTCCGCTCTCCGCCAGTTCCCCGACGTGAACCGCCTCGCGGTATAACTCTATCTCCGGTTCGAACCGATTAGCTCCCTGCCGGGCAAAAGCTGCGAGTTTGTTTTCAATTTCCTTTTTTTCATTGACCAATTGGGCTTTACGCTCAGCGTATTCGGACTGAGTAAGGTGGCCTTGCAGTACCAAATCCAGCAACTTGCCCAATTGGTCAGTAAGGATAACCAATTCACCTCGCAGCTTTTGCCGGGCACTCTCCCCGGCCTGGGCCAATGCGGCTCGTTCCTTCTCAGCTATCAGGATGAGCCCATTGGCCAGGGCCGGGGGTAAGGAAACACTTTTTAGTTCACCTTTTATTTGTTCCTCGATAACTTCCTCACGAACGAAGGGCTCGTCGCAAGGCCCTTTGCGCTTGGTACAGCGCAGGTAGTTATGCGCCTTCTGTGTTTCCGTGGAAATGAAGCAGCCACATGTAGCGCAGTGAAACACCCCACGGTAGGTATACGGCTTCAACCTAGGCCCCTTGGGCTTGCTTTTACGAAGCATTACGGCCTGGCAACGGTCGAACAGGTCTTTAGTTATGATCGCTTCGTGTTTGCCCTCGTAAAGCTCGCCTTTATACCTTATAAGACCGTAATAGACGGGGTTCTTAAGCATGTATTGGTAATTGCCTACTGAAAGGGCGGTATGCCGCCCTTTCAGGCCGACTTCATTCATTATGCGGCGGACTTCGGCCAGCGGGTAGTCGCCGGTGGAATACAACTCGAAGGTCTTCCGGATAAAGACCGCCCGGTCTTTATCCGGATAGATCGTCCGTGTGTTCTTGTCGTTTAGGTAGCCGAGCGGGGCGCAACAGGGCCAGATACCATTGCGGAGTTTCTGGCGGAAGCCACGCCGGATATTTTCTGAAAGGTTGTCCACGTAGTATTTGGACTGGCCGAACGCTATGGAAAGCATAAACTTTCCCTGCGGCGTAGGGTCGAACCAAAAGGTAGGAAACTTCAAGGCGGTTATCTTGGTGGTGTCCACCAAATAGATAATCCGGCCGCCGTCGATGGAATTACGGGCCAGGCGGTCCGGGTGCCAGGCAATAATGCCCTGCGCCTTGCCAGTTTCTATGGCAGCGATCATCTCATTGAAAATCTCGCGCCCCGGTTCCTTGGCGGTCTTGCTCTCAATGAACTCTCTTACAATTATGAGGTTCTCTTTCTTGGCGTACTCGCGAAGTTCAGCGAGCTGCGCCTCTATTGAGAGGATTTGCCTGTCAGGTTCGTCAGTGGATTTCCTGGCATAAAGAAAGTACCGCATGTCTTGATTTTGCATAAGACCTCCCCATACCTTGCGCTTAATGCCGGTTTGGCCCAGCAGGGCGGAACCGGCATTAAGGGCTAACTCTGCAACTCTCCGCCGAGCGTAAGGCCGGCTTTGCTTACCAAAGCTAAGACGGCCTTACGTGCGGCGGTAAAGAGAAGATCGGTTCGGGAAACGCTCTGCGTTTCCTCAGGGCGCCAGCCCTGAAACTTCCGTAGGGGCAGGCGGCAGCTTTCCGTCGAGTTCAAAAAACCTTGGGAATTTATATTTAATTTTAATTCTGCGCGCGCAGAAAAGAATTTTTTTTCGGCAGAATTTTTAAAAAGCAAAAAAGTTCGGAGCTTCACTATCAAAGTTCGAGGCTACTTCGCGCAACATCCCGAGGAAACACTGTAAATACCGCTTTCGATCAGTTTTAGCGAAGGAGTCCCGATCTTATCCGCGAGAAGCCGCACGGTCGGCCACGCGGCGCGGCCTCCCATGCTTGCCGCGAGAAGGCGGTTCGCAGGGCGGCGGCACTAACGCGCCTTGCACCTGCTCCCAAGGTAGGCGGCATCTTATTGCCACCTCATTTGCGCGGCCTGCTGGCCGCTCCCGTCCGCCTTCGGCGTCCGTACAAGTCGAGTAGAACGCATAAACTG
>CAZUQT010000031.1:0-21550 GCA_964622585.1 uncultured Elusimicrobiaceae bacterium | reverse complement strand
TGACCACGGAGAACCCTTTCTTCTATATAAACCAGGCGCTGCTTTCCCGGTTCATAGTCGTGGAATTCAAGCAGCTGACCACAGAGCATCTTTCGACTATTTTCGACCGGGCCCTCACCGCCGAAGCCGGGCTGAAAGCCCTGAAGCCGGAAGTCACGCCGGAAGCGAAGCGCTATCTCGTAGAGAATTCTTCCGGAGACGCGCGCCGCCTTCTGAACGCCCTCGAGCTGGCCGTGATAACCACCAAGGCCGGCGCGGACGGCAAGCGCCTGATAGACGAGGCGGTGGCCAGGGAGTCGATACAGCGCCGGAGCCTGCGCTACGACCGCAGCTCCGACGAGCATTACGACCATATCTCCGCTTTCATAAAGAGCATGCGCGGTTCGGACCCTGACGCCGCGGTCTACTGGCTGGCCAAGATGCTCGAGGCCGGCGAGGACCCCCGCTTCGTGGCGCGGCGCATCCTTATCTGCGCTTCCGAGGACGTGGGCAACGCCAACCCGATGGCGCTGGTGATGGCCGAGAGCGCTTTTAAATCGGCCGAGGTCCTGGGCATGCCAGAGGCGAGGATAATACTCGCGCAGGCCGCCATCTACGTGGCCTGCTCGCCCAAGTCCAACGCCTCTTATATGGCCGTGAACGAGGCGCAGGCCGAGGTAAACAGCGGTATCGAGCGCGCCGTGCCGATGCATCTGCGCGACGCTTCCAAGGACGGGAAAGCGCTCGGCCACGGCAAAGGCTACAAGTACCCGCACGATTTCGAGAACCACTACGTGAAGCAGGAATATATGCCGGACCCGAAGATCTTCTACCATCCGACGGACCAGGGTTTCGAAATAGAAATAAGCAAAAGACTGAAACGCCTGCGCGGTGAAGCTAAAGAGTAATTTCCTAGATACTCCCTTCCTTTCCCGTTTTCAGATTATCCTTAACGTATTACATTATGCCGGTTATGTTTAGACATACCATGAAAGAGGTATTGACAACAAAGGGTGCGTCTGTTAGGCTATGAGTTCAGTAGACGGGGTTTGGCTTCACTGATTAACATCTGTGCTAGAGACGGCAGCTATGTACCCAAGGGGCGGTCTTGTAACCGCTGGCTGGGAGTGGCAGTTGGATCTTTGCTTATTTTTGTGATGCTTAACTTCGCTTCATGGGGCTTTGGTATATGAATTTACCTGTCAGGCAATTTCCAGGATTCATTCTCCCAACCCTGCTCTGTGGTTTCCTTTCAAAAGCCGAAACCTCGAACACCATTCGACCTGAAACGGCACAACAGCCGGATGTCGTCACGGCTGAAATATTCCCTACCATCCTGATTTGGTGCATACCGGTGCCACTGGTAGCCAAATTCCTTTCTATAAATGCCTTCAAGAATTTCTCTACTCACGTCTGGTCTCCACTGCAAGAATATATTCCTGTTCTGTTTATGGGAGAACTTATTATGAAAACTGGTTTTGATTTTTGAAGGTGTATTTGTTTTCTAAAACTTCGATATCAGTAGATAAGGGAACTTTATGAATAAAACACGCATAATGGTTTGTATGGCAATTTTTACTTTTTCTGGATTTGCCTATGCCCAAAAAGCTGCAAATCAAGGTGAAAACCTAGAAGGAAAATCGAAGATTCGGATTGAGGAGTTGCTTTCAAAGGCCGAAAACAGCATTGAGAATCCGGATAGATTGAATGATGTGATACATGAATATATAAACGATTCTGCAAAGCCTCACCTGGCGCCTGCGGAACGCCGAGAAATTTCAAAACGATTTATAAAGATCTTTTATTCCATAGACGATTCTTTGACGAATATGGCAAACAAAGAAAGAATTATGGAAATAGTGGGGTTTTCTGATAACAGCCCGGAAGCCCATGAGTTCTTTATGAAAATACTAAGTTCTGATAATGAAAAATACAGAGAGATGGCTTTATGGGGTATCCGTCCCCGTGGGGTTCATGGGGATGATCTATATGAAAAAATAGAGTCTTTAGAGCGAGACGGTAAAATCAGCAAAATCCGGAGTCTTCAGTGTCTGGCAAGAGCCAATCCTGCCAGATCTTTAGAGGAAATGAAGACTATATTAAAGACCACGCAGGATGTAAAAGAGTTTGTCCTTGTGGGGGTAAATTTGCCTGAAGGGATTGGTGATAGCCCGGATGTGTTAGACATAATAGTCGACAGGTATAAAGACTTCAAGGGTAAACCGGCTTCGGCGGAACAAGTCGGATATCGTCCGGAGGATGCAATTTCATCTAAAATCCTTTGGGAGCACATAAATATCAGAGAGGGGGCGCGGCTTAAAATAGCCCTGGAAATTATGCGGGCCAAGGGAGTCTGCTACGACAAAGATCTGCCCGCACTTGAACGGAAAACAAGGAGTGCTGATAAAGCAACACGGGATGCGGTTTTAGATTTTCTAGATAGCCAGATAGTAAGCGGGAATCTTAAACGGGAGAAGGTTCTTCCCATTTTGAAAGATGCTCAGAATAGAGAATCGGACCAGAAATTAAAACACAAATTTGAGAAGACAATAGGGAAATTTGATAAACCGGGGGGGAGATGAATCCGAAGCTCTTTCCTCTTTTATACGCTTTACTGGTTTCCGTGCCGGCCTATGGCGAGGTTACTGGAAATATGAACAGCCAGGAGGTGGGGGATGTTGTGTTTCGGCGTTTGGATAAAATACCTAAGCAAGCTCATAATGCGATATATGTAGGCCAAACAGACAAAGAGGATTCTATTCCTTCCATTCCTTTTTATCACAAGGTCATAGAGATGGCGGGTGTTGTCAACACAAATTGGGGAAAAGTTACAGAAGTAAAAGGAATAGGGTTTTCCAATTTCCAAGAATTTATGGTGGCACACCCGGTGTATTATGGAGCATTCACGGCATATAAACCAAATGTTACCGATCCTCTTCAGATGTTTATTTCTCAGGGTCAGAGAAAACTTATCTTCGAAGCGGCCCAGCTACTGTTAAATAGAGGTAGTGAGATAAAATATGTTGTAACAAATGGCGAAAATATGACCCAGGTCTTGAATAATTACTTTAAAGCCGGGGTTGATGAGGATGGGAATAACCTAGTCAATTATACAGGAGACCCTCTCCAAATTGTCAGGATGCGTTGCGACTCTTTTGTGGAGTATGCATATGCCTATGCAGGAGTTCCTATAGCGAAAACTAGTGGTGGAGTCCCGGTGTATCTGACAACAAAAGCGGGGGCATCATACTTAGTGGGGATGGCTGGAATATTTAGCTTATATCCCAGTACGCAGCGTGATACGTGGATGGTCCCTTCACAAACAGAAAACCCGACGTTAATAGTGAAAGATTCAAACGATGTAGAGGTTTCTGGTACCGCGAGTACAACAACCTTAAAATTTATAATGCAGGACGCCAGTTCTGGGCCGGGGCTGCTAAAAATCCATAAAGATCCCATAGATTCCGTGTACGGCATGGCAGATTTCTCATTCCCTATTGAGTTGATGAATAAGGATACCGTCCTGACCGGCAACATTAATTCTGAGAAGACGTTTACCCTCTCAAAAGCTGATGGGCTGTCCCCAGGCTATTTCCAGGCAACTGCATACGACCACGCGGGGAACATGAGTGCTGGGGTCAGCTTCACTATACCGCCGAAAGCGGGTATTAATATTGGTTCATTAGGTCCGCTTTATAATAACTTTAAGGGTGTTTCAATTTCAGTTCCATCTACACTTGAGCGAGGCCACACTTTTACTTTTAGCGAGTCTGTCGCTGGCGTATCAGCAGTTACAATAGACGGCCCACAGGGTAATTTGGTCTCATGGAATTTTGAGCCACCTGTCCTTAGCACCGGAACGGTGCTATATGATTTATCGAACGGGACCTACACTGTAACGGCGTTGAATGCTGTAGGGGAAGAAACAGCGACTTCATTTAAAATTTCAGAACTTAACGTCCAGATTTCAACCTTGGAGTCAACGCAGAATTATGTGCATGACGACCTGCTGAAGCCCGGAACTTTTTATTTTACAGCCCATGTTATTGCGGAATCTCCTAATAACCTAAGCCGTATTCAACTTATTACTTCTACCGGGGCATTGTTAACTGAAAAGATTGTCTCTGGGCATACCGCGACTGCCGACTTCGATTTGCCGGCTTTCCCGTTGTCTCAACCACTCCCAAATCACACGCTTTTTGATCGATACATTTGGATGGATGCCTCCCCACCACCATACATTGCAAGGGTTATTGATTCTGAGGGCAATGTTAAAGACTCTTCGTTTGCATTAAGCGGAAAAGAAACATATTTAGCAGAGGGTGGGGGATACCCTGATGGTATTGAATCCTATGATTACATACGCAGTACCGATGTAACAAAATCCGATTTTATTGCCGGTCCTCTTGTCATGAATTATGGGATATCCGAATCAACTTCAGGGCTGGTTCTAGGCACAGGGGAGGGCTTTGGAGCCAGTTGGGGTTCAGTTTCTCAATGGATTACACAAACTCCCATCTCCATATCGGAACAGCTCGCGATTCCAATGCCGCAGACCATTGGCACTTTCAGGGAAATTATACGCACAAGGGGTAGTGACGGAATAGCGGGGGGTGAAAGTGTTGTTGCGGAGGGGGAAGTGTTTATTGATAGGTACGATTCGAACGGGACAAGTGAGGAGTGGATTAGATCTCATGCTTCATGCGGGACAGCGGCGCTCGTATTGGGGTATTGGCCTGCCGCTGGTTTTGTGGTTTGCACCAGGCAGACAGTGCCGACGCCAATCCTTCAGCCTGCGAAACAGTTTGTGGAATGGGAGTTTATATACAACAAAACAAGTGATACCACTATTCCTATATGTGGCCTTATCCCGGACGGTACTAACTTGAATTACCAGTGTCAAAGGTATGGAGCCAGGGTGCTAAACTACTCTCAAACATTGATACTTGCAGGTTTTGCGTTGAGCCAGGAGCCAATTCTTAGCACCGCTAGCATCCCGTCCGGACAAAACATTTTTGCGCCGCTAAATTCATATGGTGAAGCCTACTTTGATGAGGTCACTTCCCCGGGGAGTTTAACCGTCACCGCGACAACCAGCAGACCGCCTGCCGGCTTCGCCGAAGCGGCTCAGAATACGACGTATGAGATAACCCCCTCTCCGGATTTAGCTTTTACAGGAAACGTCAGGCTAACCCTTAAATACCCCTCTGATAATTTAACACCAGCCCAGGAAAACCAGTTAAAGCTGGTAAAGGTTGTAAATCCGGCTACTGGGAAATATGAACAGTTGGCCGCGACACTAAATCCCGCTAATAAAACTATTTCTGTTACTATCACTTCATTTTCCAAATTCATGGTGTTGGCACCGGAGTACCCGGATCCCCAAGCGACTCAGAGTCCCGACAGTATTAACGGTTTTCCGGAAATGGATTTTTTGTCTGGAGCTGCGGCTTCATTGTCTAAATACGATATGGGTGGGTCAGCCGGGGTGGGGACCCTGGCTGCGCTTAAATCCGCCAATAAGTTTCCAGTGGGCAATGTCTACAGTCTTTCTACAGCTACCAGTACCTTTGAACCGTCCGGGGCTATTAAAATGCGTTATTCCGGTGGGGCTGTCGCCGGGTTGGGCATTGATGAGGATTCGCTGGCAATATATGGTTTCACGGCAACTGGGGATTTATATAAGCTGCCCTACTTGACGTTAGATAAGGATAATAAAGTTCTGACTGCCAGAGTTCCGAGCGCCGCATATCCTCTTTTTGCTGTGCTTGCCAGCAGCCAGCAGGTTGAGAACACCCCGCCTTCGGTTTACCCTGACGGGATATCTCCAGAAACCGCTATAAGCTTCGGCGGCATAACTGTTCCGGTCGCAGACGGAACATTTATTTCAAGCGCCACAGCAATATTATTCAGCGCTAGCGACCCGCAGGTTCAGAGTGTGGTCACCTCTGGTGTAAATTTGACCAATTATATTCTTTCACCGGGCTCCGGCACGGTGGAGATCTCCACATACACTGGGCCTTTCACCCTGCCTGAGGGCGTCCACCCGATGTATTACATGAGTGTTGATAACGCCGGTAATTATGAGTTTCCAAAGGCGACCACGATGTATATAGACGCCACTCCACCGGAGACGGAATTATCCGCTACTCTGATGACCTTGGCCCCGGATACCAGTTTTTACGCGACTATCTCCGGCACAATTACGCTGAGCGCGGCCGACCCGCTTGTGCGTGGCGCGCAGAGTGGAGTTTTAAAAACATTCTACCTTGTGGAGAAGAATTTCTCTGAATGTTTGAATCTTGCGCCGTTTCTATTAAACCCGTCGGGACAGTTGCCAACCTTTACCGGCCCGCCCGGGACCTGCGAAAATCCGCTTTACACTGCGTCGTTTACTCTTTCTCCTGGCACGCACACTGTGCAGTATCTGTCACTCGACAATATAAGGAATATGGAAAGTCCAAAAACTTTCCACCTGGAAGTGGCAAGGGACACAGCGCCGCCTATGTGTAAAGGTAATAATAAAGATACCCATAAAAGGGTATTGCGCACGTAGAGTCTGTGTGGTACATTAGACGGGGGTGTGACTTGGATTACACTACACTGACTGGCAACATTTACTGATGATTCCTTGGGAAACTTGGTTGGAATAATCCGCGGGATTTGTCTTGCCTAATTTGTGACAGCCGCGTTATTGGGAGAATTTATGAAGAAAATAATACTTGGACTCGTGATTCTAATATCTATTATTTCTATAGGATTTTCACAAGATAGCAGAACTCCGAAAATAGATATGACGGCGAAAGTTAAGATAGAAGAGACCCTAGCCCTAGCGGAACACTCCAGTAATAACCAAGGCAAATTAAACACAACACTTCCAATCTTGGACTATTACATTGACAAGTTTTGGGAAACTTATATATATCCTTCTCCCGAAGCAATGCGCGATATAACAATACGCTTAATAAAAGTTTTTTATCAAATAGGCGATTCTGGGACTGGCAGTGCAAATAAATTAAAGATAATTGAGATAATTGGACGGCATGATAATAGCGTGGAAGCCCATGTTTTCTTTTTACAGCTCCTAGACCTGAAGGATGGGAAATATAGAGAGATGGCTTTATGGTCTATGGGCCGCAATGGCGTTAGAGGTGATGATGTTTACGACAGGATTAAAACACTATTAGACACTGACGTTTTAAAAAGAGACAAGTTTTTATATGCTCTTAAATCCGCAAACCCAAGAAGAGCGGTAAAAGAAATACAGGCTTTCCTTGCAATCACAAAGAACGTAAATTCATTTACGAGTTACGGCCTTGCCTTATGCGACTATAAAGACCCAGAGTTGTTAGATATACTTATTGACAGGTACGATGAATTTAAAAATATGGTCCCATCTAGCCCGGAGGAACGAGCCGTATACGCTCCCGCTCGGGCGGCTTTTCATCCAGATGTTTTAAAAAGATACCTGGAAATTAGGGAAGGGAAAAGATTTAAAAAGGGGCTTGAGGTCCTTGGAGCCAAGGAAATATCCGGGGATGAAAATCTCCCATTATTTGCGAAAAAGCTGAGGAGCAAGAATCTGGAAACACGTGGAGCTGTTCTTGAGTTTATGGATTTTCAGATTGATGATAATGCTCTATCTCGCGAAAAGTTGAAGCAGATATTGACGGAATCTAAAAGCGCGGAATCTGACCCAAAGCTGAAAGCTAAAATTCAACAAATGATAACAAAGCTCGGGGCAAAGTAGAGTCCGACTATGCTTAAAATATCCGCCAAAAAGATGGCCCTCCTTTTGTTCTTGCTACAAGGACTCCCATTCCAAACATATGCTGTTGAGCAGGGAAATATTGTACGGCAAGAAGTTGGCGATGTGGTTTTTAGAAAACTCAGCCCTGCGCCTTTTGGGGCATATGAAAATGTGCATAGCGCTATCTATAAAGGTTTTATCCGCAATAATGAGAGGTCCTCATTGTATGAAATTTTCAACAATCTCGGGTTCGGGCATGATGTTATTGAGATGGAAGGCGTTAACGGCACAAAATTCTGCAAGACGTCGCAGTATTATCGTTGCATTGACTCATGGAAGGGTATTCACGTACTAGATCTTCGTAATTTTAAAATCACGAATCCGCCGTACTTTGGCGCATTTTTCTCGAAAGATGCAGGGCGCGATTCTAAGCAATTCCGTGCAAAAGTAATTGAAGCTGCTGAGCGTTTAATGCGAAGGGTCCCCCGTATCGAATATATCGTTGTGGAAAATGATGTGGTCGAGAACCTCAAAAACAATTACTTCACATATAATAGAACTATAGGGGAAAATATTATTAATGATGACCAAATAGTACGCATGCGTAGCGATGCTTTTGTGGAATATTGCTATGCAGCAGCAGAGATGCCTATAATGCAATACAATATTCACACCGTCGATGGGGCTCAAAACTTAAAAGATATGGCAATGAGTCCGGGTTCGCTATCCCCATCGAACCAGCGGGACAGGATGGACCCATCCATAGCGACCAATCCGATAATCCAAGTTTATAAAAAAGATGGAAGTCAGATTAATGATGGAGCATTGTTGGGGGAGGGCGCCCTAAATGTGGTGGTAACGGACACGAAGTCTGGACCCCAGAAATTGAGACTACTTAATACAGAAACATTTGACGCTTATTATGATTCAAATCGGTTTCAGGACTTTTATACACATTTTTATGGGAATAGCGAAAAAACCGTAGTTAACACAGAGACTACACATCTCTTTACCGCGAACCCATATTTAAAAGGCGCAAATAAATTTAGGGCATATGACCATGCTGGTAATTATTCCGATTTCAGTTTCACTATTCCACCTTTTAATAGACACAAAGTTCGTTCCCAAGGACCGCTTTATAATGATTATAATGGCGTTTCTGTTTCAACACCGTCCACCCTTGAGCGTGCCCATGTTATTGATTTTACTGAGTCTGTCTCCGGGGTGTCTGCCGTGAGGATAGACGGCCCTCAGGGGAATCTTGTCTCTTGGAATTTTGATCCTCCTGTACTAAGCACAACAGCCATATTAAACAATCTCCCTGTCGGAGAGTATCATGTAAAGTCATTGAACGCCGCCGGGGCTGAGACCAGCACTCCTTTTAAGATTTCCAACCTTAGCATCTCAATTTCAACCTTGGAGTCAGTACAAAATTACGTGAATAACGACTTGTTTAAGCCCGGGACGTTTTACATTACTGCGCATATAGTTGCGGAATCTCCTGTGCAACTAAACCGTATTCAGATTATTACTTCCACAGGGGCGTTATTAGCTGAAAAAATTATCGCCGGGTATTCTGCTACTGCTGATTTTGATTTGCCGCCTTTTCCATTATCTCGTCCACCTGGATTGCCCTGTAGCCAAGAGCACCCATGCGAGAATGCGGAGCCCTACATATATCTGGCTAGGGCTATTGACTCGGACGGAAACATTAAAGCTATCACTTTTTCACTAACAGAGAAACACAGTTTTACGTTAATTGGCGGATTCCCAGTCGACAGTGCATCTTACGATGGCTCTTACGATTATACTATTGGCACCGATACGACAAAATCTGATTTCATCCCAGCGCCGCTCATCGTAAATTATGATATTGATAGCTCCACATCCGGCGAGCCATATATACACGCCGGGTCGTCTTATAACATAGAGCCAGTAATGGTTTCTGGGTGGGTCCCACAGCATTCCGCGTCCTCCGCCGATATTCAAAGGCCACAAACAATTGGAACTTTAAGGGAAATTGTGCGTACATGGAGTAAAGACGACAAATCGGATGTGTCCGAGACTACTGTAGGAGAGGTGGAGGCGCTTTTTGATACGTATGGAGCACAAGGGTATCCAACAAATATTTACTGCAATGATATTTGGGGTATTCAGCTTTGTGGCCGGCAAACAATAAATACCACAATTCATCAGTCCGCGAAACGATTTGTGGAATGGGAAATTGTATACAACAAGACAAGTGACGCCACTGTTCCTGTGTGTCGCAGGATATCTTATGACAATTATTTGGATTTTGAATGTGCGCGTTTTGGAGCCAGGGTAATGCCAAACTCTCGAACGCCTACATTCATCGGTTTTGCTGTAAACCAGGCGCCAAGTCTTCAAGTAGACATCGTTCCAACTGGACAAAACATTTTTGCGCCGCTAAATTCATATGGTGAAGCCTACTTTGATGAGGTCACTTCCCCGGGGAGTTTAACCGTCACCGCGACAACCAGCAGACCGCCTGCCGGCTTCGCCGAAGCGGCTCAGAATACGACGTATGAGATAACCCCCTCTCCGGATTTAGCTTTTACAGGAAACGTCAGGCTAACCCTTAAATACCCCTCTGATAATTTAACACCAGCCCAGGAAAACCAGTTAAAGCTGGTAAAGGTTGTAAATCCGGCTACTGGGAAATATGAACAGTTGGCCGCGACACTAAATCCCGCTAATAAAACTATTTCTGTTACTATCACTTCATTTTCCAAATTCATGGTGTTGGCACCGGAGTACCCGGATCCCCAAGCGACTCAGAGTCCCGACAGTATTAACGGTTTTCCGGAAATGGATTTTTTGTCTGGAGCTGCGGCTTCATTGTCTAAATACGATATGGGTGGGTCAGCCGGGGTGGGGACCCTGGCTGCGCTTAAATCCGCCAATAAGTTTCCAGTGGGCAATGTCTACAGTCTTTCTACAGCTACCAGTACCTTTGAACCGTCCGGGGCTATTAAAATGCGTTATTCCGGTGGGGCTGTCGCCGGGTTGGGCATTGATGAGGATTCGCTGGCAATATATGGTTTCACGGCAACTGGGGATTTATATAAGCTGCCCTACTTGACGTTAGATAAGGATAATAAAGTTCTGACTGCCAGAGTTCCGAGCGCCGCATATCCTCTTTTTGCTGTGCTTGCCAGCAGCCAGCAGGTTGAGAACACCCCGCCTTCGGTTTACCCTGACGGGATATCTCCAGAAACCGCTATAAGCTTCGGCGGCATAACTGTTCCGGTCGCAGACGGAACATTTATTTCAAGCGCCACAGCAATATTATTCAGCGCTAGCGACCCGCAGGTTCAGAGTGTGGTCACCTCTGGTGTAAATTTGACCAATTATATTCTTTCACCGGGCTCCGGCACGGTGGAGATCTCCACATACACTGGGCCTTTCACCCTGCCTGAGGGCGTCCACCCGATGTATTACATGAGTGTTGATAACGCCGGTAATTATGAGTTTCCAAAGGCGACCACGATGTATATAGACGCCACTCCACCGGAGACGGAATTATCCGCTACTCTGATGACCTTGGCCCCGGATACCAGTTTTTACGCGACTATCTCCGGCACAATTACGCTGAGCGCGGCCGACCCGCTTGTGCGTGGCGCGCAGAGTGGAGTTTTAAAAACATTCTACCTTGTGGAGAAGAATTTCTCTGAATGTTTGAATCTTGCGCCGTTTCTATTAAACCCGTCGGGACAGTTGCCAACCTTTACCGGCCCGCCCGGGACCTGCGAAAATCCGCTTTACACTGCGTCGTTTACTCTTTCTCCTGGCACGCACACTGTGCAGTATCTGTCACTCGACAATATTAGGAATATGGAAAGTCCCAAAACCTTTCACCTGGAAGTGGCAAGCGAAGACACTGTACTTCCAGAAGTCTTCCTTTCAATAAATGGATCAACAATTGCGGCAGGCGGTTCGGTTGAGATAACGCCTGGAACTCAAATAACGCTTGGCGCGTTAGATCCCGAAACTAATGGTACGGCTTCCGGGATAAAAGCTATTTATTATCTTATCAATGCAACGACAGCTTCTTGCATGGGCCAGCCTAACATGTTGGGATTGCCAGGTACCTGCCAAAATCCTCTGTACGCTGGGCCGTTTACATTGGATGCGGGGCCGAACATAGTTTATTACACAGCGGAAGATAATGCCGGGAATATGGCGGTGGGGAAGAGTGCTTCTATCAATGTGTTCTCTTTCGGGTTTAAGGGCAGCGCGCAGGCGGCGGATTCCGTGCTCTGGACGTGGAACCTGGAGGTCGGCGCCACGGCGTATCAGGTGGTTTCCGCCACAGGCGGTGTGGTCTCGCCGGTGCTGGCCGCCGGGACCAGTAATTATATCCAGGCCGGCCTTACGCCCAATACCGGGTATTCCGCCCGCGTAAGGGCTTATTCCCCGCCGAGGGTTAATGAAAGCGCCATAGCCGGGGCGACGACGCTCGCCAATGCCCCTGTGGCCGCCGAAAGTTTCTTAAGCGGCCAGAATGCCTCGGTGGTGCTGGGGCAGGAAAGCTTCTACGACAGGAACTACGGTTCCGGGCCGGGCCAGCTCGCAAACCCGGCCGGGCTGGCGATGGACGGCGCCGGAAACTTGTGGGTGGCGGACAGTTACAATCACAGAATATTAAGATATTCCCCGCCATTTACCAACGGCAAGAGCGCCGACCTGGTGATAGGGCAGACCAGCCTGTATTTGGGTTTCCCACCCTCCTATATGGCGGCGGATAATCTGACATATCCACGTTCAATCACTTTTGACAGGAACGGGAGACTATGGGTGGCGGATGGCCGCAATAGGGTGTTAAGATTCACGCCGCCGTTTATAAGCGGGATGGGCGCGGATCTTGTGATCGGTGCCGATAATTTCACATCTTGGCCGATCGGGCCCGCTTCTAACCGGTTTTGCTCAAACTACACCTACCAGGGCCCCTATGTAGGCAGCGACGCCTCCGGAAGCCTGTGGGTTTCCGACGGTGGCTGCCACAGGGTGCTGCGTTTCTCCTCACCCTTTTACAACGGAATGCCCGCGAACCTTGTTCTGGGGCAGCAGGATTTTTCCTCATCCGCCGGCACATGGCCGCCGAATGAGCGTGCTTTTTCCTATCCGGTGGGCATCGGATTTGACCTGGAGGATAACATCTGGGTGGCTGACATTGGGGGGTCGCGCGTCCTGAAATTCGAGCAGCCCTATATTAACGGCAAGGCAGCCTCCATGGTTATTGGACAGCCGGACTTTTTTACAAATAATAGCACACTCTGGTTTTCAGCGAGTCGCAATACGCTGGTTGAACCAGTCGCGGTTGACTTCGATGGACAAGGTAATTTATACGTGGCGGAGTCTGGCCCCCCGCGCGTGCTCCAGTTCCGTCCGCCGTTCTCGAATGGAATGGACGCTGACGTTGTAATAGGCCAGCCGAATTTCGATTCCAGAACAAGCGGGACTGGGCCGTCAAGTTTTGGCGGGAACGGGTTGTCCCTGGAGGCGAGCGGATTTGTATACACAGACCCACATGGAAGGATCTGGGTTGCGGACATATCTAACAATCGGGTTTTGCTCTTCGAGCCCGGCGGCAATCGTTCCTTTAATTCCGTAGGAAGTTCCTCATTCACCCTCCAATGGGATTCGGCTTTCAATTCGGGGCAGACAGTTTATCTGGCCGAGATATCGCGGACGCCAGATTTTGCGGGTGGCGTGACGGCGAGCGGCGAGATAACGTCGGTGAGCCACACCTTCACGGGTCTTGAGGGAGGCGTGAGATACTACGCCAGGGTCCGGGCAAAGAATTCGGACGGGATTTATACGGGATATCTGAGTCTGGGGTCAATTCAGTTAAAACCCCTGCCGCCGGGGAATGTGACCAGATCGGCAGTGTCGCCAACATCGATAATCTGGACCTGGACCCCAGGGCCATCAGGTACGTACCAGGTGTTCTCCACTACGGGCGGTATATTATCCGGAGTGCTTGCGGCCGGAACAAGCTGGTACCTCCAGGCCGGCCTGGCGCCCAATACAACCTATTCTTGTTTTGTCCGAGTTACGAATGAAAGCGGCGCGACGGATTCCGCCGTAGCCGCCGCGCTTACAGACGCGGCTGCACCGGACTTGCCTCAATTCCTTACAAGTGGCCAGGCGGCGGATTATGTGCTCGGGCAGACTAATTTCGTCTCCGCAGTCTCGGGGCGCACGGCCAGCGCCGTCGGCTGGATAGCCCATACCGTTATGGACAAGAGCGGGAACCTCTGGGTGACCGACGAGAGCAATTGCCGGATATTGAAATTCGAGCCTCCGTTCAGCGCCAGCATGAACGCCAGCCTTGTCATAGGCGCGGCTGATTTTACAAGCATGCGCTGTATCGCCGCGCGGAACAGCATGAATCGTCCAAGGGCGGCGGCCTTTGACGCCGAGGGGAGGCTTTGGGTTTCCGATGCCGGCGCCCACCGGGTTCTAATGTTCAATCCGCCGTTTTCCAACGGTATGGACGCTGACCTTGTTATAGGGCAGACGGATTTTACCTCCTACGAGCGCTCCTTAGAACCCTATGGCCTTAAGCCTGCGGGACTTGCGTTCGATAAGAAAGGCAGCCTCTGGGTGGCGGATTCCTATAACAGCCGCGTCCTGCAATTTTCACCACCCTTTTACAACGGGATGTCCGCGGCAAGCTCGGTTAGCGGCAGTCTGCGCAATCCTGAGGGGGTAGCAATTGACTCCGAAGGCAGTCTCTGGGTGGCTGATACAGGAAACAACAGGGTATTGGAATTTACTCCGCCTTTTTCGTCCGGAATGCCTTCTTCTGTTATCATAGGACGATTTACAACTTACGTGATGCCGGACACGATGGCTTCGCCCAGGGGGCTGGCCTTCGATCCCGATGGCAATCTGTATGTGGCGGATGGCTATGCGCGTGCGCTGGCCTATAAGAAGCCCTTTTCTATGTACATGAACGCCTCGGCAGTGCTGGGCCAGAAAGATCTCTACTCATTCGAGCGCGGCCTTTCGGCGGTTCTTATGACAGCCTCTCCGTATGGAGTTGCTGTCGGCGGCGACGGGCGTGTATGGGTGGCGGACAGAAGCAACAAGCGCGTTCTAGGATTCAAGCGCAGTCCTCTCACTGATATCACGCAACGTTCACTTAGGGTGAGTTGGGCTACCGGCGCTAATCCGATCGGCACGCTCTATAGTCTGGAGCTTGCCTCTTCTACGGATTATGCCAACACGATCATGACGGAGTGGACAGGGGCCTCCTCTTCCACTATTTCCGGCCTTCTGTCCGGAACTACTTATTATGCGCGGGTAAGGGCGAAGAACTTCGCCGGCGTGGCGTCGGAGCCGCGCGACCTGGGGGTGTTTGAAACGCTACCAGATCCTCTGGCATATTCCCGAAGCGGGGCGCTGATAGGCGGGAAGCCGGAAGTTTCGCTGGCGTCCTTGTCGCAAATGAGCGTAGCGCCCGTGGATGGCGGGTCCGCCGGGGCGCAGGTGGCGATTGGCGCGGCGGCCTCTCAGGGCCTTATTACGGTAAGCCCGATGTATAATATCGGTCCGGAGGGCATGTACGACCCCCCGGCGATGATGAGTTTTTATTATTCTTCAAGCGCCGTAGTCGCGATGGGGATACCTGAACCGGAGCTGGCCGTCTACGAATACTTTGCCGGCACTGGCTGGGTAAGGCTGAACGGACAGGTTCTGGACACGTTTAATAAAAAAATAAGCGTTCCACTAACGCGTATCGCGTCTTTGTTCGGGATATTTGTCAAGGCGGAGGATTGGGCCCCGCCTGCCACTGAATTCATCGTGGCCGGCTCGTCATACATAGCCGCCGCACATTTGTATATTGGAACCGGCACGGTGATATCATTGAGCGCCTCGGACCCGGTGGTATACGGCACCTCTTCGGGCGTGGCCTTCACTGAATTCCGCGTGGACGCCTCCAGTTCGGGGCCTTTCTTGGTTTATTCTGCGCCCATTGTCCTGTCCACCGGCGCCCATAGTGTAGAATTCCGCAGCGGCGATGCCGCGGGAAATATTGAAGATGTGCGTGCTATGGACGTTATAGTCGACGGGAAAGCTCCGGCGGTGTCATATGCTATTGCCGGATCCTCCTTCCCCGGCGAGAACAGGCTTTATGTCTCGGTAGGGTCTACAATTACACTGTCCGCGGTAGATGATGCGGCCGGCCTAAAGGCGCTGTCCTATGAACTCAATGGTAGTACATATGCCGTGGCTGCTAGCAGAGCAGACATATATCTGACTACTGGCGGCGAATATAGTATGCGTTATACCGCCGAAGACAATGTTGGTAATATGGCGGAGCCTGATGGCATTCTAGTACAGGTGGATACCACGTCACCTTCCAGTCTGCTTCAGTTGAATAGTACCTCCGAAATCTCTGAATGGTATGCGTCGCCTGTCGCTGCGGGCGTCTTGGCATCTGATACTGGCTCTGGTGTTAAAAGGATATTTTACGGCCTCGACGGCTCCAGCTTCTCGGTTTATTCCGCCACTTTCTCGGTTCAGGCGGAAGGCAGGCATAGCCTGGAGTTCTATTCTGTAGATAATGTGGCAAATACCGAAAATGTGCGACAGGTTTCTTTTGGGATAGACCTTTCAACACCGATCGCCGGTTACTCATATGCTCCGCAACCTAATGTCGAGGGTTGGAATAATACCTCCGTAGACGTGGTATTTACCGGCACCGACACCGTTTCCGGGATAGCATATTGCAGTTCCTCGTTCACTGTCAGCCGCGAAGGTCTTGGGATTCCGGTTTCAGGCCACTGCACGGATTATGCCGGCTGGACCTCTACCGCCTCCTTCAGTCTGAATATCGATACCGCTGTGCCATTTTCCAGCATAGGGCTGGAGGCGGCCGTTGGACTTAACGGCTGGCTGGTTTCCCCGGCCATAGTCTCATTGGCGTCTACCGACAGTCTGAGCGGTCTTGGCGGCCTGTATTATTCGGTCGACGGCTCCTCATTTACGCTGTATTTCTCCTCGTTCTCTGTTGCGGGCGAGGGTAGGCATGTCCTGAAGTATTACGGCATGGACAGGGCCGGCAACAGGGAAGAGGAAAGATCCCTGGAGTTCAAACTCGACCTCGTCGCGCCCTCGGTAGTGGCGGTTTCTTCACCGGCCGCCAATAGTCTTGGCTGGAACAATACCGTAGTATCAGCATTCTTCTACGGGGTCGATCCGGCGTCGGGCCTGGCCTACTGCGAACCTGACAAACTTCTGGTTACCGAGGGCTCTAGCCAGACTTTATCCGGCTATTGCATGGACTATGCGGGCTGGTCGTCTACGGCTTCTATTGTGGTAAATATCGATACAACGGGGCCCAGTATAAATTATGCCGCGCTTCCGGCGGCTAATGTGGCCGGGTGGAACAATGGCGATGTGACGCTGAGATTCTCCTGTGAGGACGCTCTTTCCGGTGTGGGTGTCTGCCCCGGTGATGTAGTGCTTGTCGGGGAAGGGCTGGCTATCTCTACCTCCGCGCTAGTTTCTGACAACGCCGGCAATCTATCGAAGATCATTGCTGCCGGTTTTAAAATAGATAAGACCGCGCCTGTAAGCGCGGCGGAGGTCGCGGGTGCGTTCGGCAACGGCTGGTATTCAGCGTCGGTTGAAATCGTGATGGTCTCTTCCGATACCATGTCCGGTGTTAAGGAAATAAATTATTCCCTCGACGGCGGTGAGCATCTCCATTATGCCGGACCGCTGGCCGTCTCGGCGGAAGGTTCGCATACGCTTAAATATTACGGCGTAGACAATGCTGGTAACGTCGAAACCGAAAAAACCATAGAGTTTAAAATAGATTCCTCCGCGCCGGTCGTCAGTTTTGCGCCTGCCCCCCTGCCTAACGAGGCAGGCTGGAATAATACGCCGGTACAGGTGGTATTCTCCGGCAGCGATACCCTGTCGGGCGTATTGTCTTGTTCTTCCACGACGATAGCGGTCGAAGGGGCCGCGCAAACTGTCGCAGGCTGGTGCCGCGATGTGGCCGGTAATATCGCTTATGCCACCGCTACCCTGAATATAGACCTTATCGGGCCGGCGGCTTCGGCGCTTGCTGTGCCGTCTCCGAATGGGTACCGCTGGAATAACAGCCAGGTGGAGGTGCGTTTCTCAGGGAGCGACGCCTTGTCAGGCCTTGCTTATTGCGAGTCGCCGAAAACCGTATCCTCGCAGGGCTCCAGTATGGGTGTCAGCGGCTACTGCGCGGACAACGCCGGTAATTCCTCTACAACTACAATTACGATAAGCATAGATACCGCCGCACCCCAGGTGAGCTATGCTTTTGAGCCTGCCGCAAATGATAGAGGCTGGCACAACACGGCGGTAAGGGTGGTCTTTAGCGGTACCGATACGCTATCTGGAATTGAAAATTGCTCCAGCGTTACTCTGTCCGGCGAGGGCGCGGACCAGGCGGCAGTTGGCCATTGCACCGACTTGGCCGGGAATATAGCGTACGCTACGA
This sequence comes from uncultured Elusimicrobiaceae bacterium, assembly GCA_964622585.1. Lineage (GTDB taxonomy): Bacteria > Elusimicrobiota > Elusimicrobia > Elusimicrobiales > UBA9959 > UBA9959. The sequence goes on along the minus strand of CAZUQT010000031.1, from coordinate 3,305 downwards.
CCACAGTTAACATAGACATGACCCCTGCTGCGATAGTGATAAGTTCTCCTCTTGCCGGGGTGACGTTCATTGCTACACGAGGGAAAATCGGGATAAACTTTACAGTAACGGATAACCTGGACCCCACCCCTGCTATGGAAGCCTTCCTTGTGCAGGTTGCGGACCGGGGCAGTCCACGCGGCGCGCGCCCGGCCAGGATTGCCATAGCTTCCGGCTGGTCCATAGAGCCGCTCAATATTGACGACGGCATATGGGAACTGATCGTCGGCGCCACGGATTTCGCCGAGAACTCAAGTATGGCGTCCGGCGGTACGTTCGAGGTTATACACGACGTGCTTGCGCCGAGAACCGCGCAGGCAATAGCCGGAGTCTCTTTAGCGGCGGGGGGTACCACCTATATTACAGGGAACACAATTTTGAAGCTGTCCAGCGTGGATGACCTGGTATCGATGGAAGACGGGCTAGGCTTGGGTGTTAAAAAACAGACTATTAAGTTAAATTCGGAAGGTTCGACAGTGAAAGAACAAGCATTCGAGAACCCTGAACCGAAGCAGGGTGTGGTATTCACCTCGACCTTTACCGCCACGGGACTAGGCCTAGCGGACGGGGTATATAGCCTCACATATCATGCCGAGGATGTGTTGGGGAATGTTGAGACGGAAAAGTCTTTTGCGATAGGATTGGACAATACAGTCCCCGTAAGTTCCGCAGAACTTGCCGGAACGCCCGGAGAGAACGGCTGGCATGTTTCCAGTGTTGCCGTTAAACTGGCCGCCAATGACGCCCTGTCCGGCGTAGAAGGAATATATTACCAACTGGAGTCCAACGGTCAAAGATCGGCGCTTAGCAGTTATACAGCGCCTTTCAACGAAAGCGCAGAAGGCCTATATAAGGTTTACTTCTACGCCAAGGACAGACTAGGTAACACCGAGGCCGAAAAGAGCATAGCTTTCAAGATAGACTTTACCAACCCGCTTATAAGCGCTGAAAGGACTCCGCCGGCCAATGCTTATGGCTGGAATAATACTGCTGTGACGGCGAGTTATCTCTGCACCGACGGGCTATCCGGCGTTAAATCCTGCCCGCCTGATGCAATCATTGCGAATGAAGGTTTTGCCCAAAGTGCCTCTGGCGAAGCCCAGGATAATGCCGGGAACCGATCAAGCACCTCTGTAAGCGGAATAAATATTGATAAAACCGCGCCGGTATCGGTTTACAGGGTGGAGGGGATGATCTACAATGCAGGGGACGGAAAAATCTACTTAAGCCCTGCGTCGAAGCTGGCCCTGAGCGCAGCCGACCCGGTCTCAGGTGGCACGGCAAGCGGGATTGACGCCGTGGAATATCATATCGATACCGGAGCATTTGAGGTTTATTCATCGTCCTTCGGCTTATCCGCCGGTGCCCGCTCGGTCTATTACCGTTCGCGCGATAAAGCCGGCAATCAGGAGCCCGCCAGTTCCGCCGTATTCCATGTAGACGGCGCAAGCCCGGTCACGTTGTTCAATATCTCGGGCCAGCCCTACATTGTAGCTGGGACGCACTATATAAACTCTCAAAGCGTCCTATCGTTCGCCGCGGAGGATCCGCTCACCGATGGCCTGGCTTCTGGTGTGCTTATAACCAAGTACAGGCTGGACGGCGCGGCCTGGCAGATTTATACCGCAAGCATAAGCATTCCGACGGAAGGCCTGCATAAGCTGGAGTATTACAGCATGGATAATGTGCAGAATGCGGAGGCGCTGCGGACGCTGAATATCATAGTCGATAACACGGCCCCGTCCACGACTTTAAGCGTCGGTGAGCCCAAATTCGAGGTTTTCGGTCTGAAGATAATAACACCGGAGACCACGGTCACGCTTGCCGCCTCTGACCCCGACGCCGCCGGGCCGGCTTCGGGAGTTAAATCTATATATTACGAGTTAACCGACGCTGCCGGCTGGAGTTCCGGCACGCAGAACTATACCGAGCCGTTCAGTACCGGGCGGCAGGGCACATATACTGTCAGGTACTGGTCCGCGGATAATGCCGGCAATACCGGGACGCCGCTAGAAGCGAAACTGCGGGTAAGCAGCCTGCGCAACGACGCCTTGAACGCCGTAGACGGCCTGGAGATGACAGGTTCGGCCGATATCGCCGGGACGGTGCGGTCAAATACTACTATCTCACTTGCCGGGAATGCCAGAATCCTTGGCGATGTGTACGCTTCGACGATATCATTGTCGGGCAAGTCGCAGATAACCGGGCAGCAGCATAACGGCGCGGCAACGCTTATCCCTGTGCCGCTGGAGCTGGCTGATATTGTGGATATAGCGTCCAACACCAACAATAACAGCCTTATTCCCGTCAAGTACCTGTCCGGCGGCAGGCTGGTGGTCCCGGCCATGGACGCGATAACGCTTTCCACCGGTATCTATTATTTCAACGGCGTTGACCTCGGCGGCGGGGCCAAGGTGAGCGTGAACGGGAAGGTGGATATGCTGGTGGCCGGGGATATCTCGATAAACGGCGGCGCTTCGCTGAACGCGGCCGGGGTGTCTTCCCTGCTTAGCATATTCCTAAGCACGGGATCCGCGTTGACATTTACAGGCGGAGGCAGCCTGACGGCTTATGTCTATGCCCCGTATTCGCAATTGAAACTGGCCGGCAATGCGCTGCTGGGCGGGCATTACCTGGTAAAGAGCGCCGTTGTAAGCGGCGCCGGCAATATAGTGCAAGGCGGCGAGACCCTGCCGCAGGCTATAACGGCGACAGGAGACACTAGCGGTAAAAAGAAGGCGTCGGCCCTGGCTGTCGGCGGGTCTTATAATGTTCTTGCCGGGCCGGACCCCGCGTTCAAGCTGGGCGAGGTTTACGTTTTCCCGAATCCGGCCAAAGGCGCCGACGCCCCCACATTCCACATAGAAACTGGTATCGCCGACAGCGTGAAAATAACCATCTACACCGTAAGCGGCCGCGCCGCGCACGAGTACACGCTTACAGGACTACCCGCCGAGCTGGACGACGGCAATGGCCTGAGCTACGCCTATGAATACACCTGGCGCGGCCATATCCCGACCGGTGTCTACCTTTACTACATAGAGGCGCAGAAAGCCGGGCAGAAACTGAAGAAGACCGGAAAATTCGCGGTGATAAGATAGGAGGGCTTATGAAAACTAAAACTAACCCTCATGACATGATGAACCGCATTGTCTATTTACTTTCAAGGCCATGGGTATTGGGCGCGGCGCTGCTATTTGTTTTTACCCCGTCGGTAAAGATAAGCGAGGCGCTTGAAAGCGGCGCGGAGTTCCTGCGTATAGACA
>CAZUQT010000030.1:14732-21931 GCA_964622585.1 uncultured Elusimicrobiaceae bacterium | reverse complement strand
CGGAAGGCGCGTTAAGTTCACCCACCTAATAACGGAACTTAGCACAAAGTATCGGAAATATAATAAAAATTATATTTCGGAGGCTTGTGTATATGAAAAAGTCCGTTAACATGTTTTCCCTTATAGTATTGGTTTCACTGTCCGGCTCCGCTTTCGCGCAGTCGAACTTCGATCATTCGGCGCTGAAGAGCGCTCTTTCCCTGTCCGGAGCGGCCATGGCCGACTTCCGGGCCCCCGCAGTTCCCCTGCCCGACAGGCCGATAATGTCGCCCGGCGGCGTAGGGCTGCACGATATCACCTGGAAATGCACGCAGAACGGCGAAGTCGTCTCCGCTTTCCCGGCGATCTACAAGAAGATATACAGCGAAGAGAATTCCCGCATCATCAGGGTGTTCCGCGTCCTGGATAATAAGGGCGAAGAGACCAGGCTGGAAGTCTATTATACCGGCGGGGACTGGATGCAGTACGGCTTTGTCTATTTCGTCACCAATGCCGGGCAGCGCAGGGGCGTGGTCAGCGCTTATTTCATGCACGACCTTTCCACCCCCGACCGCGAGGACGGCGCCGTGGCCCCCAGGGTCGACCCGTTCGACCTGAACAAGCTTGTCGGCTATATCTCTAATGCCTTCATGGACGCGGAAGGCAAAGTCCAGCCCGTGTTCGGCAGCGCTTCAGTGGCTTCGGTTCCAATTTAAGACCGGATCATAGCCCGGGGGGGGAAAGGCCGCCGCAAGGCGGCCTCTCTTTTTGGCCGTTCCTCCTTTACCCCGAATTTACACGGTCTTCATTCCGCCTTTAAGCGGTTTTTCTAAACTTTAGTCATGAAATTAAAGAACACCCTGCTTGCAGTGCTACTGCTCGCGGCGGCCATGCCCGCCCGCGCCGGAGAGCTGGATATCCTGCTCGACCGGCTTGTGGAGAAGAACGTCATAGATCCGGGCGAGGCCCAGGAGATAAGGATAGAGACCCAGGAAGAGATCAAGAAAGAGATCTCGCAGCAGCGCCACGCCACGCTGCCGATGTGGATACAGACCATGAAACTGCGCGGCGACGTGCGCCTGCGCTACCAGTTCAACGACAACAGGAACAAGACCTATAACCAGCACAGGGGCCGCTACCGCCTGCGCTTCTTCGTGGACGCGAAGGTGAACGAGAAGGTCTATACCGGCTTCGGCTTCGCCAGCGGTTCCAGCGCCGACCCGCGCTCCACCAACCAGACCTTCGGGGACAACTTCGGGAAGAAGAACCTTTACATCGACTATGTCTTCGCCGAGTACAACGCGAACGACAACCTGGCTTTCACCGCGGGGCGCACCAAGAACCCGCTGTGGATGACCCACGACATGCTCTGGGATACCGACGTTAATATGGAAGGGCTGAGCGTGAGGCTCAATCACCCGCTCAACTATAACTGGCAGCTCTTCACTAATGCCGGTTTCATGGTGCTCAACGAGAGCTCGGGCGACCCGCAGGACCCGTATATGCTTTTCGCCCAGCCCGGCCTGAGCTGGCGCGATTCCGACGGGGTCTATGACTTCAAGGTCGGGGCCGCGGTTTACGGCTTCCGCCACCAGAAGCATTCAGCGGTGCTCAGCCACAGGCCCTCGGCCGCGGACGGCTACCAGCTGGCCAACACCCTGGCCGGCGGGAAATACAAGTACGGCTACGACGCTATCACCCCCGAGTTCGAGTTCAACGTCAATATCATGGAACCCATGACGATGCCCCTGCTGGGTTTGTTCGGTTATGAAGTCACCTATGCCGGCCTCTTCGGGACGCAGGTAAAGGCCCTCGGGCACGGCAAGAACAGCGAAGGCTGGCTGGCCGGAGTGAAACTGGGGCAGCGCAAGGTGGAGGACGCGGGGCAGTGGCAGCTTCGCTGGTCGCTGCGCAGGCTGGAGAAGAACGCCTGGCTGGACAACTACCCGGATTCGGACTTCTTCGGCGGTTCCGTTGGCGTGAAGGGCGCCGAAACGCTGCTTACCCTGGGCCTTATGCGCGACTTCGCCCTGGACCTGGACTATTACCAGTCCGCCGCTATCAGCGGCAGCCTGAGAAGCGAGCGGCTTTTCCAGGCCGATATTAATCTGAAGTTCTGAGATAAGGAGAAAATATAATGAAAAAAATACTGATAACGCTGTTCGCTCTTAACCTGGCCGCCCCGCTTTTCGCGGGGAAGGCCGTAATGGAAGGCTCTACCACGGTGCTCCCGATAGCGCAGAAGGCGGCCGAGGTCTTCATGAACAATAACCCCGGCGAGGAGATCTCGGTGCGCGGCGGCGGCTCCGGCGTGGGCATAGCCTCCATCATCGACGGGACCTGCGATATAGCCGACGCTTCCAGGGCGATAAAGCCCGCCGAGCTCGAAAAGGCCGCCAAAAAGGGCCGCAACCTGAAGGCGCACGTGATAGCCATGGACGGCATCTCGCATATAGTGCACCCTTCCAACCCGGTGACCAACCTGACCCGCGAGCAGATAAAGAAGATGTACACCTCGCGCGCCGCCAACTGGAAAGAGTTCGGCGGGCCCGACCTGAAAATAGTCGTAGTCTCCCGCGACAGCGCCAGCGGTACTTTCGAGGCCTTCAGCGAGATGGTGCTGGACAAGAAAAGAGTGCGCCCCGACGCCATCATGCAGGCCTCCAACCAGGGCATAGCCTCTATCATCGCCCGCACCCCCGGCGCCATCGGCTACGTCGGCCTGGGGTATCTCACCGCCTCCGTGAAGGCCATCGGAGTGGACGGGGTGATGCCGACCAAGGACAGCGTGCTCAGGAACAAGTACCCGATCAGCCGCCCGCTGTTCATGTACACCAACGGCAAGCCCGAAGGGACCGTGAAGAAGTTCATCGACTTCCTTAAAAGCCCGGAGGGCCAGAAGATAGTCAATGAAGAGGGCTTTGTCGGGCTTAAATAGCGGTTCGCCGCGAGAGCAAGCCGCCGTTCCACCCCGCGCTTTGGCCGGTTAGCCGGGAAAGGCGCGGGGCTTTACATGGATTTTACACGCCCTTTAATACTCCTTCACCCGCATTTATTAAACTATCAGTACAGAGTTTTGGTGTAAGTAAACGGCTGATGAATAAAAAACAAGAGCGGCTGATAAAATACCTGTTCACGGCGCTGGCCTTTTCCTCGCTGGTCTTTCTGATCGGCATCGTGGTCGTATTGTTCAGGGAAGCCCTGCCCATTTTCGGCAAGGTAAGCCTGAAGGCTTTCCTGCTCGGGGAAAGCTGGTATCCGACCTCGGAACCGCCCGAGTTCGGGATACTCCCGCTGATACTGGCCTCGCTGTGGGTTACCCTCGGGGCGCTGGTGATCTGCGTCCCCATAGGCGTGGGCAGCGCGCTTTACCTGCACGAACTGGCCGGCCCGCGCCAGCGCGCCATCCTCAAGCCGGTGATAGAGATCCTCGCCTCGGTCCCTTCCATAGTCTACGGCTTCTTCGGTATGGTCATACTGTCCCCTTTCCTCCAGGATACTTTCGAGCTGCCTATCGGCCTCTGCGTCCTCACCACCAGCATCATCCTCGGCGTGATGGCCACCCCCACCGTGGCGAGCATCGCGGAAGACGCGCTGAGCTATGTCCCGCGGTCTTTCCGCGAGGCTTCTTTCGCCGTCGGGGCTGACCGCTGGCAAACCCTGACCAAGGTGATAATCCCGGCCGCCGGCTCCGGTATTTCCACGGCCATCATCCTCGGGATGAGCCGGGCCATAGGCGAGACCATGACCGTGCTGATGGTGGCCGGCGGCGCGGCGGTGATACCGCATTCGGTCTTCGACCCGGTGCGGCCAATGACCGCCGCGATAGCCGCGGAAATGGGGGAAGCGCCGGTCGGGGGCGACCACTACCACGCGCGGTTCGCCATAGCGCTGATACTTTTCCTGATAACCTTCGCCTTTAACATCGCCGCGGAGCTCATCAGCCGCAGGTTCAGGCTGAAACTGGGGCTTTCGAGATGAAGAGGAGAGACATAGTCCAGAAGATAGGCTTTTCCGCCCTGTTCGCCTGTATGGCGGCCAATGTCCTTTTCCTGGGCGGGATAGTCTTCTTCATAGCGGCGCGCGGCCTCGGCTCGATAAGCTGGGCTTTCCTCACCCAGGCCCCGCGCGATTCGATGACGGCCGGCGGGGTCGCTCCCGCTATCGTCGGGACTTTTTACCTCACCCTCGGCGCAATAATCTTCGCCCTGCCGCTCGGCGTCGCCTGCGCTATCTACCTCACGGAGTATTCCCCCAGGGGCTGGATAGTGAACGTGCTCCGCATCAGCATCAATAACCTGGCCGGGGTCCCTTCGGTGGTCTTCGGGCTTTTCGGGCTCACCGTCTTCGTGAAATACGCCGGCTTCGGGGTTTCCATAGTCTCCGGCTCGCTGACGCTCGGCATACTGGCCCTGCCGGTGATAATTTCCGCGGCCCAGGAAGCGCTGGTGGCCGTGCCCCAGTCCATCAGGGAAGCCTCCCTCGCCCTGGGAGCCTCGCAGTGGGAGACCATCCGCAAGGTGGTGCTGCCGGCGGCCCTGCCGGGAATACTCACCGGAGTGATCCTCAGCGTCGGGCGCGTGGCCGGGGAAACCGCTCCTATACTTTTCACGGCCGCCGCTTTTTACGTGAGGGGCTACCCGGATTCTCCCTTCTCCGAGGTCATGGCCCTGCCCTATCATATCTACGCGCTCATGACCGAAGGGACGCACCCGGAAGAGCAGACCGCCATAGCCTACGGTTCCAGCCTGCTGCTGCTGGGCCTGGTGCTTTCTGTCTCTATGCTGGCCATCTACATAAGGGCCAGGCAAAGGAAAACCTATAATGCATGATCTCAACTCCGCGCTTCCCCCGTCGCTGGCAAAGGGCCCCGTGGCCATGAACATGAATTCCCTGGGCGAGGCCGACGTATTCGGCGACGAGCCGAAGATAAAGGCCCGCGGCGTTAATTTCTATTACGGCTCCAAGCGCGCCCTGAACAATATAAGCATAGACTTCAGCCCGCGCCGGGTCACGGCCATCATCGGGCCGTCGGGCTGCGGCAAGTCCACCTTCATCCGCCTGCTGAACCGGATGAACGAACTGGTGCCGGGCAGCCGCCTGGAGGGTGAGATCCTGCTCGACGGGCTGGACATCCTTTCCCCCGCCTGCGACGCGGCGGAACTGCGCAAGCGGGTGGGCATGGTCTTCCAGAAGCCGAACCCTTTCCCCAAGACGGTATTCGAGAACATAGCCTACGGCCTGGAAGTGAACGGCTTCACCGACAGGCACCTCATCGAGGAGAAAGTGGTGGACTCGCTGAAGAAAGCCGCGCTCTGGGAGGAGATTAAAGACCGCCTTAACGACAGCGCCCTTGGGCTTTCAGGCGGGCAGCAGCAGCGCCTCTGCATCGCCAGGTGCCTGGCCGTCTCCCCCGAGGTCATACTTTTCGACGAGCCCTGCGCGAGCCTGGACCCTATCTCCACCGCCAAGATCGAGGAGCTTATCCTGACGCTGAAAAAGGAATACACTATAGTGATAGTGACGCACAATATGCAGCAGGCCGCGCGCGTCTCGGACCATACGGCCTTCTTCCTGATGGGCGACCTGATAGAGGTCGGCCGTACGGATAAGATCTTCAAGGCCCCGAGGGACAAGCGCACGGAAGATTATATAACCGGAAGATTCGGCTAGGAGAGGACCATGCAAAGACATTTCGACGAAGAGCTGCAGCAGCTTAAGAACTACATCCTTAAAATGGGCGCCATGGCGCAGGAAGCCATAATAAATTCCGTGGATTCCCTTAAGAACCGCGACAGGGCCGCCGCGCAGAAAGTGATTGATACCGACATAGAAATGGACAGGCTGGAGCTGGTCATCGACGAAAAATGCCTGGACCTGATAGCGCTGCACCAGCCTATGGCGAAGGACCTGCGTTTTATCACTACGGCGATAAAACTGAACGCGGAGCTGGAGCGCATAGGCGACCTGGCAGTGGACGTGGCCCAGCGCGCGCTCGCCATAGCCGACAAGCCGCTGCTTAAGCCGCTCGTGGATATTCCCAAACTTGCCGGGGTGGCCCAGCGCATGACCGGGGAAGCTATCCAGGCTTTTATAAACGGCGACACGGAGCTCGCGAAAAAAGTGATCCTTTCCGACCCGGAAGCCGACGATCTCAAGCGCGGAGTCGAAAAAGAGCTCATCAACGACTATATGATGAAGGACGGGGGCACGGCCGACAGGGCCGTCCCGCTTCTGCTGGCCGCCAGGCATTTGGAGCGGGTCTGCGACCATGCGGTCAGCATGGCCGAAGACATTATCTACATGGTTTCAGCCGTGGTGGTCCGTCATCACCCCGAGGAATTAAAATAAGTATAATTGTTGTACAGTCCGGAGAGGAATACAGGAGAAAATATGTCCATTAACTTTATGCCGAAAGAAGTGAAGTTCTTCGATTATCTCAATCTGCAGGCCGAAAACCTCGTGAAGGCCTCCGCTTATTTTAAATCCATACTCAAGAACGGCGTGCTGGACGAAGCCGCCGCCAAGAAGATCCACGACTATGAGCACGAGGGCGATACGTTGTCGCACGAGATCACCGACATGCTCAACCGCACCTTCATAACCCCGATCGACCGCGAGGACATCTACGCGCTGGCCAACCAGCTCGACGACGTGCTGGACATGCTCAACGCCATGGCCGGCCGGATGCGGCTCTACAAGCTGGACCCGGGCAACGAGTACTTTTCGCAGTTCATAGACCTCATAGACCAGTCCTCCGTGGCTCTTTCGAACGCCGTGAAGCATATGCACGACACCAAGCGCGCCCGCCGCGTGCTGGACCACTGCATAGAGATCAACCGGCTGGAGAACATGGGCGACCAGGTGCGCGAGAAAGCCATCGGCCATCTCTTCGAAACGGAGAAGGACCCCATCATGGTCATAAAGTGGAAGGAAATGTACGAGGTGGCGGAATCCACTCTCGATAAATGCGAGCACGTGGCCAAAGTCATAGAAGCCATCCTGGTGAAGCATGGATAACACACTGATCGCCATAATCTTCCTGGTGGCGCTGGCGCTGTTCTTCGACTTCCTGAACGGCTTCCACGACGCCGCCAACTCCATAGCCACCATAGTGGCTACCCGCGTACTGTCACCGAAATACGCGGTGATGTGGGCCGCCTTCTTCAACTTCATCGCCTTCGCCGTCTTCGGCCTGGGCGTGGCAAAGATGCTGGGCA
>CAZUQT010000030.1:14059-14722 GCA_964622585.1 uncultured Elusimicrobiaceae bacterium | reverse complement strand
TCTCCGCCTCTGCCCTCTTCGGCCTGCACGTGGCCGGGGCCATAGGCAAAGGCATCGTCGATATCGCCCAGGTGGACAGCTATGTCATCTTCGGCACGCTGATCGGCGCCTGCTCCTGGAATCTCATCACCTGGTATTTCGGCATTCCGTCCAGTTCCTCCCACGCGCTGGTGGGGGGGCTGATCGGCTCGGCGCTGGTGAAAGCCGGCCCGACCGCGCTTGTTATGAAAGGCATAACGAAGACGCTGATATTTATCGTCGTCTCTCCGGTGGTGGGTATGCTGCTGGGCCTGATCCTCGGGGTTATAGTTTATAACCTCGCTTCCCGCTCCACTCCTACCAATGTCGACCACTTGTTCCGCAAGGGGCAGCTGGTCAGCGCGGCGGCCTACAGCCTCGGCCACGGCGGCAACGACGCGCAGAAGACCATGGGCATAATCGCCGGCCTGCTTTTCAGCGCGGGTTACCTCGGCCCCGAATTCCGCGTGCCGCTCTGGGTAGTGCTGTCCTGTCACGGCGCGATCGCCCTGGGCACGATGTCCGGCGGCTGGCGCATAGTCAAGACCATGGGCAATAAACTCTCCAAGCTGCGCCCCGTGGACGGTTTCTGCGCCGAGCTCGGCGCTTCCCTCGTCCTTGTCGGCGCCTCGGCTATCGGCTTGC
>CAZUQT010000030.1:0-14049 GCA_964622585.1 uncultured Elusimicrobiaceae bacterium | reverse complement strand
CCCTGTGCCGCGCGCTGCCTATTGGAGTTACGGTAAGCACACCGGATCCCATAACCGGCGCCATAGTGGGCACAGGTTCCCTTAAGCGCGCCCGCGCGGTGAAGTCGGCCGTGGCCGGAAATATAGTCTGGGCCTGGATAATCACGATCCCGGCCGCGGCGCTGATCTCGGCGGTCTTTTATAAGATAGGGATCATGGCGTTTTAAGAGCGGCCAAGAACCTGGATCTCACGGTCCGCCCGGGCAGTTCGTCCGGGCGGGCTTTTTTTGCCATTTTAAATAAACGCGTCTACTTTTGTATTATAATTGTAACGGTTCACTCTTTGACCGTTAGCAGTCCTATAGCGAGGATAAAACGATGAGCTCAGAGATCGCTTTGCAGATAAAATGCCCCGCCTGCCAGAAGAGCCTGATGGACCGGCGCCACAAGCTGGACGGCCATCCCAGCATAGCGCTGACCGTGAAGCTGAAAGGGAAAAAAGGGTGGATGCGCCTCTCCCCGCTCTACGGAAGCTACGCGCTCGAATCCGAATTCGAGCTGCCCGCCGGCTCCGTCCCCAAGATCTACTGCCCCAAGTGCGAGGCCGAGCTGACCGGCAAGTCCCTCTGCGACAAATGCCGCGCGCCCATGGTCCCGCTGCTTCTGCGCGAGGGGGGCAAGGTCAGGATCTGCGCGCGCAAGGGCTGCAAAAAGCATTTCCTGGAATTCGAGGACGCGGGCGAGGCCCTGGCGAAATTCTACGATTCCTACGCCGCGGACAATATAGCCGACCCGGCCGCCAAAAAGGCGGCGCCCGCCGAGGACGAGGCGGAATCGGACAAAGAGATCATCGCAAGCGGCTCCTACCTGCAGGCCTACTGCCCGCACTGCAGCCAGAGCATGACGACCGAAGGCTCCCTGCTGCTCGGCGTGACCGGCCGGGACGGGAAAAAGGGGGAGCTGCACCTTTCTCCCTATCTCAACGTCTTCACCAACCGCTCCACGATAACCATACCGCACGGCGAGGAGGTCAAAGACCTAAGCTGCACGCACTGCAAGCATTCGCTTATAGAGCCTAAAACAAAGTGCGGCCGCTGCAAGGCCAGGGTCGCCAGGATAAATCTGGACGCGATGCACAAGATGGTCTCTTTCTTCATCTGCATGCGCAAAGGCTGCACGTGGCACGGCCTGTCGGACAAGGACACCGAGCTTATCATGCTCGAAGACAGCAAGGAATGGTGAAACAATGTACCCGATCATAGACCGGCAGGAACTCGCGAAGGGAACCATGGTTCTGATCACGGTGGAAGCGCCGCAGATCGCCGCCAAGATAAAGCCCGGGCAGTTCGTGGTTCTGCGGGTCAACGAGACCGGAGAGCGGATCCCGCTGACCGTCGCTTACAAAGACCTCTCCCACGGGACCATCACTATCATCTTCATGATCGTCGGAAAGAGCACGGCGCTGCTTGGCTCGCTGAAAACAGGCGACGCGATAAAAGACCTGGTCGGCCCGCTCGGCGCCGTCGAAGAATTTACCAATGTAGGCACCGTGGTCGGGATAGGCGGCGGCTCGGGCGTGGCGGTGCTGCACCACCTCCTGCAGGGTTATGCCGCGGCAGGGAATAAAGTTATAGGCATCATGGGTTCCCGCGAGAAAGACCTGCTGATCCTCGAGGAAGAGATGAAGGGCCTCTGTCAGCAGCTTATCGTCACGACCGACGACGGAAGCTACGGGATGCACGGCCTGGTGACCGACGCCCTGAAGACGCTGGTGGAGCGCGAAAAACCCGAGCCGATAGGCCTGGTGGTGGCCGTCGGGCCGCTGGTCATGATGCGGTCGGTCTGCCAGCAGACAAAACTCTATAACCTCAAGACTATCGTCAGCCTGAATCCCGTGATGGTGGACGCCACCGGGATGTGCGGCGCCTGCCGCGTAAGCGCCGGCGGCAAGACGAAGTTCGCCTGCGTGGACGGCCCGCATTTCGACGGGCATGAAGTGGATTTTGACGAGCTGATCCACCGCAACAATATGTACGTCCGGGACGAAAAGACTTCGATCCTGCACTCGATCCGCGCAAAATAACGGAAAGCTTTTATCGAACGGGGAGATAATGACAGAACCTAAGAAGGACGAGCTGAAAAAGATCCCGGCGGGGACCGAACTTACGGTTTTTTGCCCCCATTGCCACCAGGGGCTGGGCCAATACGACCCGAAGACCGGGAAGACCTGGTTCAGGCTTCACGTAAAGTCCGGGGCCGCCGAGGGCGAACTGTTCCTCTCCCCGGTGATGGAGGACTTCTCCAAGCACTCCACTATCGACCTGCCGGACGGGACCGTGGTCAAAGACCTCTCCTGCCCGTTCTGCCGGACCTCCATCGTGGAAAAAGAGGGGCATTGCGGCATCTGCGATTCCCCCGTCGCGCGGCTGATGGTCCTCGCCCACTCCAAACTTATCCCTTTCTTCATCTGCACCAAGGTCGGCTGCCCCTGGCACGGCATCACCAAGGCCGACGAGCAGCGGATAAAACCGAAAATCCCCAGGCAGAAAGTTCCGGCGCAGGACGCGCTGCTTCGGATCCGCAATTTCCAGGAAGTCCCTTACGGTTTCACCCGCGAGCTTGCGCTGGCCGAGGCCGCCCGGTGCCTTGAATGCAAGAACGCCAAATGCAGGGCCGGCTGCCCCGTGGAGATAGATATTCCCGCTTTCGTGAAGCTGATAAAAGAAGGTAAATTCGTGGAGGCCGCGCAGAAGATAAAAGAGAAGAACGCTCTTCCGGCTATCTGCGGCCGGGTCTGCCCCCAGGAAGACCAGTGCGAGAAGGTCTGCATCGTCGGGCTTAAGGACGAGCCCGTGGCCATCGGCAGCCTGGAGCGGTTCGCGGCCGATATGGAGAGGGAGACCGGCGCCGTGACCCTTCCCAAAAAAGCCCCGCCCACGGGAAAGAAAATAGCGATCGTCGGCAGCGGCCCGTCGGGGCTCACGCTCGCGGCCGACATGGTGGTCAAGGGGCACAGCGTTACCGTTTTCGAAGCCCTTCACAAGCCGGGCGGCGTGCTGGTTTACGGCATTCCCGAATTCCGCCTGCCCAAGACCATAGTCGACGGGGAGATCAACTACCTGCGCCGGCTGGGCGTAAAGATAGAGGTCAACGCCCTGATAGGCAAAATGTACGACGCCGACGACCTGAAGAAGCTGGGTTACGACGCGGTTTTCCTGGGCGTGGGCGCCGGGCTGCCGGTGTTCATGAATTTGCCCGGCGAGAACCTCTGCAATATTTTCTCGGCTAACGAGTACCTCACCCGGATCAATCTGATGAAGGCTTACGCCTATCCCGACTACGACACGCCCGCGCCGAAGGGCCGGCACGTGGTGGTGATCGGCGCCGGCAATGTGGCCATGGACTGCGCCCGGAACGCTCTGCGCATGGGCAGCCGCGAAGTGACCGTGGTCTACCGCCGTTCGCGCGGCGAGATGCCCGCCCGCAAAGAAGAGGTAGAGCGCGCCGAGGAAGAGGGGATCAAGTTCCGGCTGATGACCAACCCGGTGAAATTCGTCGGAGACAGCCAGCGCTGGCTGCGCCAGGTGGAATGCGTCCAGATGAAGCTGGGCGAGCCCGACGCCTCCGGCCGGCCGCGCCCGATACCCATCGCCGGCTCCAATTTCCTGCTCGAGGCCGACCTGGCCATAATCGCCGTAGGCGCCGGTCCCAACCCCGTAGTCTTCTCCGGATTCCCCGGAGTCGTGCGGGAGCCGAACGGCTATATCAGAACTACCGGCCCCTCCGGACGCACCAGCCAGCGCGGCGTCTGGGCCGGCGGCGACATAGCCACCGGCTCCTCCACTGTGATCTCCGCCATGGGTTGCGCCCGCCGTGCCGGCAACGACATCCATGAATTCCTTGCCGGCGGCGGCGCGAACTGGACCTGAGCGCCGCCGCGGAGCGCCTGCCTGAGGGAACGCTGCTTCCTAACTTCTTAATTTGATTTGGGTTGTCTTTTCTACTAACTCGCAGCTAAAAAACATAAAAAAGCACCAGAAACATCCCGACAGCTCCTTGTCGGGATCGTCTGCTATGCTATTCTCGAAGGGAAAAAGGAGGGGGTATGCCAAGACAAGCGAGGATAGATGTTCCGGGCCGGATGTATCACGTAATGTCGCGCGGAATAGAGCGCGGGCCCCAAAAGGGATATGGGGTGATTAGATTATGAAATTATATTCCACTCTTGACAATAAGCATACCCTATGGTATGCTATACCATAAGCTTTATGGCAACATTAATATTGCGCCAAAAGCTTATTGATAAGCATGGAGATATAGAAGAGAGGGTTATATGGCTTGTCCCAAAAGCCAAAAAGCGCCCTGAAGGCATTCGGTATCACCTCGCGTATATTCCCAAGGGAAGAAAAAAACCTTCAGTTCTCTTTGATAATCATTACCCCAAGGGCCATCACAAGCACATTGGGGATCATGAAATGCCTTATAGTTTTGTGAGCCCGGAAAAATTGTTGGAAGATTTTAATCGCGCGGTTAAGGAGGTGGCTATTTATGAAGACCCTGGAAATCCAAATAAAAAGTCGTGAGCAGGCAGACAAAGAATTTGCCGGCGTATTTAATAAAGCCCTGTCCGGGAAAAAGATCCCTTTGAAAAAAGGTGTTTACTTTACCAGCCTTGAGGCGGTGAGGAATTTGCTTACAGAGAAAAGGTTGGAGCTTCTCCATCTGATTCGACAACACAACCCGAAATCAATATCTGAGATCGCGAAGATCTCCGGCAGGAATTTTAAAAATGTTCATACAGACTTAAAAATCCTTCAAAGTTACGGGCTTGTTGAAATAAATGTGACAAAGAAGGTTAAAAAACATTTATCACAGAGAATCTTTATTCCATACCAGGCAGTCAATATTCACGCATGGTTTTAAATGTAAGGCGCCCTGTCAGGGGCCGCTGATTCTGAATTAGTGTCCCTTCAGTTCCGTCAGGCCCTGCCTCACTTCGGGGAAGGGGATATCGGCGATGCTGCCGAAAGGAAGCGAATCGAAGATCACCGAGGGTTTAGGAAGATTAAGCAGATCGTAGGGCAGAGAGTTGGATACGGCGTCGAGGCCGTTGCTCCCCCTGAACAGGGAGGGATTGCGCGTCATCGGGTAGGCGGGGCGGCCGGTCACGAAAGCGTTGACGTCATTGCAGTCCCCGAGCGGCCCGTAGCCGCCCTGCGGCAGGTTCGCCGCCTTGGCCTTCATCGCCCGGTGGAACCAACCGGCGCGGTCCAGCAGCTCTACGGCCCTTGCGCCGGAATAGATCTCCACGGTCCGGCCTCCCACCCAGCTCATATTTGTGGTCGGGTTCGTGCGGAAAGTGGACAGCCCGTCCAGGCCGAAGAAGAAGCTCAGGTCGGCGTTCACTTTGCCGCGCAGGTAGATATCGAGCTCGCTGTGGGTGGCGGGCAGGATCAAATGCCTGCCGCCGGAGAGGCTAAGGCCGGTGTCGACGTACAGGGGGGTGCGGACCTCGCGGCGGACGCCGTTCTTCTCGTAGCGCAGGTCGCCGAAATTCGCGAAGTAGCGGCGGTCCTGGACTTCGATGGAGACGCCTTCGGCCCGGAGGAAGCCGAGGAAAGCGGAGACGGTGTTAAAGCTTTTCCCGGCGTAGAACAGAGTGAAAACAGGGGCTTCCGGGGCATTGTTTGCCAGGCGGTCGAGCGCTTGCGCCAGGGCGATGCTGTCCCCGTAGGCGGCCGCGCCCGCGGGCTGAGATTCGTCGCCGTAAAGCAGGCCATAGCCTACGGGCTTGAGGAACTCGTCCGGGCGGGGGGCTTTAGGGAAACCGCTCAGAAGGAGGGTCTGCGTCGGCGGGATCGGGGCTTCTTTTATCTGCGGCTGCTTCGAAGCGTAGGCGGCGGCGGTGGCGAACAGTTCCTTCGGGGTGAGGGTGGGGAAATGGTCCAGGGTTTCTTTGTCGGCTTCCTTCAGGGCTTTGGCCAGGGCCGCTTTGCGCTCCGGGGTGGCCCAGGCGGCGAGATAGCCGCCCTTTCCGGCGATGGTTTCCACCAGTTTGTCGATGGTCCCGGGCTCATTCGAGAGCTGAGCCGCAAGTTCCGCCAGGCCCATATCTTTCGAAGCGGAGAGTCGGTCTGACTCGGGGGCCTGCACCCGGCCCGGGAGGCTCGCGGCGGGGGCGGCGGGCAGCCCGGCCCCGGCGGCCGTAGCCGTCAATTGTTTTATCGATACCAGTTCCTGGGAATATGAGCTGAAAGGGAATAAAGCGAGCAAAAGGGACACGGAGGCTGTTTTGTTTATTTTCATCATTTAAAGCTCCATTATATGACCGCTATCTAATTATACCCCTGGCGGCGGGACCGCCCAAGCGGCTATAGGCCCAGGCGGGCCTGGTTAATGGACCCATAGGGTCCTGGGTCCTTATAATGATCCCGCCTCATTAGCCTCGCTCATGTTTTGTATAATTAGACTTGCTTTTAAAGTAAAGAAAGGACGCGTTACGCCATGCAAAGCTACCAGATACGCAAAAGTTTTTTGGATTTCTTCGCCAAACAGGGCCATCCAGTAGTTAAATCCAGCCCGCTCATCCCCGAGGGCGACCCCACCCTTCTTTTCACCTCCGCCGGGATGGTGCAGTTCAAGCCGTATTATCTCGGCCTGAAGACCGATATGAAGCGCGCCGCTTCCTGCCAGAAAAGCTTCCGCACCACGGACATAGACAATGTCGGCAAAACCATCCGCCATCTGACCTTCTTCGAGATGCTCGGGAATTTTTCTTTCGGCGATTATTTCAAGAAAGAGTCCCTGAACTGGGGCTGGGAATTCTTCACGAAAGAACTTGGCCTCCCGGCCGACCGCTTCTACCCGTCCATCTATAAAGGCGGCGTAGCCCCGCGCGACGAGGAAGCCCGGGCTATCTGGGAAAGCATACTCCCGAAGAACCTGCATTCCCACATAATAGAACTTGGAGACAAAGATAATTTCTGGGCGATGGGCGAGACCGGTCCCTCCGGCCCCTGCTCCGAGGTTTACTGGGACCGCGGCGCGAAATACGACCACCCCGGCTGCGAGGGCCCCGGCGCCTGCTCCTGCGACCGCTATATAGAGATCTGGAACCACGTTTTCACTCAGTTCGACAAACAGGCCGACGGGACTTTCAAGCCGCTGCCGCGCAAGAACATCGACACCGGCATGGGCTTGGAGCGCCTCACTTTTATAGTGGAGGGCAAGGAATCCCCTTTCGAGACCTCGCTTTTCCAGCCTATAGTGAGGGCCGCCGCGAACCTCCTCAAGGTGGAGCCCGGTTCTTCCGACGAGGCCAACTCGGCTTTCCGCATCATCAGCGAGCATCTTCGGGCTTCCTCTTTCCTGATCGCCGAGGGCATTATGCCCTCCAATGAGGGCCGCGGCTACGTGCTCCGCCGCCTGATCCGCCGCGCCGCGCGCTACGGCCGCATCCTGGGCGCCAAAGACCCTTTCCTGCACAAGCTGGTCCCTTCCGTGCATGAAATTTTCAGGGACGTCTATCCCGAAATAATTTCCGCGGAGAAACAGATCTCGGCCGCCCTTAAGTTCGAGGAGCAGGGCTTCATAGAGACCCTCGGTACCGGGGAGAAATTCCTGGCCGATCTGCTGGAGAAATACCCGCGCGGCGTGCCCGGCGACGAGGCTTTCAAGCTTTACGAGACCTACGGTTTCCCGATAGAGCTGACGCGCGAGCTGGCCCTCAAGAAGAATATCCCGCTCGACGAGAAAGGCTTCGAGGCCGCCCGCAAAGCCGCCCAGGAAACGGCCCGCGCCAACTGGAAGGATTCCGGCGAGCAGGACGGCTTCGTTTTCCAGACCGCCGAGGAAAAATTCCCGGCCACGGTTTTCAAGGGCTATGAAGCCACCGAAACCGATTCCGTTATTCTCGGCCTGATCGACCTGAAAGGGAATATAGTCGATTCTCTTCAGGCCGGTTCGGAAGGCCACGCGGTTCTGGACGTCACGCCTTTTTACGCCGAATCCGGCGGCCAGGTGGGGGATGTCGGGACTTTGTCTTCCGGCGGGGCGAATCTAGCCGAGGTCTTAAACACGCAGAAGCCGGTGAAGAAAGTTTATTTCCACCATGTAAAACCCGCGGCCGGCCTGAAGGTCGGGATGAAAGTGCGCTCTAAAGTTTCCACCCTGCGGCATAATACGGCCTGCAACCATACCGCTATCCACGTGGTGAACGCCGCGCTTAAAAAAGTTTTCGGGGAAAGCACCCGCCAGGCCGGCTCCGAGGTGGACCCGCACAGGTTCCGTTTCGACTACACTATCACCAAGACCCCGTCCAAAGAAGAGATGGCGGAAGTCGAAAGGATAGCCAACGAGGCCGTGGGCCGCAAATACAAAGTTCTGAAAATGGAGCGCCCGCTCAAGGACGCCGCCAAGTTCGGCGCCACTACTCTGCTGGGCGAGAAATACCAGGACCCGGCGCGCTTCGTGCTGATAAATAAAGACGGCTGGGACTCGGCCGCGGACCATTACAGCCTGGAGCTTTGCGGCGGAACGCATATAGATTCCCTCGGGGAACTGGTCCTGATAAAAATACTCAAAGACTCCTCGGTTTCGCGCGGCGTGCGCCGCATCGAGGGCGTCGCCGGGCCGGCCGCGGTAGCCCACCTCGCAAAACTTGCCGGCTTCGCGGAAGCCGCGGCTTCAAAGCTTTCGGTCCCGCCGCAGGACCTGCCGTCGCGCGTGGAACAGCTGCTTGAAAATATCAAGGAGCTCAAAGCCGGAAAAGCGAAAGCCGCCCCGGCGGCTTCCGCAAAAGAGGGGCGCCGGCTTCTGACCGAGGGCATTGACGGCTCCGGCTCCAGCTTCCTGATCTATGACGCCGGCGGGCTCGGAATGAGGGACCTGCGCGGGCTCTCGGACGAAGTGAAAAAAGACCTGAAGTCCACCCTGCTGTTCATTTATTCCAGGGCGGAGGGGAAATTCTCTTTCATAGTTACCTATACCGGGGACGTCAAAGCCGACGCTTCCGCTATCGCGAAATGCGTGGCGGACGTGATAAACGGCTCGGGCGGCGGCCGCAAAGACTTCGCCCAGGGCGGGGGAGAGATCCCCGCGGACCTCCCCGCTTTCGAGAAGCAGCTTGTCGAAATAGCGAAAAAGCATGTGTAGCCCTTTTAACTAAAGGGGTATAATGTAGTTCTTGGTCATATGCGCCCGTGGTGAAATGGATATCACAGGAGCCTCCGAAGCTTCTAGTGCAGGTTCGATTCCTGCCGGGCGCAAATAGTTTTATGGTGCTGTTAGCGGGCAGGAATCGAACGCTCGAAGCCCGGGGGTTCGAGTCACGGATAAACCGCATAGCGGTTTTCCGCGACCCCGGCTCGGCGATTTTGCTTCGTAAAAAATCGCCTGCGCCTTTCGGACCGGACGCACAGCATATTATGCTGTGCTCTGAAGCCGGTCCTCACCTGCCGGGCGCGGGTTTCACTCCATAATGAATTTCGAAGAAGAAATATCTCTGCTGATAAAATCGCGGTACCCGCTCGTCCTGGTGGACGCTATCGACGAGAACTATGTGCTGGGGCAGCTGCACGGGGTGGCGGAAGAGCAGGCCCTGACCTTCTACTGCTGGTCCCTCACCAAGGGCCTGCGCATAGGCAGGAACGAAAATTCATTCTATAAATCCGGCGACCCCGTCGCCATGCTGCGCATCGCCAACGACCTGATAAAGGACCCGCACAGCGCCCTTTTCGCTTTCTCCGACTTCGACCGCTACCTGAACGACGCCGCCCCTGCGCGGCTCTTCAAGGACATGCTCGACCGCATAAAAGGCACGCCCACCACGGTGGTGCTGCTCGGCGCCGAAGGGAAGCTCCCTTCCGACATCGCCCCCATGGCCGCGCGCATCTCGGGCGGCTACCCCGACGAAAAGCAGATCCTCGCCGAGATCAACAAGGTCCTGGTCGAGTTCAAGATGACGGGCGCGCGGCTGGAGATAGATATGCCGCCGGAAGCCCTGCGGCGCGTGATCAAGACCCTCAAGGGCCTCTCCCTGCAGCAGATCCGCAACGCGCTCAATCTCTGTATCCTCAAGGACTCGCGGTTCGACGGGAAGGATATCTCCACGATAGAGAAATTCAAGAAAGAGGCCTTCGACCAGGGCGGCATCCTGGAATATTTCGGCTCCGAGCAGGTGAATTCCATCGCCGGCTTCGGCAACCTCAAGCGCTGGGTCTCCGACCGCAGGAATTCTTTTTTCACCGACGGGCCGCTTCCGCCTCCCAAGGGCCTCCTGCTCCTGGGCGTGCAGGGCTGTGGCAAGTCGCTCGCGGCCAAGGTCATAGCTGGCGAGCTCGGCATCCCGCTTTACCGGCTCGACCTGAACAGGCTTTATTCGAAGTATATCGGCGAAACCGAGGAGAACCTCCGCAAAGCGCTGGCCACGGTGGAGCGCCTGGCCCCGGTCTGCCTCTGGATAGACGAGATCGAGAAGATCTTCGCCTCGTCCTCGGGCGAGATAGACGGCGGGGTATCCAAGCGCGTGCTCGGGACCATGCTGACCTGGATGCAGGAGCGCAAGGACCGCTCTTTCATCGCAGCCACCTCCAACGATATAAACAACCTGCCGCCCGAGCTGCTGCGCAAGGGCCGCTTCGACGAGATCTTCTTCGCCGACCTGCCGGACGCCCAGGCGCGCGAAGGCATAATCAATATCCATCTCGAAAAGCGGGGCCTCGATCCCGCTCTGTTCGACGTGCCAGCGCTGGCCGCCAACTGCGGCGGCTTCAGCGGCGCCGAGATAGAGCAGGCCGTGATCTCCGCCCTCTACAGCGCTTCCGGCGCGAACGAGAAAATTTCCGCGAAGCACGTGCTCGAGCAGCTGAAGCTTACCCGGCCGCTTTCCGTCATCAAGGCCGAGGCGGTGGATTTCCTGCGCAATTGGGCGAAGGAACGGAGCATACTGCTGGTGTGAGGAGCGGGGGCGGGAGGCCGCGTTGACTCCGCCCGTCTATTCTGTTATTATCGGATAAAGCCGCGGCGCCGTCCGCGGGAACGGGGTAAAAACACATGGCAACCGACCAGTCCTTTTTAAAAGAAATTTTAGGGCATATTCCTCCGGCCAATAAAAGGCTTAAGTCCATGGCCGCCCTCCTGGCCAAGCGCCTGAAAGCCAGCCCCAGGGATTTCTGGGCCTGGGACAATCTGGCGGGCCTCTATTTCAGCGAAGGCTTCGTCCTGCAATCCATAGATATTTACCGCCAGGCCCTCAGGATAAAGCCCGACCTGCCCGTCGTGCACCTGCGCATCGGCATCGCCTATTACCGGCTGGCCCGCCTCGAGGAGGCGATAGCCGAGCTGGAAAAAGCGGTCGCTATCGACTCCAATCTCGCGATGGCCCATTATTACCTGGGTTTCGCCTACTACCACAAGGGAAATTCGGACCAGTCCCTGCACCATTTCCAGCGCGTGAAGGAAACCAGCCCGGAGACGCGGATAGTGTATTACCACATGGCCGAGGACTACCTCCAGCGCAGGCGGTTCACTGAAGCTATCGATGTTCTGGAAAAACTTCTGAAGTTCAGCCCGTCCTCGGCGACGGCCTGGTACAAGCTGGGGCTCGCTTACCTGGGGATCTACAAGAACACTGACGCCGCCAGGGCTTTCCGCCTTGCGCTCAAGTGCAATCCGCAGGACAAACGCTCCGAAAGCATGCTTGAGATGATCACCGAAGTTCCCGGTATCTAATTATCTGGCAAGGTCGACGCTGTCGTACTCCGCCGCCAGGCGCCGGTAATCGTCGGCGCTTATATTACTCTTCCAATAGCCGCCAAGCATCGCCAGCCCGGTGATCAGGCAGAAAATAAAAGCCACCAGAGGCGGCAGGACCGCCGTCTTTATCCTCAAAGCGGTCCCGCGGAGCCGCATTTCAAGCGCGCCGGGGGCAGGGCAAACGTCCAGGCACAGGGCGCAGGAGGTGCATTCGTCGGAAAAGACCAGGGCCGTTTTATTCACCGGTATGGCCTGGGGGCAGATCTCCGCGCAGTGCCCGCAATTAGTGCAGGCCCCGGCGTCCCGCTTTATCTTCACGGGGCCGGCCAGCGAGAACAGGCCGAGCAGCGCCCCGTAGGGGCAGAGGTAACGGCACCAGAAATACGGGACGAAATAAGTGAGAAGGAAAAGCGTTCCCGTTATGAAGGCCGCGAGCGGGGTGATCCGGGCGAAAAAATAGAACATCCTTATGTCCGAGATCTTGTTATAATCCCCGTCGAGAAAAGACCTTACGGCCGCCGTGTTCATGGCGAAGAATATTATGTAGGTGAAGAAAGCCAGGATAAGGTATTTCAGCACGCTCAGCGCGTAATCCGCCCAGCCGGGCGGGCGCTTAAAAGAGGGGGAAAAATATTTCCGCGCCCGGTAGAGCAGTTCCGAGACGAAGCCGAAGGGGCAGAGCCAGCCGCAGAATGATTTGCCTATGGCGAATGACATCGCTATTATCGCCAACAGAATGAAAAGCCCGGCCGGGTGCGCGCGGTGGATCTCTCCCGAGGCGGCCCAAAGCCGGAGGCTCATCAGCGAGCTTATGGGCAGGAAACCGTCCACCCCGGGCGGCCGGCGGGAGAGCTCGCCGCCTTCCTGGATCGAGGCGACGAAAACAAAGAAAGCATAGCCGATAGAGAGGGTAAGCGCCAAAAATATGGCCTGGATGGCAAAACGCCGCCTCTGGGCGGTTTTTTCCTTAAGCGGCAGCGTCGCGCTCAAAAGCGCCGCCAGAAAAGTTTTAGGTCCATTGCCAGTCATTATTCAGGTCTTATTTTATAAAATTTGGCCATGCCCGGGAGAATTAACTATAATTTAGGAATATGAAAGTATTACTCCCTCTTCTAACCATATTAATTTCGCTTATCTCCGGCGCTTACGCCGAAACCCGGGTTTCCTTCGATCAGAAAGGGGAGCTCCCGGCCCTGGTTGAAAAGATAAAGACTTCCGGGAAAACCGGCGGCGCCGCCGTCGCGCGGCCGGCCGGGGCCGAGGCGGCTCCCGGTTTCTGCGTTTTTAACGGCAAGTCCGGGGCCCCGCTGGCCGGAGACGCCGCTTTTAAAGCCTTGCTGAAGGACGCCGACGCCGTTTTTTCGGGCGAAAGCCACGACCAGATGAAGGACCACCTGGCCCAGCTTGAGGCGCTCAGGGCGCTCGGCGCGGCCCGCGGCGAAAAGGTCGTAGTCGGCTTCGAGATGCTGAACATGACCCTGCAGCCGGTGCTCGACGAGTACGCGGCCGGGAAGCTTACCGAGGAGGAATTCCTGGCGAAGGCCGACTGGAAGACCGAGTGGGGCTTCGATTTCAACCTTTACAAGCCTATCTTCGACTTTATCCGCGCGAACAAGCTTAAAGCCCTGGCCCTGAACCTCCCCAGGAAGGTGGTTTCCACTATAGCCCGCGCCGGGCTGGACGGCCTTTCCCCCGAGCAGAAGAAATACCTGCCGGCCAAAGTGGAGATCACCAAGAACGAAGCCTATATAAAATACATCCGGGACTCTTTCGAGAACCACGGGAAAGCCCGCGCGGACGGCGAGAAAGCCTTTCTCAGGCAGTATATCCTGGGCAAACGGAACAAGGGCATGGGCGATATGTTCACCTTCGAGAACTATCTCGCGGCCATGTCCGCCTGGAACGAAGCGATGGGCGCCCGCCTTGCCGATTTCCTGAACGCGAATCCCGGTTTCGCCGGCCAGGTGATAGCAGGGGCCGGGCATGTCATCTATAATGCCGGCATCCCCGCTTCCGTCGCCAGCCGCGCCGGCGGCCTCCGCCAGGTCTCTTTCTACCCGCAGGACGCTTCGGCCTGTCCCGCCGTTTTCCCCGCCGGGGACTCCGGCCTCGCCGATTTTGTCTGGTACATCGATCATTCCGCCGGCCGCAAGCCTTGAAAACAGAATGAACTTTAAGGAGCTAATATGAAACAGAACATCGTTGAAAAGATCCTCGTCTCCCACCTGAAAGAGGGCGAATTTATCAAGGGGAAGGAAATAGGCATACGCATAGACCAGACCCTGACCCAGGACGCCACCGGGACCATGGCCTACC
>CAZUQT010000029.1:0-22213 GCA_964622585.1 uncultured Elusimicrobiaceae bacterium | reverse complement strand
GAACAGAAAGCCGTGCAGCAGATAAAGAACATCCGCGGCGTCAAAGACGTCTATATGACCTTCGGCGGCTGGGACGCCATCCTGGTGACCGAATCCGACACCATCGACAAACTGAGCGGCCTGATAGTGCGCGAAGTGCGCGGCATCCACGGGGTGCAGACCACCGAAACGCTGGTCACCACCAACATATAAGCTCCGACGGGGATCAAAGGTAAATAAATGGAAAACACTTCCGTATTCGGCAAGCCCGCCGACAAGTTGATCCTGATCGTCGACGACGACGATTCGGTAAGGGAACTCATCGAGTTCATAGTCAAGAAAGAAGGCTTCCGGATAGAGAAAGCTTCCGACGGGGAAGAGGCGCTGAGCAAGGCCCGTACCACCAACCCCGACCTGATACTCCTGGACCTGATGCTGCCCAAGTTCGGCGGCTTCGAGATACTGCGCGAGCTCCAGAGCGACGAGACGGGGACCATCCCGATAGTCATAATCACCGGGCGCTATACCGACCGCTCCACCTCCGACATGATCAAGCAGGAGCCCAATGTGCGGGATTTCATAGAGAAGCCGGTGAAGCCCCAGATACTGACTTCCCTTATCCACAAACTCCTTAAAACCCAGCCTGTGCTGAGGAAGCCGGGGAACTGAAGCATGCCCCTGAAGCGCCCGAAGGCCTGGATCGCCATAGCGGTCCCGGCCTTTTTCATTCTAGCCGCCGGGGACCTGGCGCTGCGCTCGCGCGGCGCGCTTCTGAGGGCGGAGCAGGAAGAGTCCTGGCGCGACAACCCGGGCGCTAAAAAGGCCTATTTCGAAAACCTTTACTTGCGGAAACCGGCCGCAGGCAGGTACCCCGGGGAAGAGTCCGCCGAAGCCGCGGCACGGGCGGCGAACCTGAAGGCAGCGGAGCTGGAATTCCGCCTCTCCGAAAGCTCCGCGAAAATGGCGTATGTCTGGTACAAGACCGCCGCGCAGGATTTTTATCTGCCGGTCAACCCCTGGGCCGACAAGGCCCGGGCCCGGCTTCCCGCCGCGCTGGCCGCCTGGCGCGCCGAACTGGAAGCCAAAGGCGTCAAAGTTGAAGATTGGATGATAAAGTAGGCCGGCTGAATCGAATCGCCCTTCGGGCGCCGCGCCCCTGACCCAGCGTAATGCGAGCAATCAAACCCCTCATAGGAATAGCACTTGCGCCGGCCGCGCTGGCCGCGGCCTGGACCACGGCTGCTATCCTGGCCCCCGCTCTTGGCAAATTCAGCGTCACCCTGCCCCTGCTCTGCGGAGCGCTGGCCTGCCTGCTGTTCCACTGGGGCGGCCGAGGAAAGGGCCTGTACGTAACGGCCCACGAACTTACCCACGCGCTGGCCGCGGTGTTCAGCGGCGTGCGGGTGCGGAAGATCTCGGTAAAGAAGCACAGCGGCTACGTGCTCCTGGATTCGACGAACGCCTTCATCTCGCTGGCCCCCTATGTCATCCCCCTCTATACCCTTGCCGTAGCGGCGGCCTATTGGCTGGCAGGGCGCTTCTGGGACGCGGCGCCCGTGAAACCCTGGTTCCTCGCCGCGGCCGGCTTCACGCTGGCCTTCCACCTGCTGCACACGGCGGACATCCTTTCCGGCCCGGTCCAGAGCGACCTTAAGAAAGCCGGCGGCCCGGTGTTCTCGCTGCCGCTCCTTCTGCTGCTCAACTGCCTGGGGCTGGCCGCGGCGCTTAAAATGCTTTTTCCCGGGCTGCTGAATATGCGGGCTTACTCGGCGCGCGTTCTCGAAACGCAGGGCGAGGCCTACCGGGGGATCCTCTCCGCCGCCGAATACGCCTTCAATACTGCTAAAATATACTTTACCCGATGAATCTTTTCAGGCAGATACTGGTCAGGATAATTTTCCTGCCGCTCATACTGGCGGCCGGCATAGCGGTCGCGGCCCTGTTCACGCTCAGGATAATGTTCACGCCGGCCGACCTCGAGTCCATAGTCACCAACCAGCTCCAGGAAACGCTTAAACGCCCCGTGCATATAGAGTGGGCCAGGCTTTCCGCCACGGGCGAGATAAAGATAAAGGGCCTGCAGGTCACGGAGCCGGGGCCGGAAACCGTGGATTTCATCAGGGCGGAATACATCTACGCCACCTACCGCATCATGCCGCTGCTGAAGCATAAACTGGTGATAGACAGCGTGATGCTGATCTCTCCCAGGATAGAGCTGATCAAGCGCGCCGACGGGACCTGGAACCTCGGCGACATCTTCGCGTCCTACCGCAAGAGCCCCGGGAAGAATTTCCTCGACGAGGTGGCCAGGACCGAGATCAAGGACGGGGAAGTCTCGGTGCGGTATATGAAATCCGGCGCCCGCCACTCCTTCGAGAACCTGAACCTGGTCCTTACGGACTTCAAACCGGGAGCGGACACGCCTTTTAACGCCTCCCTTTCCCTCAAGAGCACCGGTTTCAAGCGGCCCGTGCGCGGCAGGCTTTATACCGAAGGCACGATAAATTTCGCCGGGTTCAAATGGGACAAAGCCGCGGTGAAGGACCTCAGGGCGGACCTTACCCTGATGGACAAGACCATCAGGTTCACCGGCGGCATCAGCAATTTCCGGGCCCCGGAGATCACCCTCAAGGCGGAGACGCCGTCCTTCAGGAACTCCGACCTCGCCTATCTTTTCAATTCGCCGGTGGCTTTTACCGCGCCGCGCTCCTCCTGGGATATTTCCGCCGTCATTACCTCCTCTAAAACGGCGGAGCTGCGCCTGCTGACCAGGCCGCTGAACATAAAGGCGGAGGGCTCGTTCGACCTCTCCAAGTCCACTCTTACCTACGCCTTTACGATCTCCGCCCCCCCCTTCGACCTCGGGCAGCTTAAGCGCTACGGGACCTCGCTCCCCATAGACGCGCCGGCCGGCAGCGCCCAGATCCGCCTCAAGCTGGCGTCCAAAGACGGCAAGCCTTCGCTGACCAGGATCTTTGCGAACGCCTCCGGCGCCGGTTTCAAGTACAGGCAGTTGAACGCGGCCGGGCTGAACCTCTCCGCCCTGATGTCGGATAATTTCGCGAGGAACAGCGTCACCTCCTCCGGGGGAAAGCTGACCCTGGGCGGCGGCAGCCTGAGCGGGCTGAAGCTCGACACGGAGATCTCGAAGGACGAGCTGATGTTCAGGTACTCGGGCAAATTCAACAGCGGGCCCGTAAAAGGCCGCGCGATAGTGCGCCGCCCCTTCACCGCGCAAAGGACGGTGGACTTCACCGGCTATTCCGCCAACCTGCTGTTCTCCGAATTAAAGAACCTGGTCTTCGATATCAAGGAGCTGCGCGGGCCGCGCGTAGGCATGAAGGAGTCAGAGTCCGAGCTGGTCTGGCTCAAGACCCTCAAGAACTCCATCCCGATCGGCTATTCCTCCTTCAAGCTTCTTTACAAGGCGGATCATTTCAAGCACCAGTACCTGGACGCGTCCGACTTCTACATAGCGGCCTCCCTTAAGAACATAGCGGGGGACATCTCCGGCATAAAAGGGGATATCTCCATCAAATCCGGCGCCGGGACCTTCTACGACGTGCAGAAAACCTCCGAGCAGGACCGGATCTACTACATCTTCTCCATGCCGCTGATCTTCATCCAGCGCATGAACCGGCGCGGCGCGCTCAGCTTCGGCTACAAGGTCGACGACATCTCCTTCAATTCCATCGGCGGCGACTATTCGATGAACGAGGGCAAGGTCGAAATAAAGAACTTCTACATGGACGGCAAGGAATTCTCGGCCACCGCTTCCGGCCAGCTGGACTTTTCCAACGAAACCATGAGGGTAAAAATTTATACAATATCAGGTAAGTACGATTCCATGGGAAGCCTGCCGGAGGCCCTCACGGACGCGAGCGGCAAGCCGGCCCTGGCTTTCATCATAGAAGGCAAGATGACGAAGCCCGAGTTCACCATGATAAGCCCCAAGGAAAGCGGGAGCATCATCAAGGAAGCCGCCAGGAAGGGCGTGGCCATAGATTTCGCCAGGATAAATAGTTTCTCAGGAGGAAAGCAATAATGTCCAAACTAGGAAAATTTGACGTAGTCGGGCTGCTGCAGGAGCACGGGGCCATACTGAACGGCCATTTCCAGATCCCGTCCGGCTTCCACACCCAGACCTATATCCAGCCCTCGCTGGTGCTGCAGTACCCGCACCTGGCGCAGAAGGTGGCCAAAGAGATGGCCGCCAAGTTCCCCCAGGAAGTTAACGTCGTCATCTCCCCCTCCGTCGGCTCCATGGCCATCGGCCAGGAAGTGGCGCGCGTAAAGAAAGCCCGCTCCATCTTCACCGAAAAGATCAACGGCGTGATGGTGCTCAAGCGCGATTTCAAGATCTCCGAAGGCGAGCGCGTTCTGGTGGTGGACGACGTCCTGAACACCGGCCGCCTCTGCAGCGAGGCCATCAACCTGGCCCGCGGCTACGGCGCCAAGGTCATCGGCATCGCGGCGATAGTGGACCGCTCCACCGGCGACCTGACGCTGAACGTGCCCGTGCGCGGCCTGATCTCCTACCCGCTCCAGCTTTTCCCCCCGGACAACTGCCCGCTCTGCAGGCAGAAGCTCCCGCTTACCATCCCCGGCTCCACCGGTCATCACCACGGCCAGGAATAGCGCGTAAGGTCCCCGGGTTCGAAGGCCGTTTCTCTTTTCCACGGCCTTCGGTCCGCCTGCTAGTCATACCCCCGGCTTATTATGAAAACCAAGTGCATCGCCCTGCTATCGGACTTCGGAACGTTCGACCCTTTCGTTGCAGCGATGAAGGGCGTTATACTGTCAAAAGCGCCGGGCCTTTCCATCATCGATATCACCCACCAGATCCCTCCGCAGGACATCAAGACGGCGGCCTTCTACCTGATGGCGGCCATGCCCTTTATGCCCAAAAGCACCCTGTTCCTGGCCGTGGTGGACCCGACGGTAGGCACGGGCCGCGGGATAATCTGGGCCCGCACCGAGAACTACCAGTTCATATCCCCCGACAACGGCCTTATCAG
This sequence comes from uncultured Elusimicrobiaceae bacterium, assembly GCA_964622585.1. Classification (GTDB taxonomy): domain Bacteria; phylum Elusimicrobiota; class Elusimicrobia; order Elusimicrobiales; family UBA9959; genus UBA9959. The sequence continues at coordinate 17,216 of CAZUQT010000029.1, read as the reverse complement.
CTGGGTGGAGCAGCACGAAAAGATCAAAGAGGCGCGCTTCATAAACAACTCCTCGCTCTTCATGGAGAGCATCAGCTCCACCTTCCACGGCCGCGACATCATGGCGCCGGTGGCCGCCGCCATCGCGAAGGGCCTGCCCGAAAAAAAGATCGGCCCCGTCTTCGGCGAATACCGCCGCTTCGCCTTCCCCCACCCGGAAAAGGCCGGGAACAGGATAACCGGGCAGGTCATAGCCATAGACCATTTCGGCAACGTGGTCACAAATATCAAGCGCAGCTACCTCAACGCCCGGGCGGTATTCAATATCTCCGACCGCATGCTGAAAGGGATCAAGCTCACCTACGCTTCGGTCCCGGAAGGCGAAGCGATGGCCCTCATGGGGTCCTTCGGCTTCCTGGAGTTCTCGGTGCGGAACGGCAGTTTCGCCCGCGCCTTCGACGTAAAGATCGGCTCCCCCGTGGAAGCCATAGTCTCACTGGACGAATAGAATTATGACAAACCTCACACTACGCTCCGGCGCCGTAAAGCGCCGGGCCCATGGACATCTCTGGGTTTTCTCCAACGAACTGGAAGTGGTCGACACCACTATCCCGCCAGGGACCATCTGCGGCCTGGTTTATCCCACCGGCAAGCCCGCCGGCGTGGGCTTCTTCAACCCGAAGAGCCTTATAGCGTTCCGCCTGCTGGCCCAGAACACTCTGGACCTGCCGAAGGACTTCCTGAAGGACCGCCTCGCCGCCGCGCTGGACTACCGCGAGTCGCTCGGGGTTTCCCGCGCCTGCCGGGTCTGCTTCGGAGAATCCGACGGCCTGCCCGGCCTGGTCGTTGACCGCTACGGCGACGCGATAGTGGTGGAGATCCTTTCGGCCGGCATGGAGCTGCTGAAGGGAGAGATCACCGCCGCCATCACCGACCTGATGCGGCCCCGCGGGATCTTCTACAAGAATACCCACCAGTTCCGCGAGCTGGAAGGGATCAAGTCTTACGAAGAGACGGCCTTCGGGGTCATGCCCGAAAAGGTGAAGATAACCGAGAACGGCCTGGACTACTGGGTGCCCATGGCCGGCGGCCAGAAGACCGGCTGGTACTTCGACCAGCGCGAGAACCGCGAGGCCCTCGTTCCGTTCTTCAAGGGGCGCAAAGTGATGGACCTCCACACTTACCTCGGGGCTTTCGCTATAACCGCCGCCAAGGCCGGCGCCGAAACCGTCTGGGGCATCGACTCCTCGGAAAAGGCCATAGAGCTGGCGGAGGAGAACGCGGCGCTCAACAAGGTGGAAAAAAAGATCATTTTCCGCAAGGAAAAAGCGGAGCGCATCCTGGAGGCCCTGGAGGCGGGGCAGCTGCCGGAGACGCCGGACTTCATCCTGATAGACCCGCCCAATATCGTGCGCAACAAGAAGCATCTGCCGCAGGCGCTGAAGATGCTGGGCCGCATGGCCGGCGCGGCGATAAAAGCGCTGCCGCGCGGCGGCTACCTTGCGGTCTCCACCTGCTCGCACCACATCTCGAGAGGGATGTTCATGGAAACTCTTTCCGGCGCGGCTTCCCGGGTGGGAAAGAAGGCCATGCTGGTAGAGATGCGCGGCCAGGCGAAGGACCATCCTATACTGCTCAGCATGCCCGAGACGGAATACCTGCACTTCGCGCTGCTCAGGATAGTATAGACCCGGAACGGCGACAAATAAAAAGGGCCCGAAAGGGCCCTTTTTACGTTTAAGGCGCGGGAGTTAAAGAATGCTTTTAACGACCTTAAGGATCTCCGCTTTGCTGGAAGGCTTGGTAATATAGGTTTTGGCCCCGTAGCTTATGGCCTGCTGGATCTCGTTTATGCTGCCCTCCACGGTAAGCATCACGACGGGCACGATCCTGGTGACCTTGTCGGACTTGATCTCCTTGCAGGCTTTCAGGCCGTCCATGAGCGGCATGTGTATATCCAGCATCACCAGCGCCGGGAGCTCCTTGCGCGCCATCTCCACGGCTTCAAGCCCGTTCTCGGCCTGCAGCACGGTATAACCCTCGCTTTCGAGCATATTGCTGAGCAGCATGCGCATGTCAGCGTCGTCGTCGGCTATAAGTATCTTGTTATGGAGGGGCATAGACCGGACTCCTGAAAGGAAATTTGCCGCGGGTTGGGATCGAACCAACGACACCTGGTTTTTCAGACCAGTGCTCTACCACTGAGCTACCGCGGCAAAAGGTGGTAAGTACTGCGCTTTCAATAATAGCATTTTTTGAAAACGCTGTCCTATTTCAACTTCAGAACGTCGAAGAGCCCCGGGCCGTAGGAAACCAGCGCCACTTTGGGGTAAGGGTAAACGGCGCAGACCTTCTCCAGGGTCGCCATGAATTTTTTAGCCTGGCCGGTGAAGCTCTTTATTCCGCGGGTAACGTCCGCCCCCTCCAGCAGGTCTATATGGGTTATCGCGAGCCTGGTGGCCGAATTGATGCTCACGGTCTGGCGGGCGACGTCCATATCGAAGCCGCCCACCCGGCGCAGGCGGCCGCTGACACTGCCGACCTCGCGGCCCGCGGTGTGGTACTTGGACAGGACTTTCATATCTTTTATCTCGTTGGCGACCATCCCCGGGCCGACGCGCGTGACATAGGGTTTGAATACCGCATAAACTTCCCCGGCGTATTTCGGGCCCAGGCCGGCTTCTCCCATAAAGGTGGAAGCTGTGGTGTCGCGGGAAGTGACGTACGGGTATTCGCCGTGCAGGTTGGAAAGCTTCATACCCTGCGTCCCCTCCAGCAGCATCCGGGAGCCCTTCGCCAGGGCCTTGTTCAGGAGCTCAGGCACGTCCTTGATGTATTTTTTCAGGCGGGGCTCGTCCTTGGCGAAGCGCAGCGGCTTGCGGTCGATGCGGTCGCGCACGGCCGCGCCCAGCCCGGTGCCCACGCTGCCTATGGTGCCCATCATGCGGGTATCGGCGCGCTCGGATTCCGTATGGCGCGGCTCTATGATCACAGCGTGCGGGTCTATCATCAGGCGGTTTTCCGCCCCTGTCAGCGCTATTTCCTTTTCCAGCCAGTCGGTTATGATATAGGTTCCGGCGCCAAGCACCAGCTTCGCGCGCTTGTTGACGAAGCCGCCGGGCATGGTCTTGAGCGTGTAAATTTTATCATTGAAAAATATCGTGTGCCCGGCATTGGGGCCGCCCACCCTTATGGAGTAATCGTAGTCCCCTTTGCTCGCCAGATACGCGCAGATCTTTCCTTTCCCCTCGTCACCGCCCTGGCCGCCTACAACGATATCTACAGGCATTGTATTACTCCTTGCGTTTAGCTATTTTTTCCGAAAGCCCCGTGTAGTTAAGGGGCGAGAGCCGCTTCAGCTCCGCTTTTATCCCGGGCTTAAGCTTGAGCCCGTCTATAAATTCATCCAGCCCGGCGGCGGTAACTTCGCGGCCCCGCGTGAACTTGCTGAGCAGTTCATAAGGACCGGTTTCGCCTTCCCGCCTTAAGATGGTCTGTATGCCTTCGGCGAGGACTTCCGGGTGCAGCCCGAGTTCAGCGCTGGCGGCGGCTTCGTCCACCGCGGCGCGGGAAAGGCCGGCGAGCACGGAGCTGTAAGCCGCCAGCCCGTGTCCGAGGGCCACGCCGAAATTGCGCTCCACTGTAGAGTCCGAGAGATCGCGCTGCAGGCGGGAGACCGGCAGCTTCGAGGAGAAGAAGCCAAGAAGCGCGTTAGCGAGGCCGAGGTTCCCCTCCGCGTTCTCGAAATGGATAGGGTTCACTTTCTGCGGCATCGTCGAGGAACCCACTTCCCCGGCCACGGCCTTCTGCTTTACCAGGCCGGCCGAGATATAGCGCCACATATCCTGGCAAAAGGCCAGGAGGATGGTGTTGGCGCGGCGGAGGTTATCGAACAGTTCGGCGTAGCTGTCGTGAGGCTCTATCTGCGTCGTAAAGGGATTATATTCCAGGGCGGGCCCGGAGCCGGAATTGAAGCTTTCTATTAATTCCTTCGAGAACTTCTGCCAGTCGGCGGCCGGGAAGGCCGCCGTATGGGCGTTGTAGTTGCCGGAAGCGCCGTTCAGCTTGGCGCAGATGCGGGCGGACCGGAGCTGGCCGACCTGGCGGCTCAGCCGCGCGTGGAAAACGCGGAATTCCTTACCGAAAGTGGTGGGGACGGCGGGCTGGCCGTGGGTGCGCGCGAGCAACGGCGCCGCCGCATGCTTCAGGGCCAGGGCGTCCAGCGCCGAGAGGATCTCCTCGAGCGCCGGGATGACCTCCGCGGCAAGGCAGTCCCGGAGCATCAGCGCGTAGGAGATATTATTGACGTCTTCCGAGGTGAGCGCGAAATGGACGAACTCGGTTATATCGCGGAGGGAAGTGCGCTTCAGCTTCTCCTTGAGGAAATATTCCACCGCTTTCACATCGTGCCTGGTCGGCGGGATCCGGCCGGAGCCGGTTTCCTCTATAGCTATTATCTTAAGGACGTCTTTGTCGGAAAGAAGCGGCAGCTTCCCGAGGAGGTCTTTTTCGGCGGGCTTGAGCCTCCTTATGGCCACGCCGGGCGTGGAGCAGAGCTTCTGAAGATAGGTACATTCTACCAGCGCGCGGTAGCGCGCCAGCGCGGCTTCGCCGAAACCCCGGCCCAGGCCGCCCATTTTGCCGGAATATCTTCCGTCCAGGGGACTTACCGCGTTTATATTCCGCAGAGCCGGCATAGAGTCTCCTCCCCAAAACTATGTTTGTGCCGTATTAGGCCTGTGGCCATGCCGTATCAAGCGCTATGCGCCTCAGACGGCCAAGAGCTATGCTCATCAGACGGCCAAAAAAATACCCCGCGTCCGCGTCGGCAAGCAGGGGTCTTGCAAGTAATTTTAACACATAAAAGCTCGCCCTGTAAAATCGGCCGCCCGCCGCGAGTTTTGCTACAATATCTCCATGAAGATCTCCGCCGAAACGGCCGCCATTCTCCTCGAGTCGTTAGAGCAGGCTGACGAGACCGTCCTGCTTACCGACCTCGACGGCACCATAATCTACGCGAACCCCGCCTTCGAAAAGATCACCGGCTACTCCAGGAAGGAGATCCTCGGAAAAAACCCAAGGATCCTGAAAAGCGGCGAGCACTCTCACGCATTTTACAAAGAAATGTGGGAAACCCTGAAAGCCGGCAGGCGCTGGAACGGCCGCATCACTAACCGCCGCAAGGACGGCGCCCTTATCAATGAAGAGGTGCGCATCTCGCCCGTCCTGGGCCCCGAAGGCAAACCCAGGTATTTCCTGGTGCTGCGCCACGACATAGCGCGGGAAGCCCAGCTGGAAGCCCAGCTTAGCCATAGCCAGAAGATGGAGTCTATGGGCCTGCTTGCCGGACAGATCTCGCACGATTTCAACAATTTACTGACCATAATAATCGGCTCAATGGAGCTTATCGGAGAGGATTTGGAACCCGGCTCGGTAGGGGCCAAGCTGGCCTCCGAAATACTCCGTTCCTCCAAAGTGACCGCGAACCTTATCAAGCAGCTGATGGTTTTCGCGAGAAGGCAGGAGATAAGTCCCGTGCGCACCACGATCAACGCGCCGCTGGCCGAACTTAAATTAATGCTGGATAACCTGCTGGGCAAGGGCATCACGGTCTCCTACGAGCTGGACAAGAAGCCGGCGGCCGTCAAGATAGAGCCGGAACAGTTCAAGCAGGCCGTGCTGAACCTCGCCGTAAACGCGAAGCACGCGATGAGCGACAACGGAAAAATATATATAAAGACCTATACCGCGGGGCCGGAGGAAGCCCCCCCCTCGCTGAAACACGGAACCTACGCCGTTTTCGAGCTCTCCGACACCGGGCCCGGCATCCCGCCTGAGGTGCTCCCGCGCATGTTCGAACCCTTTTTCACCACCAAGCCTAAAGGCAAGGGAACCGGCCTCGGGCTTTCCACCGTCTACGGCATAGTTAACCAGAGCGGCGGCCAGATCATAGCCGCGAACCACCCGAAAGGCGGCGCCGTCTTCACGATCTATTTCCCCGTAGCGGAGTAACTCGCCCCCGGCCGGCTGTTAACCTGAAAGTTGCAACCGCAACTTTCCGCCCGCATAGCGGGCGCCCTTCGGGAGGCATACACCTCGTCGGGCCTGGCGCGCATAGCGCTGGGCCCTCCGCCCGCTTCGCGGGGAATCCTGCAGGATTCAGGTTAATGCCGGAAATGCCTTATCCCCGTAAGCACCATGGCCACGCCCAGCTTGTCGGCCGCTTCCACCACTTCCTTATCCTTGACCGAACCGCCCGGCTGTATCACGGCGGTAGCGCCAAGTTTTACGCCCTCTTCCAGAGCGTCGGGGAAAGGGAAGAACGCGTCGGAAGCCATGACCATGGTAGAGGGCTTCGGATTGTCCTTTAAAAAGGCCTCAAGTTTATGGCCGGCCATGAAGACCGAATCCACCCGCGACATCTGCCCGGCCCCTATGCCTACCGTGCGGCAGGTGTCGGCCAGCACTATGGCGTTCGAGCGCACGTACTTGGCGGCCGTCCAGGCGAAACGCAGCGCCTCTTCTTCCTGCGGGGTCGGCTTGCGCTTTGTGGGAACTTCCCATTTATCTCCGAGCAGAAGCTTGTCGTCGGTGCTGACCAGCACCTCGTCGCCGACGGAGCGCAGGACCAGATTGTCGGCTGGGAAGCTCTCCCATTTCAGGAGGCGCAAATTGGTCTTTTTAGCGAAGATCTCCAGCGCCTTTTCGTCATAATCGGGGGCGCAGATTACTTCTACGAACCTTTTGGCGAGGAACTCCGCTATACGGCCGTCGAGCTTGCGGTTAAGGGCTATTATGCCTCCGAAGGCGGAAAGCGGGTCGGTGCTCCAGGCGCGCTCGAAAGCCTCGGCGATATCGGCCCCTGTCCCTAGCCCGCAGGGCGTGACATGCTTGAAGATTACGGCGGCCGGCTTTTCAAACTCGCGCACGGCCTGATAAGTTCCGTAGGCGTCCAGGATATTGTTGTAGGAAAGCTCTTTGCCCTGCAGCTGCGCGAAAGGAAGCTTTCCTTTCCTGGAGTAAAGCGCGCAGGCCTGGTGCGGGTTCTCCCCATAGCGCAGGTCATGTATCTTTTTTAGAGGGACCCCGAGGCCCGCCGGGAAGCCGGCGGCCCCGGATTTGCCGAGCTCTCCGGCTATCGCTCCGTCGTAAGCGGCGGTATGGGAGAAAGCTTTTACGGCCAGCTCTTTCTTCAGCCAGAGAGGCACGGAGCCTTCGCCCGCGCAGATGGCCGCAAGTACGGGGTCATAATCAGCCGGGGAGGTCAGCACGGCCACCGACTGGTAGTTCTTTGCCGCGGCGCGGAGCAGCGCCACGCCGCCTATGTCGATATTCTCTATCAGCTCCTCGGACCAGGGAGCGGCTTTCTTGGCCGTCTCGGCGAAGGGATAAAGGTTCACGACTACCATGTCTATGGGCTCTATGCCGAATTTGAAAACAGTCTCGGCATGAGCCGGATCCTCCCGCCGGTAAAGTATCCCGCCGTGCACGGCCGGGTGCAGCGTCTTCACCCTGCCGTCGAGCATCTCCGGGAAACCCGTAAGAGTCTCCAGGGCGCGCACCGGCACGCCGGCTTCTTTAAGCAATTTATAGGTGCCTGAGGTAGAGACCACCTCGACGCCCTCTGCGGCCAAGCCTCTGCAAAATTCAATAGCGCCGCTTTTATCAGAGACGGAAATAAGCGCGCGGCGTACTTTCCCGGTCTCGGGCGCGGGGCCCGAGATCTCCACCTTGCGGCCCGCGACTTTCAGCTGGCCGGCGCAGTACAGGGCCGCCGCTTTCGGATATATGGCGAGCTCGGCGGCGTTCACGCGCTTTGCCAGCTCTTCAGCCGAGTCGCCGGGCAGGACCGGGACCGGCTGCTGTATTATTATCGGGCCGCAGTCGTAATTCTCGTCCACGAAGTGAACGGTAGCGCCGCTTACCCTGGCCCCGGACTCTATGACGGCCTCGTGAACCTTCATCCCGTAGAAGCCTTTCCCGCCGAAAGCGGGCAGCAGGGCGGGGTGCACGTTAATTATCCTGTCCTTAAAAGCGGACAGCATTTTCGGGCCGAGCTTCAGCATGAAGCCCGCGAGGCAGACCAGGTCGGCTTTGTGTTTAAGGCAGAGGGCTGCGAGATGCTCGTCGTAAACTTCGAGGGTCTTAAAATCTTTTTGGACGGCTGTCTCGGCCGGGATGCCGGCCTTTTTCGCGCGCTCTAGCGCGCCGGCGCCCGCTTTATTGGAAACGACAAGGGCGATCTTCCCTTTTATGCGCCCGTCTTTAGCCGCGTCTATCAAAGCCTGCAGATTAGTCCCGCCGCCAGAAGCGAATACGACGATATTTTTCATTGAGGTCTCCAGAATTGGCTGCAGACCGCGTCAGGACGCGGGGACCGGGTTAGCAAAACCCTCTCGGAGCCCGACGCTTGCGTAAGCGCGGAGGGCGAGAGCGGGAGTTGCGAGCACGGTGTGCGAGACAACGTTTTTGCGTTCCGGTCCCCGCGGCCTGACGCAAGCTGCCTCGTTTTTACTTAAAAACAACTTCGTTCTTGCCTTTAACGATCTCACCTATGAGCACGGAATCTTTAAGGGTTTTGAGGGCCGTTTTTACGGCGGCGGGGCGGACTACGGCTATCATGCCCAGGCCCATATTGAAGGAGTCCCACATGTCGGCTTCGGGGATATTGCCGAGGCGCTGGATCTCGCGCATTATCGAGGGGGTTTTCCAGGAATCTTTATAGACTATGGCGCTCAGATTTTTGGGGAGCACGCGCGGGAGGTTGCCGGGGATGCCCGAGCCGGTGATATGGGCGAGAGCGAGCACGTCGTGTTTCTTTTTCCTCAGGGCGTAGCGGAGTTTATTGACGTCCTTGACGTATATCTTCGTCGGCGTGAGCAGGCGGGCGGCGTATTTCTTCAGGAGCTTCTTATCGTCCAGGACTTTCCTTATCAGGGAGAAACCGTTGGAGTGGAAGCCGGTGGACTTCAGGCCGATCAGGACGTCGCCAGGCCTGACTTTCTTGCCGTCGAGGATCTCGGAGTTCTTCACGATGCCGACCGAGAAGCCGGCGAGGTCGTATTCCCCGGGCTGGTAGAAGCCGGGCATCTCGGCCGTTTCGCCGCCGAGCAGGGCCGATTCGCCCTGGCGGCAGCCTTCCAGGATGCCGTCGATTATTTTCTTGGAGCGGGCGAGGTCGAGCTTGCCGGTGGCGTAGTAGTCCAGGAAGATCATTGGGCGCGCGCCGCAGCAGAGGAGGTCGTTGACGCACATTGCGACCAGGTCTATGCCGATGGTATTGTGTTTATCGAGCAGGAAAGCGAGTTTCAGCTTCGTTCCTACGCCGTCGGTGGAGGCGACCAGGCTGAACTCGTTCCTGCTCTCGGCTATGGGCAGGAGCCCGGCGAAGCCGCCGATAGCTTTGGACTTTTTCTCGAGGAATTCGGTGAATTTATCGGAAAGCTTTATATCCACTCCGCTTTTTTTATAAGTCGTCATTATGTCTCCTGTACCGGGAAAATATGTTCTTCGGGCGCTCACAAACCTATGTCTTTCCTGTACTGCATGCCTTCGAAATGTATTTTTGAGACGGCGGCGTAGGCGCTCTTCCTGGCTTCTTCCAGACTGGCTCCGGCTGCGGTCACGGAGAGCACGCGCCCCCCGCTGGTTACGTAACCGTCGTCTTTTTTCTCCGTTCCGGCGTGGAAGACAAGCGCCCCGGCGGGAACTTTATAGAGGCCGGTTATTTCTTTTCCCTTTTCCGGATCATCGGGATAGCCGCCGGCCGCCAGGACTACGGAGACGCAGGCCTGCCCGTTAAGCTCCAGTTCCTTCCCGGCCAACTTGCCGTCGGCGCAGGCCTTAAGCAGCGACAGCAGGTCCCCCCTCAGGAGCGGCATTATCGCCTGGGTTTCAGGATCGCCGAAGCGGCAGTTGAACTCCAGGACCCTGGGCCCGTCCGGCGTGAACATTATCCCCGCGAAAACGACTCCGCAAAACGGGATCTGCTCTTTTTTTACGCCGTCCACGAAGCGCTGCAGTATTTCATTTTTTATTATTTCCAGGTCGGGGGCGGCGATATCGACGGGAGCTACCGCGCCCATCCCGCCGGTATTGGGTCCCAGGTCGCCGTCGCCCAGGCGCTTGTGGTCCCTCGCTATGGGGAGCAGCAGGAAAGACTTGCCGTCCACCAGGGCCAGGACGGAGCCCTCCCGGCCGGTCAGGAACTCTTCCAGGACCACTTTCGAGCCCGAAGAGCCGAAGATCCTCTTTTCCATGAAATCCGAAACGGCGGAAAGGGCGTCGGCCTCGTTCCCGCAGATGCGCACGCCCTTGCCGGCGGCCAGGCCGTCGGCCTTGATCACCACCGGGTATTTCTTGTTCTCTTTTATTTTTTCCCTGGCGAACTCAGCGGAGTAAAGGATGGTGAAGGAAGCGGTGGGAATGGAGTTCCTCCCCATGAACTCCTTGGCGAACTGCTTTGAAGCCTCCAGCATGGCGCCCTTCTGGGAGGGGCCGAAAACCTTGACGCCCTTCGCCGTCAGGAAATCGCTTATACCTTTGGCCAGGGGCGCTTCGGGCCCTACCACGACCAGCTCGATCTTCTTCGCCAGGCAGCAGGCGTGTATCTTTTCGAAGTCGTCGACCGCGATGGGGTGGCATTCGGCCAGGCTTTTCATCGCGGCGGAGCCGGGTACGGCGTGCAGTTTCCCGAGCTGCGGGCTTTGCCTTATCTTCCAGGCCAGGGCGTGCTCGCGGCCGCCGGAACCGATAAGAAGTACGTTCACAGCCCCGCCTTGGCAGGGAGGCCATAAGCCTTCGCCACCGCGTCCACCCGGGTATTGTATTTCCCGGTAAAGCAGGAAACGCAGAAGTTCCTGTCCTTCTTGTCGCCGCAGGCGGAGACCAGGCTCTCCAGGCTTAGATAATAGAGCTCGTCGGCGCCGATAAAGCGGCGGATCTTCTCCAGCGTCAGGTTGCAGGCGATCAGCTCCTTTTTGCTCGGCGTGTCTATGCCGTAGAAACAAGGGGAGATGATGGCCGGGGAGGCGATGGCCATTATTATCTTCTTTGCGCCGGCCTTTTTGAGGCTCTTCACTATCTTGCGCGAAGTCGTCCCCCTTACCAGGGAATCGTCTATCAATATGATGGTCTTGCCCTGTATCACGTCCCGGATGGGCGCCAGTTTGAGATGGGCGGTGAATTCCCTCAGGCGCTGGTCCGGCTGTATAAAGGAGCGGCCGGTATAATGGTTGCGCATGAAGACCGTCTGAAAGGGGATCCAGGACTCGTCGGAAAAGCCCAGGGCGTAGACCGTGCCGGAATCCGGCACGCCGGACACTATGTCGGCCTTGACGCCCTTCAGCTCGCGGGCCAGCAGGGCGCCGATCTCGTAGCGCGCCGTCTGCACGCTCCTGCCGGCGACTATCGAATCCGGCCTTGCGAAATAAACCTGCTCGAAGATGCAGCGGGTGAAGTTCCTGGCCGGGGCGAAGCGCCTGAAGCTGGCTTTCCCGCCCTCTATAGTTACCATCTCCCCCGGAGCGATCTCCCTGACGATCTTTCCCCCCGCCACTTCGATAGCGCAGGTCTCCGACGCAAGCATGAAAGACTTTCCCAGTTTGCCCAGGACCAGGGGCCTGAACCCGTTAGGGTCGCGCGCCCCGATAAGTTTGCCCGGCGCCAGGAAGGCGAAAGCGTACGAGCCCTCCAGTTTCGGAAGGTTTTTTGCGAGCGTATCGGTCAGGCTGTTCCCGCGGTGCTTCGCCATCAGGTGCAGTATTACTTCGGTATCGCTGGTGGACTGGAAGATCGCGCCGCCTTTCTGAAGCTGTTCCTTAAGGATATCAGAGTTGGTTAAATTACCGTTATGCGCTACGGCCACCTGCCCGAGGTAGGAATCGAGGACCAGCGGCTGGGCGTTCTTGATATGGCTCGAGCCGGTAGTGGAATAGCGGATATGGCCGATAGCGCTGCGGCCTTTAAGGGTTTCAAGCGCGTCCTTGGTGAAGATCTCGCTTACGAGGCCCATGCCGATGCTGTGGCGCAGGACCCCGTTGTCGTCAGTAACGATGCCGGCGGATTCCTGGCCGCGGTGCTGCAGGGTGAAGAGCCCGACATAAGCCAGCCTTGAGGCGTCCTTATTATCCGAGATAGCGAATATTCCGCACATGTGTTTTCCTTTTACCCGACGTAATCCACCGCGTTCTTGAAGAACTGGTACCCCGCGGCCACGGCTTCCCTGGCGGCGGCGGGCCGGTCAGGGTTCTGCCAGGCGAAGAAGTTCCGCTCCGGGTGCGGCATCAGGCCGAAGCAGGTGCCCGCGGCATTGGTTATCCCGGCGATATCCAGCATAGAGCCGTTGGGGTTCTCAGAATAGGTCATGGCGTGGAGCTCGCGCGCCGTCAGGTCCGACATTATTTTCCTGTCCTCGACGATGAACTTGCCCTCGCCGTGAGCTATAGGCAGCTCGATCTCGTCCGGGAGGCCCTTCGTGAAAATGCACGGGCTTTTTTTATTTATCTTCACTTTTATCCACTTGGCAAGGAAATGACCGCAGTCATTGGTGTAGAGAGTGGAGACCTGGGCGTTCCCCCTGTTCTCGGGCAGGAAGCCGGTCTTAACAAGTATCTGGAAACCGTTGCAGATGCCGATGACGGGCCGCTTATCCTTGATGAAAGCCTCGAAATCCGACGAGAGACGGCTCATCTTCACGGCGTAGATCTTGCCGGCCGAGATATCGTCGCCGTAAGAAAAGCCGCCCGGGAAGGCCATCAGGGAATAGTCCAGGACCTTCTTCTCTCCGGACAGGAGCTGGTTTATATGGACCAGCTCCGGCTCCGCCCCTACATATTTAAAGGAATTGAAAGTTTCTATATCGCAGTTAGTGGCGGTGCCACGCAGGATTATCGCCTTGGGCTTCATATGAGCTCCCTCTTCCAGCACTTTTTAAGCGCGAAGATGTCTTCCCTGAAAAGCGGCTCGCCGGAGTCGCCCACGTCCAGCGCAGGCTCTTCGTTAACGTACCCTATTTCGCCGACCGGCAGGCCCTTTACGAGCTTGAGGAATTCCGCCTCCCTCTCCTTTACGACCTCGAGGACAAGGCGCGAGGGGCTTTCGCCGAACAAAAGCTCGAGCGCGGACAGGCCCTTCTCCCGGCCCGCGGCGGAAAGGTCCAGCTCCGCCCCGAAACCGCCGGAGAAAGCCATCTCGGCGAGAGTAACGGCAAGCCCGCCCTGGGACACGTCGTGCGCGGCGCAGACGCAGCCGATCTTTATGGCCTTCAGGAGGGCCGTATACATCCGCACGGCCGCTTTCATATCCAGCGGGGCTATATAGTTATTTCCGGCTACCATCATATCGCCGTACACGGACCCGCCGAAGCCGCGGCGGCTTGCGCCGGCCAGGTAAACCGGGTTCCCGGCTTCCTTGAAGTTCATCGTTATGGCTTTGCGGATATCCTCCACGGGCGCGGTGGCGGAGATCAGCAGCGAAAGCGGGATCGGGTATTCCTTCCCGTCGGCGTCTTTGGACTGGTTGTAGAAACTGTCCTTGCCGGAGATGAAGGGCGCGCCGTAGGCCATAGCCGCGTCGTGGCAGCCTTCCGCAGCCAGGACCAGGTCGCCCATCACTTCAGGGTCGCGGGGGCTGGCCGCGCAGAAATTGTCCAGGATGGCCGTGCGCGAGATCTCCGCTCCGACGCAGAGAAGGTTCCTGACCGCCTCGTCGACCGTGTGCAGCGCCATCTGATAGGGGTCGATCTTCCCGGCCGCCGGGTTGAAGCCGTGCGTAACGGCGAAGCCGGCGAAATCGTTCAGGTCCAGCGTTGCGGCCTGCGGCCAGATTACGGCCGCGTCTCCCGGGCCGTCCCCGTATTTTCCCTGGAGGGGCTTTATCACGGTCCCGCCCTGCACCTCGTGGTCGTACTGGGTTATGACGGAATGCCGGGAGCACACATTAGGGTGAGCCAGCATTTCTTTGAGCAGCCCGCCGTAAGTCTTTGCGGGCTGGAGCGGGGCTCCGTCGAGCATCTTCACTTTGCGCCGCGCCGCTTTTTTCTCGAAATTAGGAACACCGCCGTGAAGGAAAGCCATGGGCAGGTCCACTATTTTTTCTTCGCCGTGCGTCACCAGGAGCTGCCCGTCACCGGGGAAAGTTCCCAGGACGCAATATTCGCAGCTCTCCGCCCTGAGTATAGCCTCGAGTTTCTTAAGCTTGGCCTTCGGCACGGAAAGGATCATGCGCTCCTGGGACTCCGACACCCAGATCTCCCAGGGCTCTATGCGGGTATCCTTGAGCAGCGCGTCCTCAAGGCGTATCCGCGCTCCGGTCTCCGAGCCCAGCTCGCCGATGGCCGAGGAGAAACCGCCGGCCCCGCAGTCGGTCACCGCGTTATAAAGGCCGAGGTCGCGGGCGCGCATCAGCACGTCGAGGGTCTTTTTCTCGTTCACGGCGTGGCCTATCTGCACGGCCGAAGCGGAAGTGTCCTCCTCTATATTCGCGGAGGAAAAAGTGGCGCCATGTATCCCGTCGCGGCCGGTGCGCCCGCCGATGGAAACTATCAGGTCCCCGGGGATGACTTTTTTATCTATTTTATCGGTCGGGATAAGCCCCGCGCAGCCGACATAGACCAGCGGGTTAAGCAGGTACCCGTCGTCGAAATAGAGGCCGCCGGAGGCGGTGGGGATGCCGATGCGGTTGCCGTAATCCCTGACCCCTTCCACCACGCCGCGCATGATGCGCTCCGGCGAATGCGAATTTTTAGGAAGCTTTTTTTTGCTGTCCAGATAGCCGAAGCAGAAATTATCGGTATTGAGCACGGGCTTCGCCCCCAGGCCGACGCCCAGGATGTCCCTTATTACGCCGCCCACGCCCGTCTCGGCCCCGCCGTAAGGCTCCACCGCGCAGGGATGGTTATGGGTTTCCGCCTTGAAAGCCAGGCCCCATTTCCCGTTCTTGCCGAATTCCACTATCCCGGCATTGTCGGTAAACACGGAAAGGCACCATTTCCTGTTCAGGGTCTTAGTAGCCTTCACGATGGTCTCTTTGAAGAGATTTTTATATTTCTTCACTTTGCTGCCGGACTTGAAGGAAACCGGCCCGGAAAAAGTCTTATGCTTGCAGTGCTCGGACCAGGTCTGGGCCAGGGTCTCGAGTTCGCCGCGCGAAGGCTGCCTGCCCATTTTCCGGAACTGGCGCTGCACTTCGGCGAGCTCCAGCGCGTTCAGCGACCAGCCGCAGGTCCTGTCCAGCTCCGCCAGCTGCTTTTCGCTTAAAGAGGTAAAATTAGAAAGAGGGTTTTGCATAGTTTTTCAGCATTTCTCGATTTTAAATTTATTTACCACTTCGTTCACCAGGATCTTGGACACGGCCTGCTTAAGCTTCAGCCCGGAGGCGCAGGGCACATAATAGGCCCGGCCGAACCTGACCGCGGCGGGAGGCTTCCCCGCCACGTCGGCTACGGCCTCTTTCACGCTTTCGCCTACCACGTCGGTCACGGAATCCTTCAGCCAGACTTCCACCCTGTAAGCGTTCTTAAGCCCCGCTTTCCCGGGGGTCAGGGAGCAATGCTCGGTTATATTATCGGTCAGGAGGTCCGAAGCTATTTTGGAGAAGTCCGCTTTAGTGAAATCAGCGTCCACCCGGTAAAGGCGGGAGAGGCGCGCGGTTTTAACCTTCAGGCCGGCGTGAGCCAGCCTGGCGATAAAAGCCTCCTCCTCGTTCCTGGCGTATTTCTCTTTGGTCCAGATCTCGATTATCATTTTTTAACCTTATCGCCGGAAAGATCCACGTTCAGGATAAAAGAAGCCGCCGGGCGGCACTTCACCCGGCGGTTATTTTGTTAAGGGCTTCCTCGTACTTTTTGAGGGTGCCCCGCACTACTTCAGCGGGCAGCGCGGGCGGCGCGGAATTCTTGTCCCAGCCGCTCCCCTCGAGCCAGTTGCGCACGTACTGCTTGTCGTAACTCTCCGGGCTGGTCCCGATCCTGTACTGCGCCTTGTCCCAGAACCTGGAAGAATCCGGGGTCAGCGCTTCGTCTATCAGTATCAGTTCCCCGTCCAGCAGGCCGAACTCGAATTTAGTGTCGGCCAAAAGTATGCCGCGGTTCTCAAGGTACTCCGCCGCGAATTTATAAAGGGCGAGGCTTTTCTCCCTTATCTTCCCGGCAAGCTCCGGCCCGAGCGCTTCGGCCATCTGTTCGAAAGTTACGTTCTCGTCGTGGCCCTGGTCGGCCTTGCTGGTGGGCGTGAACACCGGCTCCGGCAGTTTCTGGGCCTCTTTAAGACCGGGCGGCAGCTTTAAGCCGCAGACGCTGCCCTGCTTCCGGTATTCCTTCCACCCCGAGCCGGTAATATACCCGCGCACTATGCACTCGAAATCGACGCGCTTGGTCCTGTGCACCAGCACGGCGCGTCCCGCCAGCTGCGACCAGTCCAGGGCCGAACAGTCATAGCCGGCAAGCTTCGTCTTGATCTCGCCTATCTCGGCCGCTACGATATGGTTTTTAAGTATATTCCCGGTCCGCGCGAACCAGAATGAACTTATTTTATTGAGGATGGCGCCCTTGCCCGTGATAGGCGTAGGCAGAATATGATCGAAAGCGGAGATCCTGTCGGATGATACTATAAGGAGGTACTTCTCACCCGCGGCATAGAGGTCCCGCACTTTGCCCTTGTGAATGAGTTTCAGTTCAGCCATGCTCATCTCCTTATCGGTAGACTGCCGGTTTGTACTGCGCCCGCTGTTCACTTCATTTCTTCAAGATATCTCTTGTAGCCTTTCTTGTCCAGCTTCGCCGTCTTAGCCAGGACTTCCTTCTTCATCGCCGCCCTGTAAACCTTAAGTTTTGCACGGAGCCGGGTTTCTTTGACAGCCAATATCTGCACCGCCAGCAAACCGGCGTTTTTAGCGGCGTTCACGCCCACCGTGGCCACGGGGATGCCGGCCGGCATCTGCACTATGGACAGGAGGGAATCCAGCCCGTTAAGAGAGGTGGCGTTCATCGGAACGCCGACTACAGGCAGCACGGTGACGGCCGCGAGGACGCCGGGCAGGTGGGCGGCCCCCCCCGCCCCGGCGATGATAACGCCGAACCCGCGCTTCTCGGCCGAAGCGGCATAGGCCAGCGCGGCTTCCGGGGTGCGGTGAGCCGAGAGGATCTTGATCTCGAAAGGAATGGAGAAATGCTCCAGGATACCGGCGGCGGCGGACAGTACTCCCAGGTCCGAATCGCTTCCCATGACGATGGCTGCTTT